>CAYQDO010000008.1:0-30416 GCA_964416365.1 uncultured Muribaculaceae bacterium | reverse complement strand
GTTTCATTTATTAACTTACCAGTTCCTTGATCTGTACCATCTAAGCTCATGATATATTCAGCAAAATTTGTAGCGCCTACTGGACTTGCATTAGTTAGTTCAATATTATTTAAATCTCCATTTAAACTACTTATTTCTAAACTAGATGTCTTCATATTCCACTGTGCTCCGGCAAATGATGTTTCATATAACCCACTTGGATTACTTGGCAGTCTAAATGTAACATGGGTTGGAATACTGGTTGGGGAATAAGCTATTACTATTTTTGATTCAAAGGTTTTATTAAAACCTTGTTCCATTGTTGTACCCTCGTCCATCCACATTCTTAAATCAAAAGTTAAAGAATCATTAGGAAATATCATGTTCTCGGTTTTAATAATATAATTGGTGGCACCTGTAGCTACTGAAGTTCCATTTTCTAAACTGCCTAATATTTGTGGCGTGCTTTCATCAATATCTGAATCAAGTAAGATTTTTACGTAATTGGCATTTAGTGTTGAACTTGATAATACATCTATACTAATATTAGCGTATAC
The DNA here is from genome assembly GCA_964416365.1 of uncultured Muribaculaceae bacterium. Lineage (GTDB taxonomy): Bacteria > Bacillota_I > Bacilli_A > RF39 > UBA660 > DUUS01. The sequence continues at coordinate 29,880 of CAYQDO010000008.1, read as the reverse complement.
AAAAATATCACAATGATTGGTAATTTTAAATGTATATGGATCTTTTTGCATTCCTTCTTCATTTGATATTGGAAATTCATCTGTTAAATTAATAGCACTGGTCTCATCAGTTATGGTGGTATTTAAGCATCTCAAAATCTCGGCTTGATTTAGGGCATCTTGAGTAGTTGTTTTTCTTATATAAGAATACGAAATACTAAATATTATGACTGATAATATTAATACACCAAAAACCGCTATTATTTTATGAAATTTACTAATATTTTCCATATTATTATTATATAACAAAAAAAACCTTGTAGCAACAAGATTTTCTTTATTTTAAAATATTTAAAGTATTAATTACGATTTGGTATTTATCCATTCTTTTTTCCACTTTACCAGTTATTTTAAGTAAATCTCCTTTTTGAATTTGGTTTATATAGCCAATCCGATTTGGAAAAATTATATAATTTAATTTACCAGTTTCATCACTGATTTGTAAAAAGGCCATCGTTTCATTCTTTTTAGTCTTGATAGTCTTTATGTTTTCCAATAATCCTATTGTCGTAACAACTTTATCAAAATAGTTAGATATGGTGTTTATTTTGGTTTCTTGAAATTTACTAGCTGGATGGTTTGAAACATAGAACCCAAATAATTCCAGTTCCTTATTCATTAATTCATCTGAAGAAAACTCTTCTAACTTTTCTAAAGTTGGTTTAGCAACTAAAGATGAATCTAATCCTCCAAGAAGTTCAGCATAAATTGTGGCATTGTTAATATTATTTATTAAAGTTTTTCTGGTTTCTTCAAATAAATCTAATGCTCCTGCATAAATCAAATTTTCAATAGTTTTAATGTTAACACTTTTGCCATAAGTACGTGCCACAAAATCGAAGAAATCGATAAACTTTCCTTTTTCTCTTTCTAATATTATCTCTTTAGCTGCAACTACCCCAATATTTTTGATTAGAGTAAGAGGCATTCTAATACCCTCTTCTTTAACATAAACTTCTTTACTTAAATTGATATCTGGTTTATGAAATTTAATATTTAAAAATTTAGCTTCGTCTATATATTCTTTGGTTTTAAAAGCAGATCCTAAATTAATATTTAATAAGGAAATATAGAAATATTCTGGATAATAGACTTTTAAATACATCATTTGATAACCAACTAAAGCATAAGCTACGGAATGAGATTTATTAAACCCATAATTAGCAAATTTCATTATCAAATCATATATTTCTTCAGCTTTTTCATATTCATAATTATTTAGAACTGCTTTTTTAATAAAGTTTTCTTTTTCTGCTACAATAATTCTTTCATTCTTTTTAGAAATAGCTCTTCTAATTAAATCCGCTTCAGAAACAGGGTAATTACCAATAATATTAAAAATCTTCATTATTTGTTCTTGATAAACAATGATCCCGTAAGTTTCCTTTAAGATATCAGCTAATTCCGGAACCAGATAATCTACTTTTTCTTTGCCTTCTTTTCTTTTAATAAATGAATCAATATTTTCCATAGGCCCCGGGCGAAATAAAGCTAAAGCTACTACTAAGTCCGAAAAGCTATTTGGTTTTAGTTTCATTAAAAAGCTTTTCATTCCTACACTTTCAAATTGAAATATTCCTGTTGTATTGCCATACTCAAATTTTTTTAAGACTTCCCAATCGTTTAAATCTATTTCATTTAAATTAGTTTCATCAGGAATCATTTTTAAAATATCTGATATGGTAGTTAAATCTTTGATGGCTAAAAAGTCCATTTTTAATAGACCTAAATCTTCTAAATAATTCATCGTATATCCAGTTAGGTAACTATCGCCACTTTTCATAATGGGAATAATTTGATCTAATTGGATGCTAGCAATAACAACACCAGCAGCATGGGTACTAATATGTTTTTTAATACCTTCTAATTTAAATGCCTGATAATATAATTTTTTTATTTCTAAATTGGAATTTAATATTTTGATTACTTCTTTTGTAAGATTATCATTTAAACTTTTTTTAGTATCAATATGTGTTAACAATTTGGAAATATCTAAATCTAAAACTTTTGATAATGATATTAAAACTTGTTTAGAAGCAAAAGTTCCATATGTTATTATGGGTAAAACGTTTAGTTCTCCATATCTGTTTTTAACATAATTTACTACTTCATCACGACGCTCTGCATCAAAATCAATATCTATATCTGGTAAGGTTATTCTTTCTGGATTTAAAAATCTCTCAAAAAGCAAATCGTACTTGATTGGATCTACCGAGGTAATACCTAAAGAATAAGTAACCAAAGATCCAGCTGCCGATCCTCTGCCTGGTCCTACTAAAATTTTATTTTTCTTAGCATATTTAATATAATCATAAACTATCAGAAAATAATCAACATAGTTCATTTTCTTAATGACATCTAATTCATATAATAAACGTATCTTATATTCTTCCGATATATCACCATTTAATCTTTTATGTAGACCTTTAACTGCTAATCCTTCTAAATATTTATAACTGTCAGGAATATTTGCATCATAATGAGGTATTAAATTTTTAAATTCTGGAAGTTCGATATCAATTAATTTAGTTAGTAGCGATGAATCTGATTCTTTTAAATAATATTCTGAATAATCAGTAGTTATTTCATTTAATGTTATCCCCTTATCAATGGCTTCCAATAATTTTAAATAACTAGTGTCTTCTTTAGTAAGCGCTAAGGCAACATTAAAATGTATTACTTTCTTAGTTAGAAGTAATGCTGAGACTTTTTCCTTTTCTGTTTGATAACCAATAAACAAATCTTTACTAATTTCATTTAATTCTTCATATAATTCAATAGATTCATGAGGTAGTAAAATAATTAAATCATTAATATATTTAGTCAATTCCACAATGTCCAAAGAATTATTTAGTAAATAGGTATTTAATTTAAATAATTTTTTTAATCCTTCATAATTTTTTACATATAAAATAATTTTTTTATCTTTATATGCTACATCATAACCAATGACTGGTTTAATATTATTCTTATAACAAGCTTTTAAAAACTCTATAGAACCTGATAAATTATCATCGATTATTCCTAAAGTTTGTAGATTTTTTTTTGAAGCATATGAAAGCAAAGTTTCGATTTGTATCAGACTTTTTAAAAGTGAATAATCAGTTTTAATACTTATACACTCTTTCAATATGTTCACCTAAGTTCATTATATAATACTCTATTTACTTTGACAAATTTTAATAGTAAAATTTTTATAGAAAGAAGGATATTTATGGATAAAAGAATATCTTCAAGAGCAATCATTATAGAAAATGATAAACTAATAGCTTTTTTCAGAAGAAAAATTAAAGACGGTATCATCAAAGAGTATTATGCCATCCCTGGTGGTGGTTTAGAAAATAATGAAAGTCTAGAAGAAAATGTCACTAGAGAATTGAAAGAAGAATTTGATGTCGATATTAATATTTTAGGCTATGTTGAAAAAGTTGAAGATGACATTTCGATAACTCATTATTTTCATTGTGAAATTACAAATGGGACACCTACGCTAAGTGGTGTAGAAAAAGGGCGTTTTAATGAAAATAATTATTATGAAATTAGAGCCATTCCGATTAACAAATTAGATGATTATGAAATTTATAACAAGGATTTAATATTAAAAGCATATAATAAAGAATATATTCCTTTAAATAATTAGTTTTCTTTGACACATAGGGCATTTTATGATAAAATCAGATGGAATTTAAGGAGGAAATATCATGGCGAAAAATGTATCAACCAAAAAACCTTTAACAGTGAATTTACGTTCTCATGCTTTAAATACTACAAAATCAAGACAAAAACCAAATTTACAAACCGTTACAATTGATGGCGTAAAAGTAAAATTGTCCGCAAGAGAAGCAAGAACTTTAAAAAAAGCTGCTTAAAAAAGATACCGTTGGGTATCTTTTTTTATCCATTAAACCAAGCTTTTTTAATATCAACATTGGTACTTTGTGGCAGCGGATTAGGTAGTTCAAATTTAGTAAGTAATGGTAGTTTAAACGAAATACCAAATAACATGGCAATTCCTGGAGTTAAACTTTTTAATTGTTCAATAGTTTCATCACTAACATTACTAGAAATACTACTAATAATTTTTAAATCTTCAGGGTGATACATTCTAAATGCAATGAAGTTTGAACATTGTGATAAAGCAGTATTTGATAATTCACTTGGTCTTTGCGTAATTAATCCTAAAAGTACACCATATTTTCTTCCTTCTTTAGTAATCCGATCAAATATGTTATAACCTAAAACATCTATATCACTATCATTTTGAACATAACGGTGTGCTTCTTCTAAAATAATATGAATTGGATAACTTGCTCTTTCTTCCAAACTGGTAGCAAAATCAAAGAACATTTTGGTAAAAATCTTAGTTAATACTTTAGCAAATCTTTCATCAATATAATTTAAACTCATATTAATAACTTGTTTTTTTTCTTCACCTACACCAAATAACAACTCTTTAATATATCTTTCTTTACTTATTTTTTCATCAGAAACACTAAAAAATTGTTTTACCGGGCTATTAATAATTTGTTGAAGTCTGGTTTTTAACTGATTAAATTCATCATATATTCTTTCACTTTTTAAAATACCTTCACTAATTAAAGCAAATTCGAAAGCATAATATAAGTCATCTAAAGTATAAATAAGAGTTGAATCGGTTTTAATCATACTTAAGTCCAATTTCTTAAATTTACCCAAGAAATCTACTACAAACTGAACTGAATTCATTTTACCTTGTTGATCGATATTTAAACACTGTTTAATAGTTCGAGAATAACCTGGTTGCAAAATCGGGGTATCTAAATTTAGGGTTGAAGTATTATAGTGCGTAAGGATTGCTACGATTTGGTCTCTTATTTGAACTGAAGTTCTACCTGAAGATAAAATATCTAATAAAGATGATGCAATAATATCATTTTTATATTCCTGCATTATTTCATCTTTACTGTTAAATATATGAACTAATTTCAAAGCTTTTTCTATTATTGGTAACTGATTTGGAGAAGATGCATTTAAAAGTAAGGCTAAATCATCTACTTCCAAAAAATAAGCCGGAATGTTTAAAATATCTCCTTCAGAAAGATCTAATTTAGTAGTTAAATTCTTGTACCCCATATTGGGTATTTTACTAATATCAGCTAAAGCTGAATTATACTCACCATAAACATCAAATAAAACAATGTGAGCATTAACTGGTAAAGATGAGTCATTATTATAAAAAATGTTTTGTAATAATCTAGCTACACCACAAGATTTACCAGAACCAGTATTACCTATTATGGCAAAATGATTAGCAAAAAAACCATTTAAATCCGCACTAACACTAAACCCTTCATAAGTATTAGATTTGCCAATATATAAAACATCTCTATTAGAAATATCTTGATTACCTAAAAACAATTCGACTTCACTTTTATAAACTAGACGAGGAATTGTGGAAAAATTAGGTTTTTTTAACACTCCTGAATAGAAAACCTCATCTTTAATTTCGCCAACTAAAAGAATGGTTATTTCTTTTTCTTTAATACTAGTTATTTCCCCAACAATTTTTCGATTACCCTCACTGAAAATAACATGATAATTAATATAATTATGTTCTAATTTTTGAGATACGTTTTCAACAATAACCCAATTATCTTCCATGCTTATAATTTTTCCAAACATATCATTCACCTATTCTAAATAAATTTTAACATATTATCCCAAATAAAAAAAGAGGCTTCCCCTCTTTCTTACATCTATTAAAAACAAGCTGCTCCTAGAATAATAGCTAAAAGGATAAATAAGACTAATATAATAAAAGTATTATTTAATCCACAGAATTTTCCAATAGAGAACTTTTCTTTACACATTTTTTTTATACCTCCTTTACTATATAATAGCTCCTACAATAATCACTAATAATATAAATAATACAAGAATAAAAGCAGCTCCGCTAATTCCTTGTACGTTGCAGCAAGTGTTCATATTCTCCCTCCTTTTCATATCTCACTTTATTGTATGGAAATTTACAAAATTGTGTTCTTGTTTTTTAAATAATATACTGTTATAATAACAATTGACATGGAGGAAAATATGAAGAAAAAATTAATTATTATTTTATGTATTTTATGCTTAGTTGCAGGTTGTGGCAAGGCACCAAAACTTGCAAATGGAAAGGAAGCCGTCGTTTCATTTGAAAAAGATGAAACAATTAATATCAGCGTAGATGACTTGTACAATGTTTTAAAAGAAGATTATGCTCTAAGCATTTTAGTTGATATGATTGATAAAAATATTCTATTAAAGGAATATCCAAAAATCGAAAAAGAAGCTGAAGATAGCGCAAAAGAACAAATCAAAGATATTAAAAAATATTATGTAGATAAAGATGGTAACTATGATGAAAATGCATTAATTCAAGCTTTAAATCAATACTATGGAATTAACAGTGTTGATAAATTTGAAGAAATGTTAATAATAAGTTATTATCGTAATAAAGCTATTAAAGATTATGCTAAAACCTTAATAACTGAAAAACAAATCGAAGAATATTATAAAGATGAAGTTTATGGAGATATTTCCGCAAAACATATCTTAATTGCTGTAAATGCTAAAGAAGGTATGAAAGACGATGAAATAAAAAAATTAGAAAACGAAGCTAAAAAGAAAGCTGAAAATATCATTAAAGAATTAGATAAAGGCACATCTTTTGATGAACTTGCTAAAAAGCATTCAGATGATAAAAGTAATTCTGAAAAAGGTGGAGACTTAGGATATTTTGGTACTGGTCAAATGGCTGCAGAATTTGAAAAAGCTGCCTTTGCTTTAAAATTAAATGCATATACTAAAGAACCAGTTAAAACTAAATTTGGATACCACATTATTTTAAAAACTGGTGAAAAAGATAAACCAGCTTTAAAAGATAAAAAAGATGAAATTATCGAAACCCTATCAGAGCAAATGATAACTATGGATAAAACAATTTCAGTAAACGCATTAGTTGAATTAAGAAAAGAATATGGTTTCAAAATTGAAGATTCTGAACTTAATAAAAAATATTCTACTTACGTAAGTAATCAATTATTATCATACAGAACTCAAGACAAGTAATTATAACCATACTCAGTATGGTTTTTTTTGTAGTCTAATTTAATTGGCATTTTTAATATCATTTATTTATAAATAATAAAAAATCCTCAAATTGAGGATTATTTTTTTGCTTTTTTATTTATAACATATTTATTTATTTCATTTAACTTAATATTATACATTATGATTAAAAAGGTAATTGAAAAGATAAGTAATAAACCATCTAATACAAAACTGAATGTTTCTGATTTAAAGAAAACATCAAATATAAAGCTAGCTATAGATACAATTATACCGATAATAGATAATACAAATATTTTATGAGCTTTCTCATAAGTAATACTTTCTTTAGTTTTTAAAAAATCTGATTTGATTTTTTGCTTTTCTTCTTTTGCTAATCTTTGATATTTTAATTTCATAAACTCTCCTCTATCCATTCATTTATCAAATCTTGGGAATAGCCCTTTTGATATAATTTTTCTTTGATTTTCATTTTTAACTGAAATGAATCATATTTATTTTGATATTTTTTTAAAATCTTATCATAATCTTTTTTGATTAAAGATTTATCATCAGACTTAATACTATCAAGTTCTTCCATAAAATCTTCTTTACGATAACCTAGATTAATTAAGTAATTAATTATATTTTGTTTTAAAGCATTAGTACTTAATTTATGATTTAATTTCACTTTTTTAACTATTAAAGCTTTAATCTTTTCCCTGAAATCTTTATCAATTACTATTTGTTCTTCTTTTATACCTAATTTAATAAGACTTTGTTTTATTTTCTCTGGCCCATTATATGTTAAATTAAATTGATCATTTATATAACTAAACATAAATTGCTCATTATTTAAATAGTTTTCTTTAGTTAATTTATTAACAGTTTCTTCTACTATCTTGGCATCAAATTCTTTTTTATGAAGATAGTTTTTAATTTCTAGCGCCGAACGCATTTTCTTACCTAAATATTTCAAAGCTAGATAGTAGGCATTTAAACTGTCATTATCCGCTACAATTTTAGTTAATCTTTCTTCAGCTATCTCTTTTTTTAAAAGTAATTCATACTTAATAATTAGATCATCATGTAATCTAATTTTTACATCATTATCTAATAATAATTCGTATTCATTACCTTTAACTTTTTTATAAGATACTATTTTCATAAACCATCAAAAACATTATAACAAAAAATAATGAGTTAATCATTACTTTTTACTTTTTTTAGTTTCTAATTTAGTTTCAATCTTTTTTATTTTTGATTTATTTTTTCCTAATAAAATAGTAATTAAAATTAATATTACAATAGCACTACCTAAAGCATAAATAATTAAAGTTCGATCGTTTAACCTATTATATAAATCTTCATATGGCTTTGTATCAAAAATTTGTAAAGTATTATTCGTACTATCATAACTATAGAAATTAGATTTACCAGTAATTAAATCAGTACCATAAACTATCCAAAAATTGCTTTTATCATAGAGTTTATAAGCATTATAATCGTGATTATTTAATTTTATAGTTTCTTTCTTTAGTTCTTTTAATGGTAATTTGTCACTTTCTATTAATCTAATTGTTAATAATCCACTTTTTATGGAAATAAATTTGTCTTTAATCTGATTATTTTTAAATTCATAATATATAGGATTTTCTTCTTTATATTTAGCATAAACCAAAGTAAAATCTAGCTTTTCATTGTGTAGGGCCGCTATTTCTTCTTCATTAATAGTAATTTTTTGTTCTGTAAAATATTCAGGTTTTTCTTCAGGAAGTTTACGCAATATACTATAATCTTCTATTTTGACCGGTTCTTTTTCCGGAACAGTTACTTTAATGTTGTAAGTTTTTTTAGCACCATTTTCCGCTGTTACAACAACGGGTAAAATATTGTCCCCTTCAACTATATCAATTACTCCTGTACCACTAATTTTAGCTTTACTATGAGAAGCTTTAGCTTTAATTGATACGGATGTTGTTCCTGGCGCTGTTATTACTGAATATTCTAAAGTGTTTTTATTAAACTCAGGAGATAATTCATAATTTTCCACATTTAATGATGTTAAATTGTTATCCGAAGAGTATATGATTTGCACAGGCTCACTGATTGAAACAGTTACTCCACCAGTTGCTGTATTTATATAAGATACTGTATCATAATCAGCTATTTTAGCATTCGTTACAGAAACAGTTGCCGATCCTAACCCTACAGATTTAAATCTATAGGTATATGATTTGGTATTAAAAGTGCCATCACCATAACCAACTATTCTAGGATCACCACTAACTAAATTAAGCTTTGATGAATCGTATTCAATATTAAATTGCCATGATCCAAGAGGAACATCACTGCTAACTTTGACTGTAACATTAAAAGTATTATTCAAAGTAACTTTTGTTGATGACACACTGGCTTTAACGCTACCACTTGCTGCACTAACCGTAATAGGAAATATTAAACTAATAATTGTTAAAATTAATAATATTCTTTTTTTCATATTTTCCTCTTTCTATTGGGTTATTTGACCTGAACCTAAGATATTCTTTTGGATTAATAATAAATCTAAAATATCTATAATACCATCTTTATTAACATCTGAGGCAGTTGAATAAAGATCTTTTAATTTATCGGCACCTATAAGATGTTTTTGAACCTTTAATAAATCTAAGATATCAATAATACCATCACCGTTATTATCACCATAAATTAATACAGTATATGTTTTAGAACCATTATTATTAATTATAATGTTAGTCCCAGTGCCCAAAGTGTTTTCTTTTGTTACTTGGGCAGCAACACTTGGATAACTAGCTTTTATTGTATTAATAAAATCACTACCATTTGTTCCTAAAGTAAAACCACTTAGTGCACCTGCATTATTATTTATTTGTAATCTTGACATAATATCATCAGGAGTGAGTTCATTTAAATCAGCTTTTTTAATTTTTACTGTATAAGTTTTAGTTACACTGCCGTTTCCACTTGTAACTACAATGTTTATATTATTTTCCATATTTGGAATCTCAACTTGGCCTAAACCAGAGATAGTTGCAGAATTGGAAGTAGCTTTTGCTGTAACTGTTACTTTTGTTACATCTTTTGTTACAGCACAAGTATAAGATATTGCACTACTTGAAAAGGATGGCATTAATAAGCATCCGGTAATATTTAAGCTTTTTAGATTAGCATCGTAACTACCTTCAGCACTTAAAGTCGTTTCAGCAGGCATATATTTATAAATAGGTATTTTAAACTTATATGGTAAATTTATTACATCACCTACTTTATATCCAGTACTCATTATTGATGATTCAGAATAAGGAGCTAAAATATTTTGCTGATATTGATAATAAAAAGTGGGATTATTTCCTACCACATCAAATTTCTGAAAATAAACGGTATCCTGATTATTTAGAAGATTCTCTTTATCATAATAAATATACCATTTTCCCACAAACTCTGAACCACCTAAAATAGATGCATAAGGGCTATTCCAACCCCTGTTATAAGCACTTTTTAGAGCATTACTGACAATAGTTCCTGCTTTGTTTCCAGACGCTGCAATATTGAAAAAGTTATAGTATCCTACATATTCTTCATTATAACCATTGCCACTAATAATTGATGATGTACCTTTTCCTTGTTCAATATATACTCTGGTTGCTAAATGAATAGGATTAATTTTATTTAAATTACCGGCTTCTAAAAAAATTTCAGAGAAATTTTTAGGAATTTGAGCATCTGGATTATTATGACAAATCGCAAAGCCATCTTTACAAGCAAATGTCTTTTTTTCCATAAAAGTCGCTCTTAAAATTTCATTTAAAGCAGGTATTGCTAAATGATGAGCTCTTTCATTGTACTGTAATGCTTCAAACATGAAAATATAATTATCATTAAGAAAATTCCTTGGATCTAAGTAGAAAGCTATCGTTTGCTTAGAAGCAACGTATAAACCATTATCATATTTTTGATAAGTACCATCCGGTTTTAAGGATCCGTCTTCGGTACTTACTAAAGCTAAATTTCCAGTCGAAATTAAATTATTACTTACAGGTCTTGATTCTCTATCTACAACAATACTATAATCATAATTTACCTCATAAGGTATAAATTCCCACTCTGGATATATTGTTTTTAGCACTGCTAATTTAGATGCGTAAGTATCATCAAAACCCAAATTACGCATTGCTTCGAATGTTTCATCTTTGACTATATAATTTCCTAATTTAGTTGCATATTTTTTAGGAATATAACCAATATAATACTCTCCGTAATACTGAACTTTGGATTTATAGTAAGTCAATTCTTCGCCTAGGATTTCAAATGTAAAAGGATAATTAATACTTACATTATTACCTTCATGATCTTTAACTCTTGATATATCATCATTAGGATTACTTCTTAAAACAACCGCTCTTTTATCATCAGGATCATAAGTGATTGTACCATGAACATAGGTAGTATCCGCTAGAACAGTAGGCATGATAAAAAACGAAAAAATTAATACAGTGTAAATCACTAAACTTTTCTTCATTTTTACCACCTACTTCCTCAGAATAATTATAACATAAATTTTTATATTTTGAATGTAAACTTAACGTTATTAGACACTTCTTTAACAAACAAAAAAAGAGTCTAATTGACTCTTATAGTTTTTCAATGACTGCCGGATTTTTTTCCATGCATCTGATTAAATCATTTTGATCGTATTTAACAAAAATGGCTTTAAATTTATCCGGATCTTTAGTAAATATGTGGGAATATCCCATAAAACTATCCTTTAAATTATTAATTCCAACACTTTGTAAGTATTCATAATTAGCTTTAATGATTTCTGGAAAACTAGTAATTTTTATCCAAATATCATGTTTAGTATTGTTTTCAATTATCGTTAAATCATCATTGGTATAACCATAATCATATAAGTATTTTGGTTCTTCTATTTCGAAATTACCTGATAAATTTTCCGCTTTCATTATTATATCGGTAATTTCAGCATCTTTGATATTCGGTCCATAACTATTAATAACTTCATTTAAATTAGCACTAGTTATGTTACCTAAATTATTAAGAACATATTCAACATTTAGTTTAGTTTGTTCAGCTAGTAATAATTTAGTTAAAATTTGATCTAATTCCTCTGGTATTCCTTTTTCTAATAATTTAACAGCATTGTAAACCTTCTCTAAATTAATTTGATTATTTTTTAAAATCTCTAAGATTTTACGAAAATGATTTTCATCAAAAATATTTTTAATTATTTCTTGATTATCATTAGTAAATTTATTGAAATCTAAACCAAATTCAGAAAAGAAATAAGCTATGTTATCTGGTACGTCAGTTGAATTATCAACACCATTACCAAATATATCTGGAATATCAAGATTATCTTCTGAAGCTGCATTATCAAAAATATTTGGGGTTTCAATTGGCGTATTTAAATCAGTTTCGGTTATATTTAAATCGGCTTCTACTTCTTCAGTTCCTAGATTTTCTTCTCCAAAAATGTTTTTATATTCTTCATCGATACTTTTATTTAATTTTTCTAAATCAGAAGTTTTATTTTTTAGTTTTTCAAAAATATCATTTAAGTTAGCTTCTTCTTCCTCAGTTAATTCATCATTTGATGTGTCATCTTCATTATTTTCATTTTCCATTGATTCTATTTCATCAAATACCTGAGTTAAAGGTTCACCAGTAACTTCAAAGTTTAAATTTGGATAGCTAACATTATAAACATTTAAAGAGTTAGGATTATTTTTGGCATGCTCTATTATTCTATTTAAAGATTCACTATAGTATTCATAAGTTTTATTCAAAATATCTAATCTTTCCTCTTTGATTTTTTTATCTTTCTTTAGATTAATCAATAAATCTTTAATGCTTCTAGCACGCTCAGTTAGTTCAGCAATTTTTTGACGATACTTAGTGATTTGATTTTGTTTTTCCATAATTTTAGCATTAATTTCCCGATTTCCGGCTTCTAAAGTTACATTAAAATCTTTTTTACCAAATCGTTCATTTAAATCATTTAGATCTATTTCTAAAGCTTCGATTTCTTTTTCTAAATCCTTAATTTTGCTTTTGGCATTATCAACTTCGGCTTTATATTCTTTTGCTTCATCTACTTTTTCATTTATTTTAGCAGTGACAACATCTAAATCTTTTTGGCTGACTAATCTACGGTTATCCAAATCGCTTAATATTTTTGATAGACTTTCGTTAATTTCTTTAATAATAGTGTCCATTAACTAGCCCTCCTTATTCTATATAAAATTATAACAGAATTACCAAATAAAGTAAATCGTAATGAGAGAATTTCTATTAATTATATAATATACTTTTATCCGAAAAATACTCTTCAAAAGCCTGTAAAAATAAATCGTCGGGAATACTGTTTGATATGTCTATATTTTTTTCTTTGGCTTTAGTTTTAGCATAACTAATATAATTTTGGACATGATTTCCACTATCTTTCATGGTCATTAATACTAGCTTGCACCATTGTGGTATTTTTAGGTAATATTCACTTTCTGTGTAATAATCATATAATTTCTGATAACTATAATTTACTTTGATTATTTCATATTTTATTTTGTTCTTTTCAATAGTAAGTATGCCATATTTAAATGGATAATCGTCACAAGGTAATCCAATTGATCCAGGATTAATAAAATAACGATTTTTATAAAAAGTTATAAAACTACAATGAGTATGTCCAAATAAATATATATCACAGTCAAAATCTCTTATTAGCTTATCAAAAATATTATAACTGTCTTCTGTTATAAAACCTGTCATATTGTAAGGTGAAGCATGAATTAAAAAAATTTTTTTGTTTTCAATCCTAATTATTTGAAAATAAGGTAATGAATTAATATATTGCTTATTTTCTTCAGTTAAAATATTATAACCATAAACTACATTATCCCATTGAATAGAGTCATTCCAATACTGATTTTGACCATTATGATAATTTAAAATGGCATCTTCACGGTTTCCTTTTATAATATAACCATCGATATTTTTAAGAATATCTAAGACTTTATTACTATCGGTCCCATCTGTAACATAATCTCCTAAAAAGATATATTTATCTATAGACATCTTTTTCGTTTCTTCATAAGCTTTTTTAAAAACTAAATAATTACTATGGATATCCGAAAATACTGCTAACTTCATTTAATTCACCTTATCTTGATTTCTTTTTAACATACGATATTTAAATATTTCCATAACAAGCAAAATGGGGGTTGCCATAGCAAAAAGAACAATAATATGCTTAAATGGAATATTACTGATTTTTAAAATATTGCCAAAGAATGGCATTTTAATAATAACAAATTGTAAAATCATAGCTCCTAATACGGAATAGACAACAAATGGATTATTTTTTATTGGAACATCAAAAGCGGACTTTTTCTCGCTTCGACAATTAAAAGTATGAATATTTTGCATGAATACCATTAAAATTACAATGTAACTTCTTGCTAAAGATACATCTAGGATTAAATAATTTATTAAAATATACCATACTGTAAAAACAATGCCACCTATGAATATTCCAGATAAAAACATTTCTTTTAATAATAGTTTGTCAAATATTTTTTCGTTAGGGTTTCTGGGTTTTTGATGCATAACATCCACTTCTCCTTTTTCAAAGGCCAAGGCTATGTCTTGAATACCATTAGTAATAATATTTAGCCATAGAATCTGTACCGCAATAAGTGGCATAGGCATATTAAGAATAATTGAAAAAGCAAAAAATAATACTTCAGCTACAGCTGTCGATAAAAGCATATATGTTACTTTTCGAATATTATTGTAAGCATTTCTTCCTTCTTCAATACCATTTACAATTGATTTAAAATTATCATCGGTGATAATCATTGAACTCGTTTCTTTAGCAACATCAGTCCCACTTCCCATCGCAACTCCAATATTTGCTGCCTTAAGCGCTAAAGCATCATTAACTCCATCACCAGTTACGGCAACATATTCTCCTTGACGTTTATAGGATTCAACAATATGCAATTTTTGAATAGGAGTAACTCTGGTAAATACTTTTTTAGATTTAATAAAATCGTTGAATTCCTGCTGCCCTTTTTCATAGTAAATATTGACATCAACATTAGTTGCTACTTCTGACATTTTATTGGCTATATTTAAATTTTTAGCCACCGAAAATGCCGTTAAAGGATGATCTCCAGTAATCATAACTACTTTTACTCCGGCAGTTTTACATTTTTCTAATGCATCATACACATCTTTTCGAATTGGATCAATAAATCCTACTAAGCCCCAAAAAGTAAAATCCTTATCTAATTTTAAATAATTACTTTCGGTATCCTTACGACAAATAGCAATAACCCGGTATCCTTCACTTGCTAAATCTTTATTTTGCCTAGTTAATAAATTAACATCAATATCTACTTTTTGGTTTCCTACTCTCATGTATTTGCAAAAATCTAAAACTACTTCAAAAGAACCCTTAACAGTAATAAATTTTTCTAAAGTTTTTTCATACAGTCCAGCTGAATATTTAAGTTCGGCTTCGTAAGGAATATCTGTTAATTTCTGATAGTTACTGGCTTCACCTATTATATTAGCTTTATATCCCATACTTAAGAACGCAACATCTATAGAATCACCACTATAAATCCATTCTTTATTAATTAGATTTAAACTTGCTTCATTATTTAAAACACCCATAAGGACTAAACTATTAATTTCTTTAATATTTGTGCCATAAATATTGCCTTCACCGTTATAACCAATACCTTCAATTTCATAATGGCTTCCATTTGGTAAAACAATTACTTTGGCTGTTTGCTGATTTAACGTTAAGGTTCCAGTTTTATCACTGGCAATAACAGTACAGCTCCCTAAGCTTTCAACACAATTCAATTTTTTTACTAAAACATTCTTTTTGGCCAAAAGTCTGGAAGCGTTAGATAATGCTACAATCATAGCAATTGGCAAGCCTTCAGGGATAGCCGATACACAAAGAGCTATAACCGCTAAAAATATATCTTGAATAATATAACCTTTAGAATATAATAATAAAGTCATAAAAATAGCTATGATAAAAATGACAATGCTAATCTGTTTTGTAAATTTTTCCATTCTAATTACTAAAGGTGGTTTAGTAAAATCTATATCAGTTGCTAAAGTGGCTATTTTACCAATTTCGGTGTTTATTCCCGTAGAAATAACCAAACCTACCCCTCTTCCTTTAACAACAGTTGTTCCAGCATAAGCAATATTTTTCATATTCTCTTTTGAGTTTGTATTTTTATCTATTTCAGTGGTTTTTATCACGGGAAGTGACTCACCTGTTAAAAGAGATTCATCGACCTGAAAATTATTTACCTCAATTAATCTGATATCTGCTCCTACTTTATCTCCTTGCGATAAATACACTATATCTCCAGGTACTAAGTAGGCAGAGTCTATTTCTTGTTTTTTACCATTTCTTAAAACTGTAACGTTTATTTCAATTAATTTTTCTAAACTTCTAGCATCTATTTCAGCTTTCCATTCCTGAATCGTACTTAATCCAACGTCCAAAGCAATAATAAATATTATAAAAATTGCATCAACTTTTTCACCAATTAAGAAAGATAAAACTGAAGATACCATTAATAAATACATTATTGGACTATTTAATTGTCTTAATATAACATGAAAAATAGCTTCTTTTTTTACTGTGGGTAAAATATTCTTCCCATGTTTTTCTAATCTGTTAGAAGCTTTATTTTCAGTTAATCCATTTTTAGATGTTTCATAATATTTAAATACTTCTTCAATTTCAAGACAGAAAAACTTTTTATCCATGTTATACCTCCGTATATTGAAGATTATAACATTCAACAGATTAAAGTTAAAGATAAACAATTCACGTCACGCCTCATTTTTATATACATATAATAAAAATGAATTAAGGAGGAAGATGATGAAAAAAATTATTCTGTGCATAGTACTTGGAGTATTAATCATATTAGCAGGTATATTTACTTTCAAAGAATTAAACAAAGAAAAAGAAGAAAATATTCGTACGGTTAAAGTGGCTGAAGTTACCCATAGTCCCTTTTATGCTCCATTCTATGTTGCCATAGAAAAAGACATTTTTGAAAATAAAGGTATTAACATTGATTTAGTTCTAACAAGTGGCGCTAATAATGTTGTAGCAGCAGTTTTATCAGGTGATGCAGAGATTGGTTTCTGTGGACCAGAAGCAACAATTTATGTATACAAAGAAAAAGTAAAAAATTATGTTCAAACTTTTGCTGGTCTTACCAAAAGAGATGGTCAGTTCATTGTATCACGTACCAAAATCGAAAACTTTAAAATGAGTGATTTGGCTAGCAAAGAAGTGTTAGCCGGTCGTGTTGGAGGTATGCCAATTCTAAACTTTATGAACGCTTTAAAGAAAACCAATACTACTGGTGTTAAAGTAAATGATTCAGTGGATTTCGCAAATTTAACAAGTGCTTTCTTAGCTGGTCAAGGAGATTTCGTTAACTTATTTGAGCCTAATGCAACTAAATTAGAAAAAGAGAAACTTGGCTATGTAGTAGCAAGTGTTGGTGCTTACTCAGGAGAAGTTCCATATACCGCATTTAATGCCAAATCAAGCTTTATCAGTAATAATCGAGAACTTATCACTAAATTTAGAGAAGCATTAAATGAAGCATTAAAATATGTTAAAGAAAACACAAGCGAAGATGTTGCTAAAACTATCTTAAAGCAGTTCCCAGATACTTCATTAAATGACTTAGTTAAAATTGTAAACCGTTATAAAGAAGCAGATTCATGGTTAGTTGATACTTTTATTTCTCAAAAGATGTTTGAAAATCTACAAGATATTATGATTGATGGCGGTTTCATAGATAAATATGTACCATATCAAGATCTTATAGTTAATGAATAAGATATTAACTATTAATGATTTAAGTAAAAGATTTCATACGCCTGAAGGAGAAATAGAAGCTATAAAAAATATTTCTTTCGATGTTTACGAAAACGAAATAATAGGTATCGTCGGTTCATCAGGATGTGGAAAAAGCACATTATTAAACATTTTAGCTGAACTTGAAGAAAAAACTGATGGACAAATAATAAAAAATGGGCACACCTTTAGCTATATGCTTCAAAGTGATGCCCTTCTTCCTTGGCTTAATGTTTTAGATAATGCCTGTCTAGGTTTAGAAATTAAAAACATTAAGACCAAAGAAAATATCGAATATGTTGAAAAACTATTAATAAATTTTGGTCTAGAACAATTTTTAGATGCTTACCCTGATAGCTTATCTGGTGGTATGAGACAAAGGGTTGCTTTAGTCAGAACCCTTGCCACCAAGCCTGATATCATTCTCTTAGATGAGCCTCTATCAGCTCTTGATTATGTTACCAGACTTACCATAAGTGACGATATTTATAAATTATTAAAAAGTACTAATGTTACAACTATTTTAATCTCTCATGACATAGCCGAATGCGTTTCCATGTGTGACCGCATTATTGTTCTATCTAAAAGACCCTCTATTGTCAAAAAAATTATTAAAATAGATTTGCAAGACAAAAAACTCCCTTCTGAAAATCGAAAGGATAAATTATTTAATCATTATTATGATTTAGTTTGGGGTGATTTAGATCGAAACTTCACCTGAACAATTAAAATATTTAAAAAAAATAAAAAATAAAAAACTATTTATCTTAATAATCCAAACCCTTATTACCCTATCATTTTTTCTCTCATGGGAGTTATTAAGTAAATATAATATTATTAATTCTTTTGTATTTTCCAGTCCATCTAAGATAATCAAATGTTTATATGACTTATATATTAATAACAATTTATGGATCCATATCTGGGTCACTTTAAAAGAAATATTTTTATCATTTTGCCTTGGCACAACTATTGGTTTTATTATTGCTGTTTTATTCTATTCATTTCCTGCTTTAAAAAAAATATTTGATCCATTTTTAACAATCATAAATAGTTTGCCTAAAGTATCTTTAGGTCCACTACTTATTATATGGCTTGGTGCCAATACTAAATCAATTATTGTAATGAGTTTGCTTATTAATACGATTGTAACACTTATCTCTATTTATAACGGTTTAATTAATACTGATTCATACAAACTAAAATTATTTCGTTCATTTAAAGCTACGAATTACCAAATTTTAACCAAACTAGTGATTCCTCATAACAAAGAGAATATTATCTCCAGTTTAAAATTAAATATTTCAATGTCTTTAATTGGTGTCATCATGGGAGAATTCTTAGTTAGTAAAGCTGGCATTGGCTATTTAATTCTTTATGGAACTCAAGTATTTAATTTGAATTTAGTTATGACCGGGATTATTTTAATTCTATTAATATCCTTCGTAATTTATGAGATAATAAGTATATTAGAAAGACAAAAATAAACACCTTAAGGTGCTTATTTTTTATTAAATTATATAATTCCACTTATAAATTTCTAATAATAATTTTTTAAGCTTGTTTTGATATTCTTTATCATCCTTAAACATTAAATAAAAATGACAATACCCATTAATCATACACCATTTTAATATTGCTTTATCATAATTACCTATTGATTTGTATCCTTGTAAAAAATACTTTATATCTTCAATATTATCCATAAATTTTTGGGTTGATCTTAAAATACAAGCCCAGGCTATATCTTGTTCTTTAAATCCTTTTCCACTGTATTCCCAATCTAAGATGCCACTGATATTTTCTTTTTGCCATAAAATATTTGCATAATGAAAATCCCCATGAATAAATGTGTCAAGATTTATTAAAGGCTTATTTTCTTTTAAATAATTGATGTATGTAATGATACCTAAATCACCTTGATATTTTTCTTCTTGCGGTATATCATTAATTGATCGCTGTCTGGCTTCTGTAAATAATTCATAAGGTATTTGATGGATTTTGGCTAGTTCTTTACCGTAATTAATTAAGTATTGATTTTTTGTTTCTTCTTTTATGTTCTCGGAAAATATATCAGAGAGTCTATAGCCTTCTACTTTTTCTAGAACTAAATAGTTTTTATCTTTTATTTTTCCGGTCTCAATAACTTGAGGTATTTTTGCATAATAATCTTTTTCTAATAAAAGATTTAAATGTTTTTCTTCAATGTCAAAAGCCGCTTTAGTACTTCTTTCAATTTTAATAAAAACATTAGTTTTTTGATTATTAACAAGACATTCACATTCGACTACATCATTACCACATGGGGGAAAACTAATTTGTTTTATTATTTTAATTTTCTTAAAAGAAATATCATCCGGATTGGTTTTAAGCTCACGCCACTTTTCATATACCTTCATTTAATCACCAACAATATTTTAACACAAAAAAATCATTAGTTAACCTAATGATTTTTATTTATGAATTATTGTTACATTTTTTCTAAGCAAAATATTATTAATATTTTGTAAACTTGTAATGATCGTATCTTTACCAGTCTTTTCGGTAAAGAAAACTCCTGCTTCTATTTTGGGACGCATACTGCCCGTTTTAAATTCATCAGTTGAAAGATAGTGTTTAGATTCTTCTAAAGATAATGAATCTATTTTAACTTCATTTTCAGTACCAAAGTTTAATAAAACTTGGTCAACAGTAGTTAAAATTACTAGCATATCAGCATTAATTGTTGCCGCCAATAGTGCAGAAGTAGCGTCCTTATCAATAACGGCTTCAACTTTAGTTGTTTCTGGATTAGTAAAGGTTGGAATTCCGCCTCCACCACCTGCTATAACAATAGAATTATTGTTTAATAATGCTTCTATTGAAGTAATGTTTTTAATTGCTAAAGGTTTAGGTGAAGCTACCACTTTTCGGTATCCTCTACCGGCATCTTCCTTATAAATATCATTACTATTTTGCATTAAAGCATCAGCTTCTTCTTGAGTATAAAATTTGCCGATTGGTTTAGTTGGATTTTGAAATGAAGGATCATTTTCATCTACCACGACTTCACTTACGATCGAAACTATGTCTTTTTCTATTTTTAACTCTTCTAAAACTTCTTTAATTTCCCTTTGAATATGGAAACCAATATATCCTTGACTCATAGCCGTACTCATATCAAGTGGCATTTCAATACCTTCATTTGCAAAAGCTTTAGTAATCATACCTACTTGCGGACCATTACCATGGGTAATAATAACTTCATTATTTTCAAACATTGCAACTAAATTTCTAGCTGCATCTTTCAGTAATTGTTGTTGTTCCAAATAAGTATTACCTAATGCATTACCACCTAAAGCTATAACAATTCTACTCATTCTATTCCTCCTTTTGTTCTATCATTTTTTCTCATTCTTATTATCCCTACAATAATAGTAAACCATGTAATAAATAATAGTCAATTATCTTTCTCCAAAATTCGACATTTATAGACACTTATTCATTATTATTAAAATATTTTCTATTTTGCACAACATGAATATTATTTGGTTTAATTTTTTCTGATAATAAATGATATTTTATGGCTTCTTTTTTATCACCTAAACGATCATAACAGACACATAAATTAATGTACGGAATAAAATAATCATAATCTGATTCATGAAATCCTTCTGTATTTATAGGAATTTCTAAAGCATGACTATACCAGTGTTTAGCAACTAAATAATTTCCAGAATTTAAAAAATAATTTCCAATAAGCGAGCATGTTTTTCTTCTAGGCATATCATATAAAAATGTTTTAAATAAAGAATTTAAGGCTTCTGTTTTATTATCTAAATAAAAACAACAATTAGAAAGCAAGTAACAAGCATTAATATTATCTTCTATCCAACCTTTTTCGGTTATCAAAAATTCATTAAACTTCTTAATGGCTTGTTTATATTTGCCATGGTCATATAGTTCTCTACCGTAATAATATAAGTTACGTGGTGTAAATTTTTCTTGATTTTGTTCCATCATCCGATATATTTTTAAATTACGATTATTTTGTTTAATTTCTTTTTTATTATGAGTTATAGCAATCTCTAGTCTTTTTATTTTACCTATTAGGGGAATATATTCATGAACGCGATCTTGCCATTTATGGTCTTGCTCTCTTTTTATTAATCTTTCCCTATTGTAAGAAAATGTAGGATTATTATTTTTGTCAAAAGCAATATTATATTTCATCATATAAATATCTATATCTTTACTCATATTGTTTTTTAATTCTAATAACTGCTGATAGTCTTCTTTTTTGATAATATCATCAGCATCCAGCCACATAATATAATCTTTAGTAGCCTTCGAAAAAGAAAAATTTCGAGCTGCACTAAAATCATCTATCCATTTAAAATTATATACCTTATCAGTATATTTGCTTACTATTTCTTTTGTCTTATCTGTTGATCCAGTGTCAACTATAATAACTTCATCAAAAATGTTTTTTACGGAATTTAAACAATTATCTATATTTTTTTCTTCGTTTTTAACAATCATACATAAACTCCATGTCATCATAATATCTACCTCTAATGTAAATTATGCAAGATATAAAATTAATGAATAGTATATAAATATATAGTAATTAAAAACGACAAAATATGTTATAATTTAGAAGAGGTATTTATGAGAAACAAAAAAATTTATATAACTTTTTTCATAATTTTTTATTTAGAATTAATTTATCATATCTTTACTTTTAATTCTTTTAATTTTAAAGACATTTTCTATATTTTTATGTTTACTTCATTAGTTAGTGTTTTTATCGATATCTTAACAAGTTTGTTTGATCATAAAACTAATCGCCTATTATTTATAATTTTAATATTATTTTTAAATACCGTATTTATTGCTCAAAGAGTTAATTTTTTATTTTATGGTAATGTGTTCTCTATTTATTCATTATTTAATGGTGGTCAAGTATTTGAATTCTTTGGTCAAATATTTAGTGTGGTTTTCAATAACTTTTTATCAATTATCTTAATGTTAATACCTTCCACATTATTAATAATTTTTAATCGCAGAATTGTTATCTTAGATACCAATTATAAATTAGTAGCCTATAAAGTATTGTTAATGTTTTTATTTTATGCTTTATGTATGGGATCTTTATTCTTAGTTAAAGAAAGTATTTATTCCGTAAAAAATCTTTACTTTAATAGGCATGTCCCAAATCAGACAGCTAAATCTTTAGGACTTATGACTACGATGCGTTTAGATTTATATCGAATATTATCTAATTTTGAAGAAAGTGCTGTGGTAGTAACACCGCCTATTGATGAAGATAAAGAAGAAGAAGAACAACCGAAAGTAATAAAATATAATAAACTAGACATTGACTTTGATTCATTAATAACAAATGAAACTAATAAAACTATTATCAACATTCATAAATATATGGCTTCTTTAGATGCTACCAATAAAAATGAATATACTGGATATTTTAAGGGAAAGAATTTAATTTATATTACAGCAGAAGCTTTTAGTCCTATTGCGGTTGATCCAATACTTACTCCAACTTTATATAAGTTGGTTAATACCGGTTTTAAATTCAATAATTTCTATAGTCCAGTTTATTTTGTTAGTACTAGCGATGGTGAATATGTAAATTTAACTGGTTTACTTCCTAAAGAAAGCGTATGGAGCTTTTCTAGATCAAGTAATAATTTTTTACCTTATACATATGGCAATGTCTTTAAAGCTTTAGGATATGGTACTAACGCTTATCACAATGGTTATTATACTTATTATGATCGTCATAAATCCCACCCGAATATGGGTTATAATTTTATGGGATGTGGTAATGGCCTGCAAAAATTGATGAACTGTAAACCTTGGCCGCAAAGTGATTTAGATATGATTAATGGTACTTTTGATTTATATAGTGACATTGAAAGATTTATGACTTATTACATGAGCATTAGCGGTCATTTGGAATACAACTTCGGTGGTAATAATATGGCTTATCGAAATAAACCTTTAGTTGTTGATTTAACTTATAGTAATGCTATTAAAGCGTATATAGCCTGCCAATCTGAGCTTGATAAGGCATTAGAAGCTTTAATAGGTAAACTAGAAGAAAAAGGCATATTAGATGATACCGTTATAGCTTTAAGTACTGATCATTATCCTTATGGTTTGAAAATTTCTGAAATAAAGGAAATTATGAATATAGAAGATGAAAAACTTGATATTCATCAAAATCATTTAATTATCTGGAACAGTAAAATGGAAAAACCAGTAGAAGTAAACAAATATGCTGGCAGTCTAGATATCCTACCTACTATATTAAATTTATTTGGTATAGAATTTGATTCAAGATTATTAATGGGTACAGATATTCTCTCTGATAATGAAGGTGTAGTTATTTTTAATGATCGTAGTTGGATCACTAATTACGGTAAATATAATGCCACTAAAAATGTATTTAAGCCATTTAAAGATGAAATACCTGAAAATTATATAGAAACTATTAACCAACTTGTTAATAATAAATATGTAATATCTAAAAACATTTTAGAAACAAACTATTATAAATATGTGTTGGGTGAATAATATGGATATTAAAGAAATTATGTTAAAAAGAGAAACTTTATATAGTAAGTATGCTACATTTGATTATGAATCTATTCGCCTAGAGGAATTTATTCCCGATATTAGACCAAACTTTTTTAGGGATATTGACCGAATTATTCATTCTGATTCCTTTACAAGATATATGGATAAGACTCAAGTTTTTACCAAAGCTAAAAATGATCATATTTCTACTAGAATGGTTCATGTTCAATTAGTAAGTAAAATAGGTAGAACGATAGGAAGAGCACTTTCTTTAAATGAAGATTTAATTGAAGCTATTGCTTTAGGTCATGATTTAGGTCATACACCTTTAGGTCATGTTGGAGAAAAATTTTTGAACAAATTAAGTTTAAAACATGGTGAAGGATATTTCATGCACAATGTCCAAAGTGTCCGAACTTTAATGAATCTAGAAAGCAAAAATATCAGCATACAAGTGTTAGATGGAATGCTTTGCCACAATGGAGAATTTGCCATGAAAAAATATTATCCTAAGAAAAAAACTATTCAGTCATTCCTAGAAGATTATAATAAGTGTTATGTAGACGAAAAACATGCATCCAAACTGGTTCCAATGACTCTAGAAGGATGCGTCGTGCGCATAAGTGATATGATTGCCTATCTAGGTAGAGATATCGAGGATGCGGTAAAATTAGGGATATTTGATATAAATAATCTACCAAAAGAAATAACAGATATTATTGGTAATTCCAATAGACAAATCGTTAACAATATTATTTTAGATATTATTGAAAATAGTTATGAAAAAAATTATATTAAATTAAGCGATGAAATGTTTAAAGCTATCATAGAATTAAAAAAATTTAACTATCAAAATATTTATTATAAAGCTAATACTGAAGAAGATTTAAAAAACTATGAAGAAATGGTTAAATTAGTTTTTGAAAATAATTTAAATATTATAAAAAACAATTTAATAAATCAAAGAATATTTAGAAATTATTTAAATAATCTTCCTGAAGAGTATTTAAAAGAAACATCAGATGTCCGTAAAGTTATAGATTATATAGCAGGTATGACTGATGAATATTTCTTAACTGAATTTAAAGAATTAAAAACATCAATATTTAATTGATGTTTTTATTTGGCTTCTTCAGTAGCCCTGGTTTCTCTTATAACAGTAATTTTAATTGTACCAGGATACTGCATGTCTGTTTCAATTTTTTCTTTCATTTCTCTTGCAATCTTGTATGATGTTATGTCATCGACATCCTCAGGCTTAACTATAATTCTTACTTCTCTACCAGCTTGCATAGCATAGGTTTTTTCTACACCAGGGAAACTATTACCTAAACTTTCTAATTCCTCTAGACGTTTAATGTAGTTTTCCATAGTGTCATTACGAGCACCTGGTCTAGCAGCAGATAATGTGTCAGCAATTTTGACTAAAACAGAAATAACACTGTTAGGTTCCGCATCACCATGATGAGATTGAATAGCATTTTGGACAATCTCATCTTCATTATATTTTTTAGCTATATCTGCACCAATTTGAACATGACTTCCTTCAATTTCATTATCGATTGATTTACCAATATCATGAAGTAATCCAGCTCTTTTGGCTATAGTGACGTTTTCACCTATTTCAGCAGCCATAATTCCTAGTTCTAAAATATAGTTTACCTATTAAATGAACGATTTCTGGATCTACTTTAGATAACCCTAATTCATAAATAGCTTCGTTACCAATTTCAGTAACCCTTGTATTCATATCACGGCATACTTTATCGTATAACTCTTCAATGCGAGTCGGATGGATTCTTCCATCTTTAACTAAAGTTTCAATAGTTTGTTTAGCAATTTCTCTTCTATATGGATCAAACGATGAAATAACAATTGCTTCAGGAGTATCATCAATAATTAAATCAACTCCAGTCACAGCCTCAATAGTACGAATATTTCTACCTTCACGACCAATGATACGGCCTTTCATTTCATCATTAGGTAAATCAATTGTACTGACTGTTTGAATAGTAGTAACATCATTTGCATATTTTTCCATTGCATTGACAAGTAAACTTTTAGACTTTTTATCAACTTCCAGCTTAGCTTCTGCTTCCATTTCTTTTATATAAGAAGCTATTTCTAAAGCCATATTAGATTCTACTCGTTCCATTACTAATTCACGAGCTTTATCTTTAGAAAAACCAGAAATAGTTTCTAATTTTTCCAATTCTTGACGTAATAATTCATCCAATTTTAATTCTTTTTCTTGTAATTGTTTTTGCAGTGCATTTAAATTATTATCTTTTTGTTCTAAAAAATTATCGCGATTTTGCAGCATTTCTTCCCTTTTATCCAAAGATTTTTCTCTTTGTAAAAGTCTTTCTTCGCCACTTAAAATCTCAGATTTCTTTTCTTTTACTTCTTTTTCCGCTTCTTGCTTTAATTTAAATGTTTCTTCTTTTAATTCAATGATACTGTCTCTTTTATGTTTATCTGCTTCTTTCTTAGCATCATTTATAATTTTCTCTGCTTTTTTACCAGCACCGGCACCAGTCATTATGATGATTGCATAAATTGCGCCGCCACCTAATACTAAACCAATAAAAAGAGTTAAAATGGAAGCCGTATTAAATACCATAATATCCCTCCATTTTGTAGATTTTTAAGCTACACTCTTATTATAAAATTTATTAGCCTATTTTGCAAGAGAATTATTTGGTAAAAAAAGAGCTTATTTTATTTTCATACCAGAAGCTTCTTTGATTTTATTCTCAATTTCAGTTGCTACTTTAGGATTATCTTTTAAATATTGTTTGACATTTTCTCTGCCTTGGCCAATTTTTTCTCCTTTATAACTGTACCAAGCACCACTTTTTTCAATAATGTTCATATTTGTAGCAACATCCACAATTTCACCAAGTTTACTAATACCTTCGCCGTAAGTTATTTCTAAACCAGCTGTTTTAAATGGTGGAGCAACTTTATTTTTAACAACCTTAATTGTTATTTTATTACCGATTATATTGTCACCCATTTTGATTTGTTCACCACGACGAACATCTAATCTGATAGTTGAATAAAACTTTAAAGCTCTACCTCCAGGCGTAGTTTCAGGATTACCAAAAATTACTCCTACTTTTTCTCTTAATTGATTAATAAAGATAGCAGTAGTTTTCGTTTTACTAATTGTTCCTGAAAGTTTTCTTAAAGCCTGACTCATTAATCTGGCTTGAAGGCCCATGTGCGAATCGCCCATTTCACCTTCAATTTCTGCTTGGGGAACTAATGCTGCTACAGAATCGATTACTACAATATTAACTGCTTCACTGCGTACTAATGCTTCGCATATTTCTAAAGCTTGTTCTCCAGTATCTGGTTGGCTTAATAATAATTCATTAATGTCAACCCCTAATTTTTTGGCATATACCGGATCTAAAGCATGCTCAGCATCAATAAAAGCAGCTCTGCCTCCTACTTTTTGCACTTCTGCTATAGCATGAAGAGCTACAGTTGTTTTACCACTAGATTCAGGACCATATATTTCTATAATTCTTCCTTTAGGATATCCTCCTACCCCTAATGCCATATCAAGTGATAAGGAACCAGAAGAAGTAACATCTATCTCCATGTGATTATTATCACCTAGCTTCATTATTGCCCCTTTACCAAATTGCTTCTCGATATCAGCTAATACTTTAGCTAAAGCTTTGTCTTTTTCTTTTTTAGTCTCATCTAAATTAGACTTCAAGTTATTTTCACCTAAACTTTCTATTGCTAACTTCATTTTATTATATTTATTTTGCTTTGTCAACACTTTTCACAAACATTTGTTTGGCAGATTTTTAAAATTTGTTATAAATAAAAAATAGCTATTACTAGCTATTTACTTTTCTATTAAATATTCTTTATTAGCCAGGAAATATTTGACACCTGAAAATATTGATAATATGGTAGCAATATATACCAAATAATCACCTAATGAAATATTTAATAATTCAAAGGGCCAGTTGGAAAAAAATACCATTGAAAGTCCTACCATCATAAAGACTGTTTTAATTTTTCCCCAAATGGATGCACCTACTGCTCCACTTCCTTTTGATCCTGCTACCATTTTGATTGAATCGACAGCTATATCTCTAGTAATTATTATTATTGGAATTATAACAGGTAATAGTCCTTCATAAGCTAGAGCTATTAATACCCCATTAACTAATACTTTATCAGCTATGGCATCCATAACTTTACCGAAATCAGTTACGATATTTCTTTTTCTAGCAATTTTACCATCCACAAAGTCGGTAATTGAAGCAATAATAAATAAAACCCCAGCTACTATATATTTTAAATCTAGTGTTACTTTACCAGCCATTAAATATTTTGGCCAAGTTATATTTACTTGATAAAAAGGAAATACAAGTAAAATAATAACTATAACGGCCAAAACCATTCTTCCTACAGTAATTTTATTTGGTAAATTCATAAATCCTCCTACTTAAAAAAACTAAGTACATTAGTAGTTATATTTCCTAGGGTTATTTGTTTAATACTCCAAATAACAGCCAATATAACTAAAATAACAATTACTATTAAAACAATTATAAATTGTTTATCACTACTTTTTGGTGCAGCTTTTGTATATGGTGAAGCAATTCGATTAGGATTTTCTTCTGTAGAAGCTTTTTCTCTTGCTGCCTTCTCGATTTCTTTCATAGGAATCTTAGAAGTTTTTTCAAACATATATTCATTAAACTCATCAATAACTTCATCAGGATTTAATCCTAAATATTTAGCATAATCCCTAATATATTCTTTTAAAGCAAAAATATCTTTAAAGGCACCAGTGTTTCCTTCTTCAATTTGTTCTAACACAAGGAGCGGTATCTCTAGATCTTTACTTACTTCTTCAAGACTAACTCCGGAGGCTTCCCTAGTTCCTTTTAAGACTTCACTTATTTCATTCAAGTAGTCTTCACTCCTTTTTAAAGATAAAAAAATAATATCTTATAAGCCATGTTCTGTACCTAATAAAATTAGGCGGTAAACATTTATCTAGCTCTTTACAAAGCTCCTTTCGCAGTTTCATTTAACCTTGAAAGGTTCCCCTACCAAAATTTGGGTTTCTCGCTTGCGGGGTTTACCACGTTCCACTATACTTGTTTCCAAGTATACTCGTCTCTTTGGCACTTTTATATCTATTTTAACCATTTGACAGGTTATTTCGAAGCCGTTAGCTATAAATAGCTACCTAA
>CAYQDO010000007.1:1579-32508 GCA_964416365.1 uncultured Muribaculaceae bacterium | reverse complement strand
ATTTATGGTTTAACTTTAGCTGTAACTATTATAATTGTTTCAGTTCCTGAAGGTTTACCAATGATGGTGGCTTTAGTACTTTCTACTAATATGAAAAAAATGATTAAAAGTAATGTTTTAGTCCGAAAAATGGTTGGAATCGAAACAGCCGGATCATTAAATCTTTTACTTACTGATAAAACTGGAACATTAACTAAAGGTGAATTATCTGTTGTGGGGGTTTGTGATTATGATGACACAAAATACAGTAATGAAGTTGAATTAATAAAATATCCTGAATATTTAAAAATCGTTGCTAAATCCTTAAATATTAATAACAGTAGCGAGATAGTAGATGGCAAAATAATTGGAGGGAACTCAACAGATCAATCATTAAAAAGATTTATTAGTACCTATGAAAAAGAAAATATAATTTCCCAAGAAAGTTTTGACAGTAATAACAAGTATTCTACAACCACTACTAAAGATTCCTTTTATATTAAAGGCGCTAGTGAAGTTATTTTACCTAAATGTAAATATTATATCGATAAGCATGGTAATAAAAAAGTTATTCAAGATAATCAAAAAATAATAAATATGATTAGTAAATATACCAAAAAAGGTATGCGAATAATTACTCTAGCTTATAGCGATAAGAAAAGTATTAACAGTTATATTTTTGTAGGAATAGTTCTAATTCAAGATGAAATAAGGAAAGAAAGTTATGAAGGAATTGCTCTAATTCAAGATGCCAGTATCGATGTTATTATGATTACTGGAGATGCCCTAGATACCGCTTTAGTAGTAGCTAAAGAATTAAATATTATGAAAGAGGATAGCCATGCTTTAACAAGTGATGAATTTATAAGTTTAAGTAGTGAAGAAATAAAAGAAATTCTTCCTAAACTTAAAGTTATAGCCAGGGCTAAACCAACAGATAAGAGTCGCTTAGTCAAGATTGCTCAAGAAATGAACTTGGTTGTCGGTATGACCGGAGACGGTGTCAATGATGCTCCCGCACTAAAAAAAGCCGATGTCGGCTTTGCAATGGGAAGTGGAACTGAAGTTGCTAAAGAAGCAAGTGATATAGTAATACTTGACAACAACATAAAATCAATCAGTATGGCTATTTTATATGGCAGAACTATTTTTAAAAATATTCGTAAATTTATTATTTTTCAATTAACAGTTAATATATGTGCAATGACTTTGTCAATAATCGGACCATTCATAGGAATAAGTACCCCAGTAACCGTTGTGCAAATGCTTTGGATTAATATGATCATGGATACTTTGGCAGGACTAGCCTTTGCCTACGAAAGTCCTAGTTTAGAATATATGAAAGAAAAATCTAAACCGAAAAACGAATCAATAATTAATAGTTATATGTATGGGGAAATATTATTTACCGGCATTTATTCTGCTTTATTGTGCTTATTATTTTTAAAAATAACATTTTTTAGAGATATAATCCGCTCTGATCTAAATAACAAATATTTCTTAACAGCCTTTTTTGCCTTATTTGTTTTTATGGGAATATTTAATGCCTTTAATGCTCGAACTAGTCACTTGAATTTATTTCACAATATCAAGAAAAACAAAGTTTTTATCATAATCTTTTTGTTAGTTGGAATAATTCAAGTTTATTTTATCTATTTCGGGGGAACAATATTTAGAACTTATGGATTAACAATAAAAGAATTATTATTTATTCTAACTTTAGCCTTTACTGTTATACCAATTGATTTAGTACGCAAATCATATTTACATCAAAAAAATTATCAAGAATATGTCTAGTGAATCATTTTTAGATATTTTTCATATAGTTCTTTAAACCATTTATAATGAATGATTTCTCTTTGACGTAAAAATAATAGTGGATCTATTATATCTGGATCATCTGTCATATCAATTAAATGTTCATATGTTACTCTGGCTTTTTCTTCAGCAGCCATATCCTCAGCTAAATCGGCTAGTGAATCACCAATCGATTGAAGGGATGCTGCTGTAAATGGAATGCCATTACTGTCACTTGGATA
Source organism: uncultured Muribaculaceae bacterium (assembly GCA_964416365.1). GTDB lineage: Bacteria > Bacillota_I > Bacilli_A > RF39 > UBA660 > DUUS01. The sequence continues at coordinate 30,490 of CAYQDO010000007.1, read as the reverse complement.
TATTCCTTTACCATGTTCTACATAATTTGCTTCTAATCCATTTGCTTTTATTTCCTCAATAGTAGCGCCTTTCAATAATTGAGTTACCATGGTGCATATCATTTCACAATGACCCATTTCTTCAACAGCAATATCATTTAAAAGCGCTTTTCCTTCTGGTGTTGGCATGGTAAATTTTTGGCTAAAATATCTAAGGAATGCACCCAGTTCACCATTTGGTCCTCCAAATTGTGTAATAACGTATTTTGCCATTTTAACATCTTTGTGTTTAATATTTATTGGATATGGAAGTTTCTTTTCATATTTAAACATTATCTGATACCTCCCAAGGCCATGGATTCTTGTACCATTCAAAACTAGCACCCAAATCATTATTTAATTCTAACGGGCCGTATTTTTCAGAATATAAATCAGATAATCTTTTAGCTTCTTTGGTGTATTCCTTAAATAACTCATACATTTTTTGATCTTCGAAATGCATATCTAGATATAGATTTAAATCATTTTGGGCAAAACATAATTCTTGAATTTTGAGTAGGAGGTCTTCTCTTTCATTTCTTGCTCTTAATTCTCTGGGTTTATAATGCCTATATGGCATATATGAATTTAAAAATAGATTACCTAGGGCTAAGCCTTCTTTAGGACTTAAAACATCTGATTTATTTTCATTATATGAATGATAAGGCTCATTATCGTAATCATAGTTACTGTGATAAAATTTAGACATGTCTTGTCCAGAAGAATATTTTAGAAAATCATCATCAATATTTATAAACATTTTTTACTCCTTTCAATTTATATAATATGTTAAAAGCCCGATATGATAAGGGCTTTTGAACTACATAAATAATTATTTTGTCTATATTTGCATAAAAGAAAAATATCATGAATATTTCTTCTTTTTTTTATGGCATTATGATATACTTTTAATAGATAAGATAAAAAAGGAGGATAAGTATGGCAAAAAGAAATGGTAAAAATAATTATCTTAATTTAGCTTTAATTCTAATAGGAGTAATTTTTGTAACTCTAGCTGGTTCAAACCTTTATAAGAACCATTTAAAAAACAGAGCAAATAACAGTTATATAGCTAAATATGTTGCCAATATCCAACCTAATGAAATTCAAAATGCTTCACTAGAATTTAGTCCTGATACTTTCTTATTTATAAGTTACACTGGCAATCAAGATATCTATAATTTTGAAGTCAAATTAAAAAAAGTGTTGAAAGATAATGAACTAATTAATAACTTCATATATATGAATATAACAGAACTAATGAAACAAGATAATTATCTAACTAATTTAAATAAAACTTTAGGTTTAGAAAAAAATACCTTAAAAGAACTTCCGGGTATAATTTATTTTAAAGACAATAAAGCAGTAGATTTAATTGATAGTAATTCTAGTTTAATCAACACCAGTGATTTTATTCAATTACTTGAAAAATACGAAATTATAGATTAAGTGATTCTATGATAAATGTCGTCTTGTTTGAACCGGAAATACCAGGAAATACTGGCAATATTATGAGAACCTGCGTCGCAACTAATACTAAACTACATTTAATTAAACCTTTGGGATTTAAATTGGATGAAGCTTCTATTAAAAGAAGTGGAGTCAATTATATTGAAAACTGCAACTATAATGTATATGAAAATATTGAAGACTTTTATAATCGTAACCAAGGGGAGTTTTATTACTTTACCAGGTATGGTCATAAACCACACAGTGATTTTGATTTTAGTGATTTTAGTAAGAATATTTATTTAATATTTGGCAAAGAATCCACTGGGATTCCTTCTGAGTTATTAAAGCCCTATATTGATCACTGTATTAGGCTACCAATGACTGACAAAGTTAGAGCCATTAACTTATCAAATACGGTAGCAATCGCTGTATACGAAGTTTTAAGGCAACAAGATTATCGGGATTTATTATTTGATGAACCCCATAAAAGTAAATTCTATATTGAAGATAATTAAAAAGAACCATTAAGGTTCTCTTTTTATGATTCGGATTCTAATCTGTCTTTGTCCATTTCCACTACCGGTATAATTTTACAAAAATTCGATTTGTAATTACCAAATATTTTGGTCATATTATCTTCTTTTTGTATAGCAAAAGCTTTTTCATAATCATAATTACTTTCTGTCCAGTAGCATTCGGTTGAGACTATGAAAGGAAATTTTTCATTTGGGAATTTATAACGTCCTTTACTTGCGATAACTCTATTTAATTCTCTACTCATTCGATCAGTATAAGTTAAATTTCCAATGACGGCATCAGAGATATTATCTATTTGAACGACGGACTTATTAATATCCGTGGAAATGATATTTAATAAATCTGTAACCCTTAATCCTCTTGTATAAACTTGCCATAAACTAACTATGCCATTTTGTGTTGTTTCAAAATCATTATAACTGCTAGTATCATATCCACTTAAAGGATTTGGTAATAAAGTGACTTTCCTATTTCCAATTGTATTATTAACATCTATAACATACATTTTTAAACATTGATTCGGTATTAAAGTATCACATCTTTTATTATTGATAACATCTAATAATATTGAATCGCCTAAATTATAATTAGGATCACTAGATTCATTATTTTCTAAATATTGTTCAGCTGTTAAAGTTAAAGCAATTTGTATTGACGGTTGTATTTGATAATTATTTTTGTCATTATTATACTTTTGGATTTCTGAATTTTGGAAACTATAGGCTTTATTTCCCCATTCACTATCAATTACATCAGCTTCGGAACCTGAATCAAGCGGCCATGAAATAGATATTTCAAACACTGCTTCATCTATTGTTTCATCATCTTTAGCCAAAAGATATCTTTTGCTTAAATTAAAGTTTACACTAAAAGGAAACTCATGGGCTAAAAAATCTTCAACATATGGAGAAGTTGTAGTTTCATCATTTATAATAAAATTATTTTCATCTAATATTCTAGCACTAATTAATGAATATTTGAGTTCAGCATCAGAATCACCAGTATTTCTAATGTAAATGGTTTCAGTTACTGGAGCCATTCCCGGATAGAGATCTGATAAATTTACATTGACTTCGTTAGATACTTCGTCTCCTTTTTTTTCTATTTCAATAAACCAAGCTTTGACATCAACTTCTGTTGAAACCGTAGATAAACCACTATAAGCAAACCAAGCTAGAGTGACAGAAATGAATGAAACTGCAATCAAAAATAATGACATTAAATTAAGACGCAAATAAATTTGATGTTTTTTCTTCATCTTACCACCCTTTCTTTAATAATTGTTTACATTGTACTTCTTCTTTTATCTTCCTTTGCTAACAATGTGGTTATAAGCTCATATCCAACAATTCCGATTAATGGGATTATAATACATAAAAAGAATCCTACTTGTGTTTTGATAACTTTATAAACCAATGATAATATCTTTGATTTATAAACAACCGTACCATAAAGTTGATCTTCATATACGATTGGATCTTCTACAATATTAGCACGCCCTTTAGCATGAAAAACGTATTTACCATTATCATCTTTAACAATTTTTACTACTTCATGGGTAATTATTTTATCCTTAAATGATCCTGCTCTACCTTCATAACTGATGGCATCTCCTACTTTAATTTCAGAAGCCGCAACTTTTTTAGCAAAAAGGACATCGCCAATAACATATCTTGGCTCCATACTGCTGGTCGCAACCGTAAACATTCGATAGTTAAAAAAGGACATTTTATTATCACTAAATCTTTGTAAATAGACCGTAATAATAAATGCTAATAAAAATATAAATATAATTCCTTTTATAATTGTGAATAAAATTTTTATAAACTTATTATTTTCAGTTATGTCTTTAATTTTTTTCATGTCGCTCTCCTATTATATATAATTTTTAACATCTTCTAAGAATTCTTCAAATTCATCTTTAAATCTATTATTTATATCTGAACTGTCAACGGTTGTCTTATTTCTTTCTCTTTTTAATTCGTTAGCGATAATGTCTAATATTTCTTCATCACTAACATCAATGCCACTATTTAATAATAATGCTATTGCTCGTTTGATTTGTTGATATATCATGATAACTGCATATTCAGATAATCTTTGTTTTTGTTCTCGCTTAGAGGATGAAATGGAGTCCATAACGAAGAAATCCATTAAAAAGGCATCATCCAATACACCTAATAAATCATTATTACCAGCACTATCCAAACCTTTTTTAGCCGAATCTTTTTTATTGTCTTCGTAAGTTTGTAGATAAGTCCACAAATGTTCTGCTACTTGGAAATTAGGATTTTTAAGTATTATATTAGTTTTTTTAATCGGTGGTGTAATTAAATGAATATTAGCATTTTCTAGTGTTGTGTATAATTCACTGAACTTCCAACTGGCAATAAACGCATTTATTTTATTTAATCTTTTTTTAACATTTTCAATTTCTTTTTCAAGTTTTTTGCTTAACTTACTTTCATTATTATCTGAATTTTCATTAGCAGTGATTTTTAATTCTATGTTAACTCGCTCAACACCTGTATTGGTTGTAGCTACATATTCTAAAACACGATCATCCTTAATTTCTAAATTTTCCATTTCAATTTCTTTATCACGAACAAATCTATTTAAATTATAAATCAATGTATATATAAATCGATTTTCATATGTGTTAAAAGTTTCTTCAGAACGCTCAATCAAAATTTTATTTGGCTGAACTTCCATTGTTTCCTCATTAATTTTTTCTATATAATGGGTATGTCTAGATAAGTCTTTGATACTGGCAACACTTACTTTTTTAGCTTTTTCAACTTTTACGACATCCTCTTCTTTAATTAAAGCAACCTTTGGATTTCTAACAACGTTATCAATATAAGGACAAGCAGATTCTATTTTATCAACCCATGCAAAATTAATTAATTCACCCGAAAAATCTGATTGATAAACCATTTGTGAATTAACTTTCTCTATAAATAGGTTACTTTTTTTGTTAAGTTCATTATTTGTTTTAAGAGCTTTCCCCACTTTAGATTCTCCTCTCTATTAAGCTGCTTTTTTAATTCTCTCTAAAAATTCAATACATTCTTTCATTTTGCCATTACCAAATTTCTTATTTAAATAAGAAATAAATGGATCAATTTCATCACGAATAAACAAAATATTTATTTGTTCAAATTTACGAAAGATTTTTTTAGCAATAAAGTAGTCAATAGCGTCAACTTCATCTCCACCACATGCTACATAAACTGGTACAAAAGTATTCATTTGTTTTAAAATACGATTACCAAATGCAACACGGAAATGTTTAATAACATAATCATCTATTTCTGATATTTTATTTAGATTTTCAGCTGAAACTGGACGATTTTGAATAGCTTCGTTAAATAATTTTTCTAAAAAACTAGCATTTATGTCTATAGCCTCTTGTTCACGGCATTTAAATGCCGCAACTTTGGTATTAATATCAATTGGCATAGCACGGTCATATACTTTATCTGTAACCATGAATGTTGAGTCATCATTATTAATTGTTCCAATGTACCATACATTTTCCGGCAATTTCAATTTACCACTGATAATACGTTTGGGATCATCTGGCCAGCCATTTGGTACTAACTCAATTATCCACTCTTCACGTGAAGGCATTTCTAAAATTGATAGCATCTCCGCAAAATAATATTCAACTCTCGCAATATTCATTTCATCTAGGATAATAGTATGGACATCATCATTATATCCAGCACGATACAATTCAGCTAAAACATCTGATTCATTAAACTTTTTAGTAAATTCATTGAAATATCCTAATAACTCAGTTTTATCACGCCATGAAGGTTCAACCGAAGCAATACAAGAATCTTTATTCACAAATTTACCCCAAGCATAAGCAAGGGAAGTTTTACCGGTACCAGATATACCTTGTAAAATTACCAACCTACCACAAGCTAACCCTGAGATAAATGTTCTAATCAAAGATATATCATAATATAATTTTAACTTAGAGGCATTAAAGCAACGGAAATTCTCAACTAATTCGGCTAAAGTGAAACTGTTGGCATATTTTTTAATTTTATAAGTTTTCATATCTTCATCGATACGGGTAAGTTTACCAAATCGAGAATTATTTGTATTGATTTCTTCATCTGGATTTTCCCCTGTTTCTGGTAATTCTTCTTCACCAGGTTTTAATCCCAATTGAGATACTTTCATAGCCATAATTTCATTTTTCTCTTTAATTAATTTTTCTACTTGGGTATTAAGATTATTTATCTCATCTAATAGTTCTTCTTGATTACCTTTTGCTTTTCCAAAACGAACTATTCTTCTAACCATAAAGAATATTAGTAAACCAAAGGCAATTATAATAATAGCTATAACTGCAATTGATACAGCAACTAATACCCATTCAGCTCCATTAAAATTACCTTTATAGCTAGTTAAAACAGATTTGTAAGTTTTAATATTAATCATTTGTAGAAAGCCATTGTAAAGACCTTTAGCCATCGCACCGATACCGCTAAAGAATACAGAAATAAACTCATAGAAAAACCTAAAAAATGTGTTCACTATTATTCTCCTTCTATACTGTTATATTTATCAAAAATGTTATCATAGACAATCTTATCTTGTAAATCATCTGGAATATAATTTTCAATAACCTCCAAATCATTATTTTTAGCTACGAATAAAATATTGGCAAAGTATAAACATTCTCTATTCTTAGCTGCTAAAAATTCGGTATTTTTAAATCCAATAACAAATTTAAAACCACTTTTTCTTAATCTTTGTATAAATTTTTTATTATTAACAAGATCTTTAAAGTCTATTAAGAACAAAATATGAGCCTTAGCATATTCATCGTCAATAGCATTAAGTAATCCTATTAATTTCTTTTCTTTCATAAATAGGCTTGGCGTAATATTGATAATATATTTATTACTAAAATCAGCATTGATCATATCTTTAATGATTTGTGACAATAACAATATAAACATAATTGGCGTTTTATCTTCGGCAATAATACCTTCATTATAAGTCTTGTCAATAATATAGTTACTATAAACTTTGCTAAACTTAATACTATGTTCTAAATCAGCAGCTTGATAATTTTTTTGATTGCTTATCTTATTAAGATTTAAATAGAACGTATTAGTTTCAAATCTCTTTAAGAAATAATTGGCAATATCCTCATATGACTTTTGAATCTTAATGATACTATTTACAATTTCTTCTAATTCTTTTGATTCAATATCTTTAAAATATTTATCTATGGCATTACGATAATATTCTCTTTTAGATTTGATTTCAGAGATAGTATTTTTCCCTTGATCTAAATACGCAACTACTTTCAAAATATCTAAATATTTTTCTACTTTTTCAGCATATTTATAATCTGCTCCACTATAGTCATTTATTAATTCAGTAGCTATAATACCTAAGATTTTTTCTATTTTGGTTAAAAGATTATTGCCTCGATATTCTAAGTTCTTTTCATTGTAATAATTATAGTATCTAGCATGAATAAATGTTGTAATTAAAATATTTTTAATTGTTGGTTCATTGGTTGTTAATTTGTCTTCATCCAAGAGATTATTAATAATTTCATTAATTTCATCTTTTTTAATATGCATCATAGCATCAATTAAATTTTTATTGCGACGAGTGTGACTCTTTATTAAGTCTAAATCTACTTTAGCTAAACCATCCTCTTCTTCGTCCTCTGATTTAATTATCTCATCTATTGTTTTTTTATTTTTGAAATCATTTTTATTTGGTTCCTTTACTTCATAATTTGCAATTTCTAATAAAGTAGAATCTAGCTCTCCCTCATCAACAGGAATAATTCTAAAGAAATGAGTCTTCTCTAGATCATCAGCTACAGAATCATAATCTTCTAATTCGATTTCGTCAGTTTCTATTTCAATGTCAGTGATTTCTTCTTCATCAATTGTTTCTTCTGGCATAGAAATTTCAGTAATTTCTGAAACTTGTTCTTGAGTAATTTTTGAAATATTTTCTTCGATTTCTTCCGGTTTTTCTTCTAAAATAACAATTTCCTCTTTTGGGTCTTCTTCAACTACGATTACTTCATCATTTATACTAAAATTATTTAATTCAGGTAAAATTTCTTCTTTTTTATTCTTATTATCAGAAGATTTATTATTAATTTTACTCCATAATTTAAAAGCAATTGTTCTTACTTTTACATCGAATTTATTATTTTTCTTATTTTCTCTTGTTAAAGAATCTATTAAATATAAAATAACAATTAATAAAAATAAAACCCAAGGGTTAAATAAGGTTTTTCTAAGGATACCAAAACCAGGTAAAATCTTATCCAATTTACCTATTACTTGTGATTGATCGATAGGATCATCTTTAGCATTATTAGCATCACCTTGAGTAACATAAGTTCCATTATGGATATCTACTAGACGATGAGTTATGTATTCATTATCTTGTTTATAAGTAATGACATCATTCAATTTCACTTTGGAACCTAATTTAACTATAATCCAATCCCCAGCAGAAATAGTTTCTTCCATACTTTTTGTTTGAACTTCGAACATAGAATATCCAAAAAAATTGGCATAGTCATGACCTAATAATTTAATTTGTACTCCAGTATAGATAGATATCATCAATATGATACTAAATAAAGCTATTAAAGTATTTAATACAACATTAATAATTTTTTCTTTTGTAATTCTTTCTTTCAATGCCATAATACTATTACCGCTCCTATTTTACTCTATAATATATTTTATCATAAAATCCCCTCTTTTGTAAATCAAATTGTAGATAATTGAAAAATATTGGAGAATTTTGCTATATTTTATTGCAAAAAAAAAGTAGTTACACTACTTTTTGGCATCAGGTTTTCCGTATTTAACTTCAACGATTATTGCATATAATTCATAAACAAATATTAAGAAACTTGGCACTAATATAATAAACAAGAATCCCCATTGTGATTGAACTATACTAAAATACTTACCTAAATTATGAATGATTTTTTCAGAACTACCAATTACATAGTCCATTTCATATGAAGCACCATTTTCAAATGAAACTGATTCATCTTTTTCATGGACTTCTCCAACTATACCTAAATCAATAACTGGAGTTCCGTCTTTTTTGATTTTATAAATAAATAGTTCATCACCAATTTGAATGTCTCCAAATTTAGGTTTACGAACAACTACTAAATCACCTTTAACATATTTATCTGATGATATTTCACTTTTGATTGCTACAAACGTCATATCATCAAATTGAGTTACTCCATACTTATTTATATTTAGCATTAATACAGTATTAATTATTACAAATACAAAATATACTAATCCAATAATACCAACTAAGATGTTCTTAATCTTTTTCATACTACCACCTATTCTAATCATAACATAATCTATTTTAGATATCAATTTATTTATCGATACTTGTCATCTTTTGTTAAGTAGTGCAATCTGATATATCAAAATTTTCTAAGGTTATTTCTTCAGCAGTTTTTTTATAGAAAATAAGTTCTATACTACGGTTAGATTCAATATTAAAATTGATTTCTTTGATATAATTATTTTCATCAACCAAATATGAATTATAAACACTTATTTCTTCTTCAATTAATAATTCTTCGGGATTCCATTTTAAATTAATACAACGCTCTTCATTTTGTTTATTAGAAAGCTCTAATTTTCCCATATTTGTTAAATCATGATATTCTGTTTTAAGTTCACTATAATTATCTTTAGTTTTATATAAAGCAAAAGTACCTTCTAATGTTTTTACGTAAGGAGAAGTACTTTTCACTTCAATTTTTACTTTAACTTGATTTATTTCCTGTTCGCCATTAGGAATAATCTCAAAGTATATATTTTGTGTAGCTATTTGGACTTCCCAAATGTATCCACCTAGCTCACATTCACTTTTACTATAATTAGAAACATTTATACCATCTTGTTTATCATTAAGACAAGTTTGATAACTATTTAATACTCCTGCATCACTGGAAGTCTTTTTATCATTTAATTGGCAGGAAGCTATAGATGCTTCGTCTCCTAATACTTCACAGGTTACTTCATAGTTTATATCATATTCCGTAACTAATTCATTACTTAGACTGTTTAATAAAGTGAAATTAATTGCTTCCCCTGTCCAGGAATTTATAACCTTGTTTTTTCCTAGGACAGGACTAGAAAAGTAAAACCCTTTAGATTTCATTTGATATTCCAAAACTACATCCTTAACATATTTTGCTAAAGAATAAGTTAAAGGTAGAAAGATTGCAGCAGCTACACAAATTAATCCAATAATTAAATATTTTTTATTTTTTTTCATATGCCACCCACCTTATATCTTTTGCTCTGATTTAATTTTCAAATTTATAAAATCTACTAAACCCGCATATGATTCATCATTAAATTCTTCTGGAAATTTAAGGTATAATCGATAATTATGTAACTTATTATCATCGTGCTTATATAAATTCTCTGGCATATTACATACTAGTTCATTGAATTCATTACGAGATTTACTTTCATCACAGACCCCAACTAAAGTTTCTTCTTCACCATCACCTAGTTGATATAATTCAATAACCAATGGTATGAAATGATAAGTAGTTAAAGTAATCTGATACTCAATATCGACTTTACTATACTTTTCCTCGTTAGAATTTGAAACAGCAAACAATAAATCTTTTTCTTCTCCCGGTTTCATTTCGGTAAGAGGTAAATCAATATCAGATACTCTCTCTGAATTAAAGATAAATTCAGCTATTTTTTGATCTGGAGAAATAAGTGAGGCTTCAGAATTAAATACTGAATAAGTAATTCCTGAGGAAAATATCAACATCAAGAGTGAACCGAAAATTATAAATATTTTTTTTCTCACAAATCTTATCATCCTTTCTATCTTACTATAAAATACTTTTTAACAATATCGATACGTTTATCTCCATCGTATAATTCAAATACCAATTGATATCCATTATAATTAAATATTGTTGGATCAAAATTGATTGTAAAATTATTCTCATCAGAAATTAAATATGTGTAATTTCCAACATGGACTAAACTATCAGATACATATTGTTGTAAATCCACCAAATTATAATTTTGATTGTCTCCCTTTAAATCTGCTTTCTCATAAAGAGAAACTCTAATCTTTGGACTGGCGAATTCTCCCTCTTTTGTAACCACAAAATTAATACTTTCAGTCTCTTTAGTTTTATCTATTAATTGAGAATTCATCTCAACATTATAGAAAATGCTGTAATTATATTTAGAAACATACACTGGAATAGATATTTCTGTTACACTACTATTACTTGCCTTATATTCGCCTAATAACTTGTAACTTTTAATTTTAAAGTAATAATTGCCTTCAGCAAGTCCAGTTCCTTCATAAGTAATAATTTTTATATTCTTACTAGTTTCACTTTGGAGATTGTTACCTGGGATACGAATAATGTTATCATTGCCGGCAACATAATTTTCACCATTGATTTGAATAACTATATTTTTCAAATATTCCTTAGAAACAATTTCATCATTACTATTAACTAAACTAATTTCTAAACCAAGATAACCATATTCATAACAGGTATCAAAAATTTTATATTCTTGCTTTCTTTTATAATTAATACCACTTATTAAATTAATTCCCGTAACTGAATTTGTATTTAGTAATATCGGATTATCTGCATAGTCACTAGTTAAGTAAATACTAGCTTTTGAACTTTCACCATTAATACTAGAATATATATTAAATTTAGCAATCGACGATTTTACTGTTGATCTAATCAAGCTACCATTTATATCTTCGGTTTCAATATATGCCTCAATATTCTCAAAATCTTGATTATGAGTAGTATTACTAAAATCAAAAATCACTGTATAACTTTCTTGATATTTATTATCTAGATAATAATCTTTTTCCGCATAATTATTTTGAGTTGTTTTCCCTCTTTCTTTAAATAAAGTAAAAGGATACTTAGCTCTTTTTTGACAATTAGTTTCGGGAGGACAGCTATTATTATAATTATAAATATCCTCATCGGTTGAAACTTCATAAGTATATATTTTATTATCTGTATGATCAATCAATTTAATTATTGTTTCTTTAGGAAGCAAAACATTTGTCATTATATTATGAAAAATGTTTTCATCTATTTTAGATATAGTTTCTTCATATGAAGTCTTAAAAGTAAATACGGAATTACCGGTTATATTAAATGGTAATCCTTGATAGTTTGTACTATTACCTAAACCTGGATATGCTTCGTCAATTTTATAACCTTGATAATTAAAGTAGTAACTACTTACATATTTGATATTTTCGGAATTATCAACAACTTGAACATAAACTATTTTTTTACCAAGTTCATTAAGGATTATTTCGTTTTGATAATCAAGCCAGTTACTTTCTTCTAAAGCATTTAACTCTGCTTCTGAATATAAATTACTACTTATTAAATATCTAATATAAGCAATACCAGATAAATTATCTGTAGTATTTATTTTAAGCTTTTCAATTTTATTAGTATACTTCTCTAAAGGCTCACCCGAATATTCTGTCCAAGAATACCCATCACTACTTAAGGCAACCTCTGGATTAGTTAAATCTAATATTAAAACATCAGAATTTAAATAACTTTCGCGATCTTTATAATCTGTTATCTTAACATAAATAACGTAATTGCCTTCCTCAGTTATTTGATAAATATTTTCATAATTTATCCACTCAATATTTTCCTTTAAATCAGTCTTAGATATAATATCTGTTTCATTACTTATAAAATATTCTTTACTTTTAACTGAATCATAACTATTAATTTCCTCTAAACTGAAAGTAATATTATTTTTTATGATCTTATTTTCTAAAACCGGAAGATATTCTTTATAAGTTAAATTACTTAAATGTAAATATACTAACTGAGTCATTTTTTGATCATAATAGTTTGCTGGGAATTCTTCTAAAGCATAGTACCAAATATTTGCAGAATTTTCATTAAAATCCGAATCACTGACATATGGACTGAATTCTAGTTCAGTTAAGAAGGTTTCTTCTTTTAACTCAGCAATCGATTTATAAATAAAGTTTTGATTAGTATTATTAATATCACTTACATAACTGTTTGTTACTGTTATATTTCCTTCACTAGCTTCAGGATTAATTTCCGTGCCCTCAAAACTATTAGAAATTATTACATTTGAAGCGGTATTGTTAATATAACCCAGTAATCCACCTTTAGTTAGTGCTGTAATAGTTCCTGTATTAAAACTACGTTGTATCATTACTTCTTCGTTAGTAGTTGCAATTTGACCAATTAAACCTGATCCTAAATTACTATTTATCTTACCACGGTTATAGGAATCATTTATTTTTAATTCTCCTAAAGCTGAACCTACAAGTCCACTGCCAATAAAATTACCGGAAATATCTGAAGCATTAACAACATTATTTAAGATAGTGTTCCTAGCTTCTCCAATAAGACCAGAAGCTAAACTATAATTATAAGTAATCTCGTAATTAAAATTAGTAAATTCCAAAGTTACTGGTGCAGAAGTACTAGTTGTTGTAACAGTTATTTGTTCTGGTAATTCGGTTAAGTTTATTAAGAAACTGCCACCAGTTACACTTACACCATTTATTAAAATATTTGTTCCTTCACTTGAACCAATAAGTTCATAAGTACCAGAAATTTTAGCAGAAACAAAATCATTTATATATGGTAATTTATTTTTAAAATCAATATAACTAGTTGTTTCATAACCATAAATGTTTATTAAATCCGGATTCAAACTACCTGTAGTAATTTTGTTAGTAACTTGTTGTTTATTAACAATATATCCATCAAAAACTATATTATTAACAGTTAAATCATCACTGCTAATTGCAAGTCCCGCTGTATTAGTTCCACCATAAACTAAAATATTTTTAAAAAACAAATTTTGGATACTGCCTTGTAAATCATCAAATAAAGCTAAATTCTCACTACTTGAATCAGTTAAATATAAACCATATATAGTATATAAATTACCTTCTAAATATCCTTTAAAATTTTTTAACGGAGTAAAGATATTAACGGTTCCTATTTCTGGGCCATTTTTCTCAGGATTGTCATAATATTTATTAGTATAATACTCCACATAGTAAGTGGTTTCATTTAAAACATATTCAATACCAGTATCAGAATTGTATTTTAATACTCCTTCATTCAGGAAAATGTTATTACTTATGGAAAAATATGTGTCACTATAATCTGTTTCATCTAATTTATATTTAAAATATGCAAGTTCACTACCACTTGAAATAATATATGGGTCATCCTTAGTACCATCACCTGACTTATAATCTGTCGCCATAGAGCCATCCCATATTGCCGGAGTCATTTTCGGATCTTTATTAATAAAATTTGCCAAAGTTGGGACTAATATAGAAACCATTAAAACTGAGCATAGCAAAATGATACCCAAGGCAATTTTATTATGAGTAAGTTTACTAATTAGACCTTTAACTCTCTCCATATTAATCCTGCTTCCCTTAATTGCTAGCATCCTATATTAAATAATTATAACATAATTCGACAATTTCTGCATTATATTTAAGAAAAAAAATAGACATAAACTATGTCTATTCACTTGGACTACTTTCTGAAACATTGAACTTATATACTTGAGTTATAAACCATATTTTTTCAACACTTGTTGAACTATTATTTATTTCTTCAACCCTTAAAATCAACTTTAACTTATCTAAGAAAACAGTCAAATCGTCTTCATTTAAATCTTCTTCGTTTATATTAATATTAAGAAGACGATATTTATTAATAATTACTCTAGCAATATTTGATAAATCAAATAAAGCTGCTGCACAAACAATTACATTGGTTGGATTCATAGCAAATAAATCAAAACTATCACTATATTTTACTATTTCATCATAGTTATCAATTTCATACGTTTTTTTTATAGCCGTTTTCTTATAATAATCAAAACTATAATATAAGTGTAGTAAATCTGCTACCGCAAAAGATTCACTAATTTGGGGCATTACTTTACTATTAAAATATTCATTAATACATTCATCGTATAGTTTACATAGTTCATTAGCCATTTTGATAGATTCAAATTTAACGTTTTTTAAATTTTCTTCTTTTGGTTTAAAAAATAAACTATGAGTACTGATAATTTTTTTATTTAATTTTGATAATTTACTTTCTGCTTTTGTTATTTTATTTTCAATATCTTTTAAAGGTGACCCTTTACTTGGATTTTCTGGTAATTTTTTTAAATATTGTCCTTTAAAATTAATTATTAAAGGGGCAAACTTAACATAATTAGCAAACTCTTCAATATTAGATTTTAATCTTTCAATATTGTCATAAAAGCGATTCATTACTTTTTCATCTTCTAAATCTAAAGCATCAATCATTAAATTGCCAAAAGTAGTCGATCTTATTTTAGAATCTTCAAAATATTGATTAATATCAATTACTCCGTTTTTAGAAAGCTCAATAATATCGCAAACATTTTCTTTAGTTAAAGCGTTTAATTCACGATAAACAACATTTAGCTTTTCCAAACAACTTTCATAATCTAATCCGTTATGTAATTTTATATCCTCTTGAAATTTAGAAACATAATGAATAAACTTTTTTTCATTATGACGAATTAATTTACGAAAATTAAGTTCTAAATGTTTAATTAATTCGGGATTCTCCCAATATATTTTTTCAAATATTTCGGTTAATCCGTCATAATTATTACTGCCAGAGCGTCTAATATTTAAAAAGGAAGACATGAATTCAGAAACATAAAATGTATAGTTGAAATCTTCTTTTTTAAGTTTGGCTCCAGCCATATCAAATTTATCAAGTAAATCATTGATAATCTTTTTTAAAGAAGAGAATTTCAGATCTTGATAATTTCCCATTTGATAAAGTAAAGTATCAAATCCCATTTTTTCAAAAAAAGTATTAGTGGGATTTAAAATAAACTTTATATGTTCTAAATCGGCAACTTTTTCAGTTAACTCTGAAGAATTGCGCGTATCTACAATACTAAATGATTTACTTTTAACATCTATATATTTTTTGATAGCTACCCGATATTCTTCATATTTTAACTTTATCTCATCTATCTTTTCATTATATTTTCTTTTATTGGTTTTTGTAGCCGTAGGCATTGTCGAAAGTAAAGTTTTTTTTGATTGAATATCTTCTTCAGCAAATTGTAAAAAATTAGACATTGTTATCTTCCCCTTTATTCTCTTCAGTTACAATTTTACTTTCATCGAGATATTGCATAAAACCAATTACTTTCTCATAAAGACTTGCTAACTCACTTAAAGTAAGTTCAGATAAGTCAAAAATAACTTTACTAGCCTCTTTTTTCATTACTTCCACCCTTTTTCTTCTATTCGTATCCAGCCAAATCTTTAACAAAGTCGATAGCTACAGTTAGGTCTACACCTTTGGAATTTGTTTCTAAACTATCTATGTCTTGCCCTTCTAACCAGATGTAGATTCTAGCCTTTGTAATTGCATTAGGAACCTCAAAGACAGATTTAGTAAAATTTTTGACAGTCTCTTGCATTTTAAAATGCTCCGTATCCAAAGGAATTCCTGTTCCTATATGACCATTAGTATGTTCTAATCTACGACCTTCGGCAATTATTGCATAGCTAGGAATCTCAATACCATCTACTATCATAATACCATAATTTAACGCAGTTTCAATAGAAACCTCACTGTGAGATTCACTATACGGTTCATAAATTAGCATCTCGCAAGAATTATTACATTTCATGTTTTGAATTTCTTCAGGGGTACTGTTTAACGGAACACTTCCTACCTTAATAATACCAAGTCTAATGGTATTTAAAATGCCGTCCATTTCCGCTTTTAATTCTTCCTCGGTATCTTCTGCATAATCAATTGTAGTTGTATCAGCAAAATATAAATTGTCAGCAAAAGGAGACCCTGTGTCATTTTTAAAAAAAACATCAAAAGCAACATACAGATTTCCTGGATTAGGATTGTCTTCATTACGGCGCACCGTATTTAATAATCTTTTTACACTTCCATTGGGATTTCTTTCTTTAGTATGTACCAAATCTCCTATAAAAACCTCAAACTTATCTTGATCAGAATCCATTATTCCATTAGTTGAAACTGGCCATAATCCATAAGACCATTGATTGGTATGATTAGGATAAGTCTCTTTTAAATCCATAATAGTACTATCCATAGATATAACAATAGAATCAGAAAAATCTATTCCATCCAGTGAAATAAATAACCCACTGTTACTTGCCACTGATAATTTTAAAAATTGTATTTTTACATTAAGAGATGATGACAGCCAAGCATATGTTGATGCCATCAATAACAAAGCTGTAAGAAACATTATAAAAAATTTCCTCTTATGATTAGTTATCCATTCTTTAAATTGTGTGCTATTTAGCTTGGTTTTTTTATTATTCATATAATCACCTCTGAACCTGATATAAATAAAGAGTAACCAACTTAGATTACTCTTCATATTTTTCAAACATTAAATAATCAAATTAGTTATTTAATATTAAATTAACTAAATTTCTATAACTCTATTATGGTTGAGTTGTTGTTGGAACTGTAGTTGTAGTAGTTGTAGGTTTTGCAGTTGGGCCTGTATAACCAAAGTCTTCTTCAGTAAATCTTTGTTTAGTAAATCCGAATTTAACTGAAATAGCTTTTCCAATAGCTGCAAAATCATAATTATCAACATCTTGGCCTTCAATCCATACATAAACTCTTACTTTAGTAACACTGTTTGGAGCTAATGTCATGAATAATGGTCGATCCATACCTTTTTGTAATTTGTGTGTGTCTCTGAATGTTGGATATTTGTATAATAATGCACTTTCATCAGCAGTTGCTGATATTGTTGCAGTATAACCATTATATTCTCCACCATCGTACACATCTACACCATCAGTAGCATCTATTTCATTAGCTACAGCATAAGTAGGATAAAATTCTCTATCTTCAAGTCCGCTACAAGGTCCATTAAAGGTAGTAGCATTAGTTCTCGTTCTACAAGCAGTTTCATACCAACTAATTGCTCCTGGAACGTGATCTTTATCATTTGGTTCCCAAATTTGAGCAGTTCTAGTACAAATACCAGTAACATTTGTATCAGTAAGACAACTTATAGCTGTTATGGTACTGGCTCCACTTACATCATCTGCAAATGTTCCTTTAACACGACCAATTTGAGCAAATGCTACACGTACTGAGTTTTCAATACCTGTACCTTGTACACCATCTGTATCAGAAACTTTAACGGTTGAATCTACTGATAAGTAAATTGCTTCTTCATTTTTATCGTCTAAATCCACGATATAATCAGCACCAGAATGATTTCTGATAAATAAGTCAAATGCTACGTATCCGTCAACTTCGCCATTTTCTTCATTATCATTTTCAGCACGGCTAGTCATAATTCTATAACCACCTGCAGATTGTGTTAAGCTTGACTTTTCATAAAGGATTAATCTTGATACATCATCATCAATTTCGCCAACAGATGACATTGGAATTAAGCCTTCTCCTGCCCACCAGTTAGTATGGTCAGAATATACTACATTTACATTATTATAGTTTTCCTTATTAATTGATACATTGTCACTCCATTTTTTACCGTCTAATGAAAGTTCAAGTTCTTTAGTGGTTGCAATTTCTACACTGAATTCATTAACAGTAACTGTTCGCATACCTATGAACCATGCATAAGTTGAAACAGTTAAAATAAGAGCGGTTAATACTAAAGTAATAACTAAATTTCTTATTCTCTTAGTATGTTTTTTTAGGTTCTCTTTCATAATTACCTCTTTCCTCTTTTATTTAATTATTTCTGATTTGAAGTCCATATGGATTTTAAGTTCTCCTCCTAGAATGTTATCTGTACAATCTGGATCAGACCCTTCAAGCCACATAACTATTGTATACTTGTTGCTATCTCCGGGGGCAAAATTTTGAACGTGATCTCTTGCAACAAGGGTATCTGTTAAGAATGCCTCAGTCCCCGGCTCAGAAGCTCCATTATATGAAACTTTAGCATAAGTAATCGGAACTGAATTTTTATAAATTCTGATTCTTATCGCCTCATCGACATTCTTTATAACATTATCAATGACCACTTCAGTCCAGTAGTCTGCGATTTGCTCGCCAAGGTTCTCAATATAGAAAGTATATGCAACATAATTTTCACCGTTATGGGAACCATCGCTACGAGTATCTAGATTATCAGGAAGCCACGTATATTTTATATTATCTATAAAATCCATGGTTTCTGCCTGTAATTCCGTACGGAACACTTTATAATCCGGATCATCATAAATTACAATTCCATTTTTGACGTATAAATTACGATCTAAAGTAATACTGAAACTGCCATTGTTATATATTAGACTGAAAACAATATATAAAATTAGTAGTAATAATAAAAGAATTAATAATAGAATTTTTAATACCTTTACTATTTTCTTCTTTCTTTTTACTTTTCTCGCCCTAGTTACGATATCCTTTTTCATCCTCTACCTTTTCTTTGAATAATGTTATATATTCGATACACCCTACCTTAATATACATCTAGATTTTATCAATTATTTTGTCGAATGTCAATTCCATTTGTTGATTTTTGTCGAAAAAATAGATGTTTTAAGAAATAAAAAAAATCACAAAACTAATTGTGATTTTTAAACTAATTAATCTCCTTCAGCAACTGTAGTAGTTGGTTGTGCAACATTAACTCTTAGAGTCTTTGTGGCAATATTTTTAGCACTATCTGATACTCTATATATTACTGTATATGTTCCTGGAACGCTTGTATTAACTTTATTGACAACTTCAATGTCTGCTGAACTTATTGTGCCATCTACATTATCAGTAGCTGTTGCTGCTGGAGCAGTAAATGTAGCACCATATTCAAGATTAATTTCTCTAGAACCAGTTTCATAACCAGCGATAACTATAACTGGAGGATTTTTGTCAGCTCCGTTTGGTCCTTCGCCTTGATTAGTTTTTGGACCTGTATATGTAACATCATCTTCAGTGAATCTTTGTTTTGTGAATCCGAATTTAATTGAAATTGATTTTCCGATTTGAGCAAAATCGTAGTTATCAATATCTTGTCCTTCAATCCAAACATAAACTCTTACTTTAGTAATACTATTTGGAGCTAATGTCATAAATACTGGACGATCCATACCTTCTTTTAATTTTTCTGAATCGCTGAATGTATCTACAACTGTTAATTTTGTAGTACGAGTATAACCATTATAAGTTTGTCCGTCGTAAACATCGACATTATCATTAGCATCAATTACGCCATTGATAGCATAAGTAGGATATGCTAAACCATCGATTATTTTACCACAGGTATTACTTGTATATGAATCTGGACTAATTACATTTTGGCCTATTGGCTCAGTAGTTCCTTCTCTAAAGTCTTTGATTCTTTGTCTACAAGCTGTATTATAATAACTTATAGCACCTGGGACATGATATACATCATTTGGTTCCCATATAACTGCTGGACGATCATGTTGGCAAATACCAGTAGCTAGTAATACCGTTTCGGTTCCTTCTCCTTCAACTACTGTTTCAACATCTTCGCATTTCATTTCACGCAGATATTTTGTTCCGTCCTTTGGAGATTCATTAACATTTTCACCAAGCTCTGCATCACCAGAAACACGACCGATTTGAGCAAATCCTAAACGTACTGAGTTTTCAATACCAGTACCTTGTACGCCATCTGTGTCAGAAACTTTAACAGCTGAATCAACAGTTAAATATATTGCTTCTTCAATTGCTTCGTTATATTCAGGATAATACTTACTACCAGTAAAGTTTCTAATGAATAAATCAAAAGCAATGTAGCCATGTTTTTCAGCTCCTGCTATTTTATCATTATTTACTTGACTAGCAATCAATCTAAATCCACCTGGTGATGGTGTTAATGAAGCTTTTTCATATAATTCTAATCTTGCTGAATCTTCGTTAATAACACCAATAGACGAAACCGGAATTAAACCATCTGTGCCACCCCAAGTATTTGTGTTATTTGGATATGCAATTGAGTAATTATCCTTATTTATAGTTACAGTTGGTGCAAAATTAATTGCATCTACAGATAACCATAAACTTTCAGTACCAGCTACTTCAACATCAAATTCTTCAACGTTGACTGTTCGCATACCTATGAACCATGCATAAGTTGATACTGATACTAAAATTGCGGTAATTACAAAGATAAATACCAAGTTTCTTATTCTTCTAGTATATTGTTTGTTTGCTTTTTCCATACCTTCCTCTTTCCTCTTTATTTTCTACCACTCCTACAAAGTGATGTAATATATCGATAGGGTACTACCGTAATATATATTATTATATTATCATAAACTGTCGTTTTGTCAATGGTTTTGTCTTTTTTTGTAGAAAAAATATTATTCGAGTTTTTCTACTACAATCACCCTGATAACTACAGGCTCAGCGAAGTTTCCTGTCCAATCACTAGCCTCATAAATTATTTCATATTCACCGGGAATTGTCGTATCTACATTATTAATTATTCTAATTCGTTTTGTGATATCTTCGGTAATATCTTCGCCATTAATTACCCCGATTTTATCTGTGGCCGTAGCTGTAGGTAAAGTTAAAGTATTTCCTTCTTCTATACTGATTTCTCTGATATCTGGTTCAAGAGTTATAACTGGTTTCCAGATATCATCACCAATTTCTGCCTCACCATCAACAATTTCATCTTCCGTAAAGCGATCTTTAGTAAAACCAAATTCAATACTTATTTTTTTCCCGTCTTGGGCATACTCATAATTGTCGATATCTTGTCCTTCCAAGAACACATAAATTCTTACTTTAGTAACACTATTTGGAGATAAAGTTAAAAAAGCTTTTCTTTGTAATCCTTTTAAATCTTTATCAGAATCTGTGAAATATTTGGTTTCTTTTAAAAAATCACCACTTCCTTGATAACCGTTATATTGCGTCCCATCATAAATATCTACTTGATCTCTTTCCCCAATATCATGATTTATAGCATAAGTAGGATAATAATTACCATCAGATATTGGTGAGCACTTACCACCATAAGAAGCTGGAACATCTATATTTTGACCATAACGTTTTAAACACGAACTATTAAACCACTTAATAGCGCCTTCTACGTGAACTTTATCATTTGGTTCCCAAATGATTGCTTTATCACATAGACCAGTAATACCATTATTAAAAATAGAATTACCATTTCCGTCATGATTGCAACTGATCGAAGTAATCTTGTTAACTTCATCTGTCATTCGCGAAACCCTTCCAATTACAGCAAAAGCAACTCGAACTGAATTTTCAATTCCTTTGTTAGGAACGCCACCATTTTCAGCTACTTTAACTACTGAACTGTTTCCTAAATAAATCGCTTCTTCGGTTAAATAATCTATTTCTTCAGTATATTTCTTACTGGAAAAGTTTTTAATGAACAAATCAAAAGTAATATAACCTAGTCTTTCTGTAGCACCATAATTATTTACTCTGTTAGCAAGTAATCGGTATCCTCCTGCTGTTGTGTTCATTCCAATTTTTTGATATAGAATAAGCCTTGACGCATCTAAATCGATTCTTCCTGTAGTAGACATCGGAATTAAACCAGCCTCACTCCAAGCATTAGTATTTCCTGGATATACGTATTTCGGATCATTATAGGTTTTTTCATCTATAAAAACAACATTATCCCAATTTTTGCCATCTAAGGATAATAATAAGTTTAGGTTAGTATCAATTCTTAAATCCCAACTGGTCATGTAGACTTGCCTTAAACTAATGTACCAAGCATATGTTGCTGATATAACAATTACCGTTAAAACGCCAAAAAAAATCAGCATGTTTTTAGCTTTTTTATTCAATTTGAGCTTGATTTTTTTCATACTGAATTTCCCTTCTTATCTTAGTATTCTATCTATTATTATCTTATCTTTAAACCTAATATTTGTCAATATTCGGCATTCTTCCTTAACAAAAAAAGACAAATATTTCTTTGCCTTTTTATCTGAAGCCGCCGCCTCCTCCGCCGCCTCCACCGAATGAGCCGCCTCCGCCGCCTCCTGATGAAAATCCTCCGCCACCAGAAGAATAACTATGAGCTCTCTGATAAGCAGAATTAGCACTACGCATACTGCTATATGACATATGGTGAACAAACACCACCTGATTGTAAGATAAATCAGTTATAACATCTGGATATAATTTTTTAAATTCTGCTGCAACTTTTTCTGCTATGCCAAATATTTGAGCATACATTAAATAATACTCCCATAAATGCACTTCGATAGAAGATTTATCTTCAATACTGGAGAAATCTTTCAAGAATTTTTTTAATCCGGCTAATTTTTTAGCTTCATTATATATACTTTGAGTTTCATAATGTTTATAAAATTTATTTGGTTTTTGTTCTAGTAATCCTCTTTCTACAGCTTTAGTCTTTTCTTCTAAAATAACGGAATCAAACCAACCTAAAACTGTACTATAATTCTTCTCACAATATTTTTCAAATTCTCTTTCTTCTAAAATACCATCTTTACTTGCTTCATACATGTAATTAAACATTTTACCTTCTATTGAATCACAATCTATATCAGCAAAGAATTTTTGATAATCCATGACTAATGTAGCTTCTTCAGTAGTTTTAAATAACTTTTTCTTTTCTTGAAGTTCGACAGTTACATACTTATCTTTAATCCAGCTTAAGATTAAAGTCCCTAAAAAATCTTGTTGATTTTTTAACAAATTGTAACTATGAGCTAAAAAGTAAGCATAAAAGACATCTTGATTACAAGGAATTTCTCTAAAATATTCCAAATCTTTAGGAAATTTACCATGAGATATTACTTTAGCAAAATTTTTATTCATTGCTGCTTTTACAATTAAAGTTATTATGAAAATAACAAAAGCTGGTGGAATTAAAGTTAATATTACACCTAAAACAGCAGTAATTATATCTAAGAACTTATTTGATTCATAAGGTGTTTTTCCTTCCTCTGCCATTTCATAATAATCTTCAAAAGATTTTTCTAAAATATTGTTAGTTTGAAACATCCCCTGTGGTAATTCTACTAGTATAGTCATATACTCTTCAGTATCTAATACGCCATCACTATTCATTTCAATTTTGCCGTCATATACGTAGGCAGTGCCTCCGTAATTACCATATCCCCAAACTGCGATATCATCAGCAAATCTTTGATCTGACCAAATAACAATTTTTACTTCTTTAGGTTTTAAAGATAAATTATGGGGTATTAATGTCCAATAAACCATTTGCTTATCAGCAGTTTCTGACACAAAACCTTTTATTTCATATTTTAAAGTATAAATATTATGACCAAATTTACTTATACCCCAACAAAGCTCTACGCCATCATCAATATAGTTAAAACCATTTTTATAAGCTTTTTGATTAAAATCTTTATCAACATCCCAATTACTTACATATTGATACATTTTTTCTTCATTAGAAACCGTGAAATTTGTTATTGTAGCATTTCCTAAGTTACGGTATGGCTTATAACCTTCCGTTCCTGAGCTAATATTAGCATCCCAAGTTTCTGTTATATGAGCTGTTCCATAACTATCTAAATAAATATCCATAGTTATTTTATTAATAGAATCGGCATCAACATTAATTATCAGACTAAAAAACAATAAAAAGAAAAAAAGAATCTTTTTCATAAAAATATACCTCTAATTTATTTTATCATAATATATAAAAAAAAGAATCAAAAGATTCTTTAAAATTTGACCTTTACGTTTTCTTTAGCTTCAGCTTCAGCTTCAAAATATATTTCAGTTTTGAAACCAAACATATTTGCTACAACATTAGTCGGAACTGTTTCAATTTTTGTATTATATTTCATTACTGAATCATTATAAAATGATCTTGCATAAGAAATTTTATCTTCAGTATCTTTTAAAGTATTTTGCATATCAACAAAGTTAGTATTAGCCTTTAAATCTGGGTATGCTTCCGAAAGAGCAAACAACTTACTAACTACTTTAGATAATTCACCACTAGCTTTCATTTGTTCTTCAGGAGTTCCTGCTGATAGATAAGTATTTCTTGCTTGAATTACTTTTTCTAATGTTTCACTTTCATGTTTTGTATAACCTTTAATAGTTTCAACTAAATTAGGAATTAAATCAAATCGTCTCTTTAATTGAATATCAATTTGCGACCATTGATTTTTAACTTTATTTCTAAGTTTTATTAATCCATTATAAGTACTAATTACCCATAAAACTAATAATACTATAATTCCTAATAAAATATACCATACCATAAATTCACAACCTTTCTGATACTATTATATTAGCATACTTATACGACTAAAACAATAATATTTTCGTAAACTAACATTTATTAAGTAAAGATATAGTTAATAATATTTTGCTTTTTAAAGCTTACTTTTAAAGAATAAATACCTTCTCCAATACCTTTAAAATTAATAGATTGATTATTTACGGTATATGGCAAAAATATTCTTTGCTCACTTGTAATATTTTCTAAACTAACAATTTTAAAATCTTCAAGTAGTGTAACAATAATACTCTCATCTTTATTTATAATAGTATTTATACCATTAAATTTCAAATTATAAAACTCTATTTCACTCATTAGATCAAACACTTGATTAAATAGCTGAATTGGTAAGACAGCTATATTCGTTTCTTTAGAAATACTACCTAACATACCCGAATATTTAATCATGGTTGGATCTGAAGCAATTTTAGATATGAATTCAGTTTTTTTAGCACTAGTATTAGCACCTGCTTTAACTTTATTAACAATATATTTTTCTCTTTTTTTAGAATATTCTATCTCTACTTGGTCATTTACTGAAAAAATATTAGAATAAACAATTAGTTCATTACTTATTTTTTCTTCTGGTTCTTCATTTAAACGGACAACAACTTCCTTAGCACTTCTTCTTTCAATTACGGTGGCTAATCCAGTATAAACTGGAACGTCTTCATTATTTAATAAAAAAACTATTGCTATCCCAATGCCTGTACCAACAATAATTATAAAGGCAATTAAAACCTTGACTATTTTCATTGTTAACTCCTTTATAGTTTCTCAATAACATCTAAAATTAAAGGTACCATTTGTAATTTACGAGAAACTACTCCCTCTAATAAATAACCTTGATATAATTCATCTATACCATAAGCGTCTTCTAAATAATTTTTAGCCTTTTCATTGAATAACAAATAAGAATTATTATTAATAATATCTGTGACAAATAAACAAACGACTTTATAATTATTATTTTCACTGATTTCATTAAGTTCTTTAACATATTCTGCTATTTCATTTCTATAAATATCAAAAGTTGTTGTAAATACCTGAGCAATTCCTACCCGATATTCTCCGGCAACATAATTTTTGAAATCTTTATAGATTATTTCTTCTTTAGACATACCTTTAATATTAACCCCACTACTTAGTAGTTCTAATCCATAATTATGAATATCAACTTTAGCTATTTTAGCTAGCTCATTTGCCACCTTACGGTCTAATTCTGTAGTAGTGGGACTAGCTAAAAGTAAAGTATCAGAAATAATCCCACTTAACATTAAACCAGCAATATTTTTAGGGATATTTAATCCTTGTTCAATAAATAAATGATAAATTACGGTATTAACAGATCCTACTAACATATTACGAAAATTAATTGGTTTATTAGTATTGATACTACTAATGTTATGATGATCCACTATCTCAATAATATTGGCCTCATCTAATCCATCAACACTTTGACTTGCTTCATTATGATCAACTAAGATAACATCCTTACGAACAATATCGTTCGTATCGATAAGTCTAAGCATTCCTTCACAATATCCTCGAGCATTTACAATCGGATAATTGGTATGTTTCAATTTATTACTTACTTCTAAAAAATTAGTTAGAAAATCAATTGGTTCAAAACATACTGAAGATGATACTCTTTGAATTATTTTAATAGGATTAGCTAAACAAATAATTCTTGAAACTTTTAAAATATCATAAGGTGTTACAATTACATTTACTTTCTTTTCCTTGATTAATTCAGTTTCCTTTTTACTTAAAGGATAATTGTTAGCTAAAATTACTAATTTAGCATTATTTTTTATAACATGCTCTAAAACATGCGAACGAGTACATCCAATAACAATGGAGTCATTATTGATAATGATATCTTCATCAATAAACATATTATAAGACACATTCATAATCATAGCTTTGCCATTAATAAGAGAATCAAAATTATAGTACTTGGTCGCACTTAAAGTTTTAACTAAATTATCAAATGAAGTAGATAAATTACTTGAAGAATTGATAATCATTTCTTTGGCTATTTCTTTAAGTGATACATATCCGATATATTTTTTATCATCATCTACAAGTGGTATTCCTGCTATTCCTTTAGTATATAAATAATAATAAGTTTCAAATATTGATTTATTTTGATTAACAAAAAAATTGCGATTATATTTGATATCTTTTAGCTGAATTTTTACATCATATAAATATCTTGGCGTAGGAGTATCAAATTTTTTTAAGGCATATTGAGTTTCCTTACTAATTTCACCCAATACTCGAGGTTCTGCGTTAATCCCCATCTTATTTTTTAAATAAGCTAGGGCTATTGCACCAGTAACACTGTCAGTATCAGGCTTTTTATGGCCAAAGACGTAAACTTTTTTCACCCTAACAACTCCTATTCTCTATTAAAATTTTACAATATAAAGCTGTTAAAGTCAAAAGATATAGATAATGTCACTTGACATTTTTAAAGTTTATAAATCTATTTTAAAAATGTGCTATGTTATAATAATATAAGGAAGATGTGATAAGATGGCTAAAAGAAAATTAAGAAAATCAGTAAAGCTTAGCTCTTTTTTATTTATTTTTATATTGATTACTATATTTGTAGGGGTAAAACTATATAAAGATTATCAATATAAACAAACTTATGAGTACAAGCTTTTACAAATAAGTTATACCTTAGATGAAACTAAAGTATTAATTAAACATTTAAAAGATAGTGAATTAGAGGTAATATTAAAAAAAGAAAATAACGCTAATATCATCAAATTAGTAAAAGACAAGTATTTTATTTTTAATAATTTAGATCGCTATTTAGAATTTTTAACTAAAAATGAAAACAAAGAAATCAGTAAAATTATAGTGCTTGTCAATGTTAATCGTGATCATGATTACTATGAAGAAACTAAAGCAACCAATATTAAACATGAGGAACTAATGATAGTCAACAAATATCATTATTTGGATGAAAACTATATTCCAGATGATATTATGAAAATATCATTATCTTATGCTTATGAAGGAAATTCTATCAATTCAACAGTTTATAATGCTTTTAAAGAATTATCTGAAGATGCCAAAAAAGAAGGGTATACCATTGTTATTAATTCATCATATCGTGACTATAATAGCCAAAAAGAAATATGGGAATCTCGTAAAAATTTATATGGCACTAGAAAAGCTGATGAATATGCCGCCAGAGCTGGACACTCTGAACATCAAACGGGTTATGCCATTGATGTTTCTGATTATTATGATGAAAATGATGAATTTGGGAAAACCAGTAGTTTTCTTTGGATGAAAGAAAACTGTTTTGAATACGGGTTTATCTTAAGATACCCGGAAGATAAAGAAGATATAACCGGTTATTCGTATGAACCTTGGCATTATCGTTATGTTGGAATAGATGCTGCTTTAAAAATCAAAAATGAAAACATCACCTTCGATGAATATTATGCTTATTACATTGGAAATCAATAAT
>CAYQDO010000007.1:0-1479 GCA_964416365.1 uncultured Muribaculaceae bacterium | reverse complement strand
CCGACCAGAATTTTAATAAATGAAAATTTCAAACAATTTAAAGAAGTCGCCGGCCAAAAATTTTATCGCAAGTTTAATAATAAAAAAATCTTAATCATTCCTATTTATCATCCATCCCCAATTAACCCCAAAAGTTATCAAAACAATATACCCATTTTTGAAACTATCAAAAAAGAATACTTGCTATCTAAAAATTAATGTAGTACTATAATAACCAAATTATAGGAGAAAAAATGTTTACCGAATATATTGAAGATATGGTTTCTGATTATTACGATGACATATATAAAAACATGATTAATAACACTGCTCAATTATGTCATGAATTAAAGGTGCACGATCAAATATCGATTTTCGTCATTTTTAATTATTTATTATGGAATGGTTTTTTTCCGAAAGCAAAGATTATTACTTTTCACCAGAAAAATCTATAATTTGTACTGATAATCTAGCCTATTCAATTATGACTAATTATGGAATATGTATTAACAACGCCCATATATTAAGTGATATATTAAAGAAATTACAATATAATGTTACGGTTATTGAGGGATATTTATGTCCTAAAATTAAACTTGACTATAAAACACATATAAAAGCAAAAGAGATAGATGAACAGGAAATAAATCTAAAAGATCGAATTATCGAATTTCTTATAAAAAATACTAATCATGTTTGTGTTTTAAATTTAAATAAACCCTACTTATTAGACCCGACTAATAATTGTCTTTATAGTATATTAGATCGAAATGCTTATGTGGTGTCTGGTAAAGGTTATTTTAAACCGACAATTAACAAAACCACTCCGATGTATATAAAACGAGCTTTAGAAGAAAATAGTAAAGAGATCAAAAATATAAACATTGGGGAGTATTTCAAAGAAAATGTTGATTTATGTGATGCTAATAAAAAGTTATTAGATGATTTTTATAATGAAAATTATGATAATATTAAAAGAATTGCTAAATATGTTAAGAAAGTAAAGTGATAGTATGTTTAAAATTGTTTCCAATTATAACCCTAGTGGTGATCAACCACAAGCAATTAAAGAATTAGTTGCAGGTATCAATAAAGGAAAAAAACATCAAGTTTTATTAGGCGCTACTGGTACAGGAAAAACTTTTACAATAGCTAATGTGATAGAGCAAATTAAAAAACCTACCCTAGTTTTAGCTCATAATAAAACTTTAGCTGGACAACTTTATTCAGAATTTAAGGAATTGTTTCCTAATAACCGTGTAGAGTACTTTGTTTCATATTATGACTACTATCAACCCGAAGCTTATGTCCCATCAACTGATACTTATATTGAAAAAGATTCTAGTATTAATGATGAAATTGATGAACTTCGTCACGGAGCTACCAGTGCTCTTATTAATAATAAAGATGTTATTGTAGTTTCATCTGTTTCATGTATATATGGTATTGGAGAACCAGAAGAATATAAAAATAATATGCTTATTTTATCAGTAGGCGATC
>CAYQDO010000006.1:0-32820 GCA_964416365.1 uncultured Muribaculaceae bacterium | reverse complement strand
TCCTGTTACACTTATTTCAGAATTAATTGAGATTACAGGTCGTACTCCAAAGGCACTCTGCACGCTGTTACTGTTCAAGTTTCCATACGAGCTTACGCGAAACACGTAAGCAAACCCACTTGAATATGTAGTGTACGGCGAGGATAGCCACCATTCTTGTTTTGTATATAAATAATTGGTTGAAAAATTTACTAGTTTTTAATAGAAATAAACCTATCTTTAATTCTTATTTTAAGAATATCAATTGTCATCTACAAAAAATGTCATAAAAAAAATAAAATTTGTTTTTTATCTTTTTTTAAATCTTATAACTTGCTAATAATATAAATTAAGGCGAAGTATGTCTTCAATACTAACGTGGGCTTTAAAGGTTTTTTCTTGATCTTCATTTTGACTATAAGCCGCATTTGAAAAATATATTTCTAGCCTATATAGCATATTAAACCAACAGTACCGTTATTGTTGTAGCAGTTTCTCCACCGGACATAGTTACTGTGAAATAAGCATATGATACTATTCATGAAAGTTCCTATTAGGCTTAATAATTTCAAATTTTTCTTCAGCAGTCCATTGTTAAACTTTTGAATTTTTGTGTCCACTTTTATCTTACAACTTCACTTATTCTGGTTATTTATCTATTTTTATAATAATTTGATATAAATCTTCAAAGTCAAAAGCTTCTGTACTAATTTTGAAACCAGCTTCTTTAACTTCTTTTTCTAACTCTTTGAATGCAGCAACAACTGAACTAAGATCATTTTCTTTAATTCTCGGTTTTAGTGGTTCTATTTTAATTTCATTTATAACCGTTTCAGGAATTTTTTCTACTTCTTTTTCTACAGGTTTTTCTTCTTCTTCTTGTGTATCAAAAATATTAGGACTATTTCTATCAAAAGATAAATTTACTTGTTGATCCTCTAAAGAAGGATATTCTGGTCTATCAAAAATATTTAATAAATTGCTTCTTGGTTTTTCTAACTCGACTGTTTCAGGTTCATTTACAGGTAATTCATTATCAGTGAATATTTCTAAAGTTTCCATCATTGGTTCTTCTGGATGGGTATTTTCAATAACTTGAACAACAGGTTCTGTTGAATCTTTCTGAGTTTGAGGTACATCAAAAAATGGAACATTAAAAATAGGTTCTTCTATTTTTAATTCTAAATTAGGTTCATTTGTTTTCCCATACTTTTCTTTAATGGCCGTATCTAACTGACGAACTGTCATTCTCTCTTGAACTACTCTATTAAGCATTAAATCTTGTTCAGCATGATTTGGCATTTGTAGTAAGCTACGGGCATGTCTTTCACTTATCTTTTCATTTAATAAAGCTTCTTGAGCATTTGAAGATAAATTAAGTAAGCGGAGTTTATTAGCTATTGTTGATTGAGATACACCCAATTTTTTAGCTAGGTCTTCTTGGGTTAAATAATTTTTATCTAAAATCTTTTTATAAGATTTAGCTTCTTCTATCGAAGTTAAATTTCTTCTTTGAACATTTTCAATGAGAGCTACTTCCGCACTTGTATTATCATCAAAATTAACAATTATTGCTGGTACTTCAGTAAGTCCAGCTAAAGTAGCTGCTTTATACCTACGTTCTCCGGCAACAATTTCATACTTGTCACCTAATTTTCTTAAAACAAGGGGTTGAATTATCCCGTGCTCTTTAATAGATGCTGACAACTCATTCAATGCTTTTTCATCAAAAGTTAATCGTGGTTGAAAACGATTAGGAATAATATCATCAATATTAATCATATTAATTGTTTGATTAGCTTCCATCATTTGAGCCCCTTTTTCTATTCTATCTATATATTACTTTATTTTTGTATTATTTTCAATGGCTTTTTAAGAATTTTGTCATAAGTTCTTGGATATAAAGAAGGTGTACTAGTAATTTTTTCGACAATCACTAAACTTCTTTTGCTATTTTCGTTGGGTAAAGTTAAGTTAATAATGCTTTTCAATTTTCCTCCTAATTTTTCCATAGCATATAAAGCAGCATCTACTTCTACTTTACTATCACCTTTGTAGGAAACAAAAAAGCCCCTTACTTTTACATAAGGTAAAGATAATTCTGTAAGTACAGTTAAATCTGCAACTGCTCTTGAGGTAACTAAATCAAAGAATTCTCTATTGTTTTTAATATAATTTTCGCTGCGACTACAGATAATATTTGTCTTATTTAATTCTAGCTTATTAACTAGAATTTCTAAAAATTTTGTCTTCTTATGGTTAGAATCTAATAAAGTAATTTCTATATGAGGGAAAAATATTTTTAAAACTACCCCGGGAAATCCCGCACCTGTTCCAATATCTAGTATCGTTTTAATATTATTTAAATCTATAGCTTTAACAATGGTTAAAGAATCATAAAAATGTTTTAAATAGACTTGTTCTAAAGATGTGATAGCGGTTAAATTAGTGTGACTATTATATTCTTTTAAAAAATCATAATAAACTGCTAATTTATTTAGCGTTTCCTCGGTAAAACTGATATTTAATTCTTGTAGGGCCTCTTTAAATTCTTCTATTTTCATTTTCCATACTCTTTCTTTAAATAGACAGCAAGTAATGATATATCAACCGGGTTTACTCCACTTATTCTTGAAGCTTGAGCAATAGTAAGAGGTTTTATTCTCTTGAATTTTTCTCTAGCTTCTGATGCAATATTCGGTACCTTTTCATAGTTTATATCTTCAGGTATTTGTTTTTCTTCTAGTTTTAATAATTTTTCCACATCTTTAAAAGTTTTGGCAATATATCCTTCATATTTAATGCTAAATTCAACTGCTTCTATTATTGCCTCTGACCATTTATTTTCAATTAAATTGTTTTTGATAAATTCTTCTATTTTAATTTCTGGTCTTTTTGTTAAATCATATAAAGTATATCCAGAATGTAACTTATCTCCTGCTAGTTTTTTTTCTAAATTTACGGGAATATTTTTAGGAGTTACTTTATTTGTTTTTAAAATATCTATTAGATTGGTAATTGATTCTTTTTTATTTAAAAGTTTTTGATGTCTTATATCATCAATAAGACCTACTCTATAGCCGTGTTCTCTTAATCTAAGATCAGCGTTATCATGTCTTAATATTAAACGAAATTCGGCTCTTGAGGTAAGTAAGCGATAAGGTTCAATTGTACCTTTAGTTACCAAATCATCTATTAAAACACCAATATATGCTTCGTTTCTTTTTAAGATTAATGGTTCTTGATTTTCGACCTTTAAACCGGCATTTATTCCAGCCATAAGACCTTGACAAGCTGCTTCTTCATAACCGCTTGTTCCATTTATTTGCCCAGCCGTGAATAGATTTTCAATTATTTTCGTTTCCAAAGTAGGTTTCAATTGCACGGGGTTTATAGCATCATATTCAATAGCATAAGCATATTTTAAAATTTTCGCATTTTCTAAACCAGGCAAACTTCTTACCATTTTTTCTTGAACGTCATATGGCATACTTGTTGAAAAACCTTGCAGATAAATATCGTCATAAGATGCGCTTTCTGGTTCTAAGAATAATTGATGTTTTTCTTTATCAGCAAATCTAACTACTTTGTCCTCAATAGATGGGCAGTATCTAGTTCCGGTGCCTTTAACATTACCGCTATACATTGCTGATCTTTTTAAGTTATCTCTAATAATTTTGTGAGTTTCATCAGTTGTGTATGTAATAAAACAGTCTTGTTGCTTATCTATTTTATAACTTGGTTCATTATCAAAACTGAAAGTCCAATAAGTTTTATCCCCTGGTTCTGCTTTTAATTTAGTAAAATCTATAGAACTTCGATCTATGCGTTGGGGAGTTCCCGTTTTTAATCTTAATAATTCAAATCCTAATTCTTTTAAATGATCACTTAAAAATTTAGAACTTCTTTCACCATGTGGTCCTTCTTCTTTAGTCTTATCTCCTATTAAAATCTTACTTTTTAAATATGTACCTGTAGTTAAGACCAGAACATCACAAAAAATTTGCTTGCCATCTTCTAGTTCAATCCCTTGAATTTTGTGATCTCTTACAAGCAATCTTTCTACCATTCCTTCAATTATATCCAAATTAGGTATGCTTCTTAATTCTTTTAGCATTTCTTTTGGGTAGGTAATTTTATCAGCTTGAGCGCGTAGAGATCTAACGGCAGGTCCTTTAGCGTTATTTAACATCTTAATTTGTAATAGACTTTGATCTGACACTTTACCCATAAGACCACCTAAGGCATCAATTTCTCTTACAACTATTCCCTTGGCGGTTCCACCAATAGATGGATTACATGGCATATCAGCTATGTTATTAATGTTAGAAGTAATTAAAGCTGTTTTATGCTCTATTTTGCTTGCAGCATGAGCAGCTTCACAACCCGCGTGACCTCCTCCCACTACTATTATTTCGTATTTCATAATTTTTCCTACTTCCCTAAACAAAATTTAGAAAATAACTCATCTAATAAATCATCTTTATAGGTTTCACCTATAATTTCACCTAAAGTATCATAGCAATTTCTTAAATCTACGGTTATTAAATCAATAGGAGCTCCATTATTTAAACTACTTATTGCTTGTTCTACTATTTCTTTAGATTTTGTTACTAAAGATATTTGACGCGCACTAGATAAATAAGTGTAATCTTTAGTCTCTAAATTTTCTAAATTAAATAAATCTATTATTGTTTGCTTTAAGCTATCTAAACCTTCTCTGGTTATAGTGTTACCAAAAACAAGCTTATAATCTTTAAATTTATTTTGATTAATTTTAGATTTTTTATCGTTTTTATTAACAAAGATAATGATACTTTTTGATTTTAAAGATTTTAAATAATCTAAATCTTCTTTAATATCTTCAATTGTATTGTCAATAACATAAATAATTAAATCAGCATTCTTACTAATATCTTTACTTTTTTGAACTCCAATTTTTTCTACAACATCTCTTGTTTCTCTAATTCCGGCAGTATCAATGATATTTAAAGCAATGCCATTTAAAATTATTTGTCCTTCCACGATATCTCTGGTTGTACCTGGAATATTAGTTACTATAGCTTTATTTTCTTCTAATAAGGCATTTAAAATACTACTTTTGCCGACATTTGGTTTACCAATAATAGCAACATCTATACCATTTTTAATTATTTTACCGTTTTGGGCATCTTTTAATAATTCATTTAATTTTGTGGTTATTTTTTTTAGATTAGGAATTAAGACATCATTGGTAATTATTTCAATTTCTTCATATTCTGGATAATCTATATTTACTTCAATATTAGCTTGAAGACTAATAATATCCTGACGTAATTCATTAATGTGTTTAGAAAGCTTGCCAGAGATTTGATTAATAGCAAGTTTTCTTGATTTTTCCGTTTCACTGGATATTAAGTCCCCTACTGCTTCGGCTTCCAGTAAATCTATTCGACCATTTAAAAAAGCTCTTTTAGTAAATTCGCCTGGTTCAGCTAACTTACACCCCGCGTTTAAAAGAATTTCTAAGATTTTATTAGTTGTAGCAATACCACCATGACTATTGATTTCAACTATATCCTCAGTAGTAAATGTCTTTGGGGCACGCATGATATTAATTAAAACTTCATCGATTTTTTCGTTTATATATGTAATAAATCCATAATGAATGGTGTGACTGTGGGCCTTAGTTAAATCTGCACCTGAAAAAATACTATTAACTATCTTAATAGCGTCTGGACCACTAACTCTGATTATACTTATGGCACCAACGCCAAGGGCTGTTGAAATAGCACAGATTGTTGAATCCATAGTCCTTCACCTCGCAACGTATTATAGCACAAAATCATTTTTCTGAAAATAAAAAAGGAGTTTACTCCTTTACTGGTTTTACAATAATATGACGATTTGGCTCTTCGCCTTCGCTTTCGGTTTTAACTCCTTTAAAATTTGTTAGGATATTATGAACTATTCTTCTTTCATATGAATTCATACTATCCATAATCACTGGGGTTTGCGTAAGTCTTACTTCTCTAGCTATATTCTTAGCTAATCTTTCCAAATGACCAATTTGCTTATCCTTATAGTTTTCAACATCTAAGTTTATATATACATATATACCTAATTGAGTATATAATGCTTGTTTGCATAAAAGAGTTAAAGCTGATAAAGTTTGTCCATTCTTACCTATTAATATGGCATTATTATCAGAAAACATTTTAATAGTTACTTGTTTATTTCTAATATTTGTTTCAAAAGTAACTTCTAATCCCATATCTTTGGTAATAGTTGCTAAATAGTCTTTTAAGTATATTAATATTTCACTGATTTTGATTATAGATAATTTATAAACTGTTCCTTTGAATAATCCTGCTTTTTTTTCTTCGGTTTTGTATAAAATATCTTCTTCAGTAACATTAAGATCAATTATAGCTTTTTCTAATAATCCTTTTTCTTCTTTTCCTTCATAAACATATACTTCCATATTAACTACTCCTTTTTTTAATAATTAAATTTTGAACAACACTAAATCCATTTGTGGCAATCCAATATAATGCGATAGCACTTGGTAGACTTAATGAAGCTATGGAAATAAATAATAACATAAAGTTTGTCATAAACTTCATTTGTTTCTCTTGATCTAAACTGCCAGCAGTATTAGCGTTGTTTTTAAACGATAGATAAGTAGTTAATATAATTAAGATTACTAAAATTATATACCAATAGTTTCCGCTAGAAAAACCTTTTAAAGGGGTTGTTCCTAATTGAAACTTAAATAATTTAGCTTCGAAGATTGCTGGGATTCTGTTAATAGCTTCCAAAAATGCTAAAAAAATTGGTAATTGGATAAATGATACTAAACATCCTCCAACAGGACTGACGTTATGTTTTTTATAAATCATCATCATTTCTTGACTTTTTAACATCATAGCTTCTTTATCATTATTATTCTTGTACTTTTCTTCTAATCTTCTTAATTCTGGTTGAGCTTTTTTCATATTGGCTGATTGTTTGGCAGTTTTAATTGTAAATGGTAAAAGCACTACTCTAATTAAAACACCAACGATCATTACAGCTATACCATAATTTTTAAATAGTAAACCAACTTTGATAATATACCAAGCTAAAGGTATGACAAATAGTTGAGCCCATAAACCAGGATAAGATTCTGAATCATAAATTTTTAAATCTTTACATACTGGTAAATCTTTTAATTTAATTACCATTTTTGATTCATGCTTTTCATATATTTTAATTAATTGTTCATTTGTTGGTTTACATAATATATTTGAAGGTAAACTTTGACCGGTTTCTTCATTTGTAATCCTTTTACGATTATCATCAGCTAAGTATGTAGTACAACCTGTTACCATAAATAATGTAATTGCCATTAATATAAGTAGTTTTTTTGTTTTATTCATTTTCTTTCACCATTTTAATTAATTGAATTAATTCTTCTTTCATTTTTTGATAAGTCAATACAGTGCATTGCTTCCTAACTATTATAATATAATCTAAGTTATTTTTAAATATATTTCTTTCTTCCTTAATAATTTCTCTAATTCTTCTTTTAAATTGATTTCTTATTACGGCATTTCCAATCTTTGTTCCAACCGCAATGCCAAATCTACTGTTTTCCTTTTTTTTTGAAGAAAAATGAACAATAAAAAAAGCATTTTTCACGAATTTTGTTTTTTTAATAAAATTATCAAACTCAATTTTATTTTTAATACGATCTGCTTTTTTCATTTTTCTCCTTAATAAAAACCACGTTGAAATAATGTGGTTTATTTAGAAAGAACTTTACGTCCTTTTTTTCTTCTTTGCTTTAATATTTTTGAACCTTTACGA
Organism: uncultured Muribaculaceae bacterium; assembly: GCA_964416365.1. Taxonomy (GTDB): domain Bacteria; phylum Bacillota_I; class Bacilli_A; order RF39; family UBA660; genus DUUS01. Next base: position 25,011 of record CAYQDO010000006.1, on the reverse strand, counting down.
GCAAAAAAACCTTGTTTTTTACTTTTTTTACGGTTATTAGGTTGATATGTTCCTACCATTTTTGCACCTCCAAATCTGTTAAGTGGTTTCATTATAATATACTCTTAAAATTAAGTCAACCATTGATTTTATCGACAAATTTTATAGAAAATGTGGAAAATGTTACTAATTATTTTCGAATGTTAAATAAAATTTGTGGAAAATGTTGAAAAATCATTTTTTATCAGTTATTATAAGCAATAAATTGTGAATAACTATGTGGATAACATGTGGATTATTAGTATAACAATTTTGAGGCCTTCCTTTTTTAACAAAAAAGGCTTACAATTATTTTAGTTAGAGAAAATATCGTAAACGGGGTGGTTAAATGGAAAATAATATGTTATGGGATAATTTTCTTAATGTATTAAAGAGTAAGATTTCCTCTGTTTCATTTGACACCTGGTTTAAGGATACAAAACTTTTAAAACAAGATAGTTGCAAATTAGTTATTCAAGTTCCTATGACATTTCACAAAAAATTTTTAAACGAGACTTATTATGATTTAATTGATGAAATAGTCACTAGTTTAACCGGTAACAATTATGACCTAGAATTCATTGTTGAAGAAGAAATTATTGAAGAAGAAAAGAAAGAAAAAGAACTTGATTTAAACTTTAATTCAAATATAAATTCAAAATATACTTTTGCAAATTTTGTTATTGGAGAAAGTAACCGGTTTGCTCAAACAGCTGCTGTTGCTGTGGCTGAGCAACCAGGAAAAATATATAATCCATTATTTATTCATGGAAAAAGTGGATTAGGAAAAACTCATTTGATGCATGCCATCGGGAATTACGTTAAAGAGAACAGTGATAAGAAAGTGTTATACGTCACAAGCGAAGAATTTATTGCTGATTTTATTGGAATAAATAAAAAAGATGAAAATAATTATGATGTTGTTGCTTATTTCAAACAAAAATATCGGAAGATTGATGTATTATTAATAGATGATATCCAGTTTTTAGGCGGTGCAGAGAAGACCCAAACAGAATTTTTTCACACATTTAATACTTTATATGATTCTAATAAACAGATTATTATTAGTTCTGATCGGTCTCCTGATGACTTAAAGCTTTTAGAAGAAAGATTAAGAACAAGGTTTAGATGGGGATTAACAGTTGATATTTACCCACCAAACTTCGAACTCAGATGTAAGATTTTAAAAGATAAGATGCTGGGACATGAAGTAGCAAAGCTGGTCAAAGAAGAAGTTATTGAGTATATAGCTACTAATTGTGAAAATGATGTAAGACATTTAGAAGGGGCTATAACTAGGCTCTATGCATACGCTGCAATAATGGGTCCAAAAGAAATAAATTTAGATTTTGCCGTAGATGCTTTAAAAGATTATATCGGCAAATCAATATATATAACGAATAACATAACAAAAATTCAAAAAGCGGTGGCAGATTATTATCACGTGACTATTGATGATTTAAAAAGTAAAAAAAGAAATGCTAGTATTAGTTATCCACGGCAAGTTGCTATGTATTTATGTCGAATGACTACTGAAGAGACAATAGTTAAAATTGGATTAGAATTTGGTAACAGAGATCATTCAACAGTACTACATTCTTGTGATAAAATAACCCAAGAACTTAAAATCAATGAAGTATTAAAAAAGACAATTGAAGAAATAAAAAATAGTATTGTTAATTAATGGGGATAAAAGATTAATTATTAACATTTAAAATTGTGATAGTTACTTATGAAAAGAGAGTTATTAACAAAATAAACAGTAATAATAATAATAAATAAAAGAAAGAAGGAATTAAAGATGAAATTATTAATTGAAAGAAATATTTTATTAGAAAGTTTAACTAATGTAATGAGAGCTATTTCTCCTCGAAATATTATTCCAATATTAAATGGAGTAAAGTTTGATTTAGAAAAAGATGGATTATACTTAACAGCTAGTGATAGTGATTTAACAATTAAAACTTTTATTGAAAAGAAAAAAATAAAAAATATAGAAAAAACAGGAAGTATTATTATTCAAAACAAATATTTATTAGATATAATAAGGAAATTACCAAATGCGGATATAAATATTGAAGTAATAGATGGCTTAAAAATAATTATCAGTACAGAAAATACTATTTATAATTTAAATTGCTTAAATCCAGAGGATTATCCTAATATTACCTTAGATGAAATAAAACAACCAATTATAATTCCTAGTAAGGATTTAAAAAAAGTAATAAATCAAACAATCTTTGCTGTATCAACACAAGAATCAAGACCGTTACTTACAGGAATTAATTTAAAGATTATTGGAAATAGTTTAGAATGTATTGCTACAGATTCATATCGCTTAGCTAAGAAAACGTTGTTACTTCCAGAAGTTTATGAAAGTTATAATGTAGTAATACCTGGAAAAAATATAAATGAATTAGATAAATTATTAACTGAAGAAGAAAATGTGGAAATCCATCCATTTACTAACAAAATATTATTTAAATATAAGAATTATATTTTTCAATCTAATTTATTAAGTGGTTCATATCCAAATACTTCTAATTTAATTCCTACAGATTTTGAAATAATTTTAACAACATCTTTAAATAATTTATATGGTGCAATTGACCGCGCAGCGTTACTTACTCAAAATAAAGATAAAAATATAGTTAAAATGGATACTAAAGACAATGAATTATTAATTACCTCATATGCTAGCGAAATAGGTAAAGTTGAAGAAACAATTTCAATTAATAAAAATAATTCTAATAATATTTCAATTTCGTTCAGTTCAAAATATATGCTAGAAGCTCTAAAAACATTTGAAGAAGAAGATTTATTAATATTATTAAATACTGATGTAAAACCAATTGTTTTAAAATCAGCAAAAGATGAATCTCTAATTCAATTAATTCTACCAATAAAAACATATTAAAATGAGAAAAATTCTCATTTTTTTATATTATGTGAATAATTTGCTAATTATCAACAAATTTTGACATCTCTTAATGATATAAGAAGACCTAAGTTGGGAGGTGATTGGGATGAAAGATTATGAAATTAATGAAAAAACATTAGCAATCTTACCTTATGAAAAAAATAAAGCAATAGTTTATGAAGGTAAAGATTGTTATATTTTAGAAAAATCCGTAAATAGGATAATGGATGAAAGTTGTCGTTATTATGGTAGCACTTTTGAAGGTAGACAAAAAGGATCATCAACACTAACCGGTATTACTTATAAAGTACCCATCATAATTTCGGAAGAAAACAATATGATTTTCTTTCCGACAAATTCACCAAGATTAAAAGAATGTGGTTGGATTAGTCTAAATAATTTTAATCGTTATTATGAAAAAGATAGTAAAATTATTCTAGAATTTATGAATAAAGAAGTAGTTGAATTATTACTTTCAGAAAACATTATTCGTAATCAAATTTTAAAAGCTTCATTTTTAGAATCAGCTATTCGAAAAAGACTAAAAAAGCAATAAATTCCTTTCAAAACAATATTTATTATGTTATAATTTAAATAGGTATAGGAGTACTAGTATACCTATTTTATTATTATTTTGACTTAAAAGAGGGTTTAAAATGCAAATTCATAAATTGAAACTAATAAATTATCGTAATTTTATATCCGAAGAATTTAATTTTTCAAAATATAAAAACATTATTATTGGTAATAATGGAATGGGTAAAACAAATATAGTAGAAGCAATTTATTATTTAGCAATAACCAAATCATTTAGAACTTTTGAAGATAATGTACTTATAAATATTGATCAGGAGTTCTGCACTATTAAAGGATATATATATCATAATAATCAAAAAGAATATAAAATAGTAATCGAAAAAAGTGGAAAAAAAGTATTTATTGATTCTAAACAAATTAATAAAATTAGTGATTATATATCAAGAATAAATGTTATTGTTTTCAATCAAGAAGATTTAAAACTTATTAAAGACAATCCTAGTACTCATCGTAAACTTATTAACATGGAAATATCTCAACTAGATAATGAATATTTAAAATTATTATCAGACTACAATAAAGTGTTAAAACAAAGAAATACTTATTTAAAATCTATGCTTACTAATAGTATGATACCCAAAGAGTTTTTAGATATTTTAACTGGGAAATTAATAGATTTAGGTTTAAAAATAAATATGTTAAGAAAAAATTATATTGACGTAATAAACCAGCATTTAAATAAGAATTTTAAAAAAATTACTAAAAAAGAAGGTCTTTATTTGAAATATTTATCAGAATATAATGATTTAACAAAAGAAGAATTAATTAAGAAATATAATCAAATATATAAAAAAGATTTAAATTATGGCAAAAGCAACATAGGAGTACATCTAGATGATTTTATTTTTTATTATAAGAATAAACTAGCCAAAAATTATTTATCAGAAGGAGAACAAAAAAATGCTATAATTTCGTTTAAACTGGCCGAAATAAACTTATTTTATGACAAAACAAGAACAATGCCAATTCTAATTTTAGATGATTTATTTAGCGAATTAGATAATCAAAAAATAAGTAAAATAATTAAATTTTTTAAAAAAAGTATTCAATTATTTATTACAACAACTGATTTAGATAATATAGATGAAAAAATATTAAATAACAGCCGAGTGTTTAAAATAAAGAATAAAAAAATTGAGGTGAAAGATTATGAATAAAGAAACACAACATTATAATGAAAACGATATTCAAGTACTAGAAGGATTAGAAGCAGTCCGCAGAAGACCAGGAATGTATATTGGAACAACCAGTAGTAAAGGTTTGCATCATTTAGTATGGGAAATAGTTGACAACGCCATAGATGAAGCTCTAGCTGGTTACTGTGATGATATTGAAATTATAATTAATGAAGATAATTCGGTAACAATTAAAGACGATGGTAGGGGAATTCCAACTGGTATTCATCCTAAAACTGGCATATCTACGGTTGAAACTGTATACACAATTCTTCATGCTGGAGGAAAATTTGGTGGTGGAGGCTATAAAGTTTCTGGAGGCTTACATGGCGTCGGTGCTTCAGTAGTAAATGCATTAAGTAGTTGGGTGGAAGTTACTGTATATCAAGATGAAAAAGTACATTTCATTCGTTTTGAAAATGGTGGCAAATCTGTAGAACAACTTAAAATAATAGATACATGTAGTAAGGAAAGAACAGGAACTACTGTTACTTTTAAACCAGATCCAGAAATCTTTAAAGAAACAACCGCGTTTGATTATGATATTTTAAAAATGAGAGTTAGAGAACTAGCTTTCTTAAATAAGGGATTAAGAATTATTCTTTGTGATGATCGCGGTATTGAAAAGAAAAAAGAAGAATTTTTATACAACGGTGGTTTAAGAGAATATGTTCAATATTTAAATAGAAATAATAGTGTTGTTCATGATGAGATATCTGTTGAGGGAGTAAGAGATAATATTACTATCGAAGTTGCACTTCAATATAATGAAACCTATAATAACTTAACTTTATCATTTGTTAACAACATTAATACCGCTGATGGTGGAACCCATGAAGAGGGTATAAGAATTGCTTTAACTAGAATAATTAATAATTATGCTAGGGAACATAAGTATTTAAAAGATAATGATGAATCTTTAACTGGTGATGACGTTAGAGAAGGTCTTACAATAATTGTTTCGTGTAAACATCCGGATCCTCAATTTGAAGGTCAAACCAAAGGAAGATTAGGTAATAGTGAGGTAAGAAAAATTGCCTCTGATATTTTTGGTGAAGGTTTTGAAAGACACCTAATGGAGAATCCCGATGTTGCTAAAAAAATTATGGAAAAAGGTATCCAAGCAGCCCGTGCTAGGATTGCGGCTAAAAAAGCCCGCGAATTATCACGGACTAAAGGTGGCTTAGATTTAACAAATCAATGGGGCAAATTAGCTGATTGTTCAAGTAAGAATCCTCTAGAAAGAGAAATCTTTATTGTAGAGGGAGATTCAGCTATGGGTTCAGCAAAACTAGGAAGAAATCCTAAAACTCAGGCAATTTTACCTATAAAAGGAAAGATTTTAAATGTAGAAAAAGCTAGATTAGATAAAATTCTTAGTAATGAAGAAATTAGAAGTATAATCACTGCTCTTGGTACAAGTATAGGTGAAGAATTTGATATAAACAAACTGCGTTACAATAAAATAATATTAATGACTGATGCTGATGTTGATGGATCACACATCCGAACATTACTTTTAACATTATTATATCGTTTCTTTCGACCACTTATTGAAGAAGGGCACGTCTATACTGCTCAACCACCTTTATATAAGATTACCCATGGTAAAACATTCAAATATGTTTTAAATGATCGAGAAAAAGAAGAATATTTAAATAACTTACCAGAAGAGGTTAGATCAAAAGTAAATATGAATCGCCAAAAAGGTTTAGGTGAAATGGATGCAATTGATTTAAGAAATACAACCATGGACATAGAACAAAGGGTATTATTAAAAATAAATATTGAAGATGCTATTTTAGCTGATGAAATGTTTACTGTTTTAATGGGTGAAGAAGTAGAACCAAGAAGAAAATTTATTGAGGAAAATGCCCTTAAAGTACGCAATTTGGATATTTAGGGAGGTAATATAATGAATGAAGAATTAATAAAAGATAAATTTACAAATGTAAATATTGATAGTGAAATAAAAGAATGTTTTCTAGATTATTCAATGAGTGTAATAGTTTCAAGAGCTATACCAGATGTTAGAGATGGTTTGAAACCTGTTCACAGAAGAATATTATATACTTTTTATGCGGAAGGTATTACTAATGATAAGACTCATAAGAAAAGTGCTACTAGCTGTGGTAAAGTATTACAATATCACCCTCATGGTGATACGGCAATTTATGATACTATGGCTAGAATGGCTCAAGATTTTACATACAGATATCCTTTGATAGATGGTAAAGGAGCTTTTGGTGCTCCTGATGGATCAAGTCCGGCAGCTTCACGTTATACAGAAGCAAGATTATCTAAAATTGCTAATGAAATGTTAAGAGATATAAATAAAGACGCCGTAGATTTTGTTCCAAATTACGATGGTGAAACAGTAGAACCGGTAGTTCTTCCTTCGAGATTTCCAAATATTTTAGTTAATGGAAATATGGGAATTGCGGTAGGTATGGCAACAAATATACCACCTCACAATTTAAGTGAAACCATTGATGCTACTGTTGCCATTATTGATAATCCTGATTTAACTGTTATTGAATTAATGCAATACATTAAAGGACCAGACTTTCCAACCGGAGGTATTATCTTAGGAAATAGCGGCATTAAAAAAGCCTTTGAAACCGGAAAAGGAAGTATAGCTGTAAGAGCAAAGGTCGATATTGAAGAACATGATGGAAAACATCGACTAATTGTTACAGAAATACCATATCAAGTAAACTACACAGCTATTATTAAGAAAATAGCGGAAATGGTAAGAGATAAACAACTAGACGGAATAGCTAACTTAACAGATGAATCTGCCTTAGAAGGCATAAGAATAGTTATAGATGTTAAAAAAGATTACAATCCAAATGTTTTATTAAATAATTTATATAAGAATACTCAATTACAAACATCATTTGGTATTAATTTCTTGATGCTAGTAGATAGAAGACCTAAAACTCTAGGTTTAAGAGAAATATTAGATTATTATGTTACATATCAAAGATCTGTTATTGTGCGTCGAACTCGTTTTGACTTAGAAAAGTGTCAAAAAAGTGCACACATCCTAGAAGGATTGAAAATAGCATTAGATTATATTGATGAAGTAATAAAATTAATTAAATCTTCTAAAAAAGATAGTGAAGCTAAAGCAGGTTTAATGTCTCAATTCGGACTATCAGAAGCTCAAGCAGAAGCTATTTTAGAAATGAAATTAAGAAGATTGACTGGTCTTGAAAAGGATAAAATAGAATCAGAATTAGCTGAGTTATTAGCAAAAATAGAAGAATTAAAAGCAATTTTGGCTAGTGACGAAAGAGTGTTAGAAATTATAAAATCAGAATTGTTACAAATTAAAGAAAAATATGGCGACGAAAGAAGAACTTACATCGACATGAATGCCATAGAATATATTGAAGATGAGTCTTTAATTCCTGAAGAAAACATTATTGTTACTTTAACAAATAAAGGATATATAAAGCGTACTAATTCAGAAGTTTACCGTACTCAAAATCGTGGCGGAGTAGGTGTCAAAGGAATGTCAACCCATGAAGAAGATTTCGTGGAACAATTGATAAATTTATCTACTCACGATTATATTATGTACTTTACTAATAAAGGAAAAGTATATCGTTTAAAAGGCTATGAAATTCCTGAATATGGTAGACAAGCAAAGGGTATTCCGATAGTTAATTTATTACAATTAGAAAAAGATGAAGTAGTTAATTCAATAATTCCTTTGTCAGTTGAAAATGATTACAAATATTTCTTATTTGCCACAAAAAGAGGAATTGTAAAAAGGACAGATATAAAAGAATTTGACAGTATTCGTACTACTGGGAAAATTTGTATTAATTTAAAACCAAACGACGAATTAATTGGTGTAAAGAAAGCAGCAGGATATTCCAATGTATTAATGGCATCCAGTGACGGCCGAATGGTTGTGTTTAATGAAAATGAAATCAGAGTGATGGGAAGAACAGCTTCTGGCGTAAGAGGAATTAATTTAGGCAATGCAGATTGTATTGGTATTGAAATCGCTAATGACGACGACAACATCTTAATTGTAACTAAAAATGGTTATGGTAAGAAAACTTTGGTTTCAGAATATAGAAAAACCAAACGAGGCGGAAAAGGTGTTAAAGCGTTAAATGTTACTGAGAAAAATGGCAGTTTAACCACATTTAAAAAAGTAGATGAAAGCAAAGATTTAATTATAATCACTGATTCAGGTATTATAATTAGAATGCCAATTGATCAAATTTCTCAACTAGGAAGAGTAACACAAGGAATTAAACTAATTAATTTAAGAGAAGCACAGTATGTATCAACAATAAGCATTATTGATAGAGAAGAAGACAATGTTTCACGTGAAACATTAGATGAAGAAAAGCCAAATTAAATTAAAGAATGTTTCACGTGAAACATTCTTTTTTCATATTTCAATGTTTCACGTGAAACATTGAAGATAAAACACTGTTATGATATTATTTATATGCACAATGCATATGTTATAACTTGGTCAGATTCGGAAGAAAGCAGCCATAATAACCTCTATGTATGTGTGCTTTTTTTATAAAGGAAAAGAATATTATGGAAAACAAAATATTAAATGAACTTTTTAAGCTATCTTTAAAAGCTGCCAAGAAGGAAGAAATGCCAGTAGCGGCTGTCTTATTGTACAAAAATAAAATTATAGCTAAAGCATATAACAAAAGAAACAAAACAGAATTAACTACTGATCATGCGGAAATTCAAGTTGTTAAAAAAGCAAATAAAAAATTAAAAACTTGGAGACTGAACAATTGTACGATATATGTTACTATGAAGCCTTGTGAAATGTGTGAGTCGGTGATTAGAGAAGCTAGAATAAATAAGGTTTATTACTTGATTGATCGTATGCCGGAAAAAAAGCAATATTACAAAACAGAAATCAAAAAATTAGGTAATGAAACCACGGAAAAAATTAAAAAAGAGTATTTAAAAATATTAAATAATTTTTGGAAAATAAGACGAAAAAAATAATAAGATATGATATAATATTTTTGGAGGAAAATATGGACTACAAAGTGTTATATCGAAAATATAGACCTAAGAATTTTTCGGAATTAGTAGGGCAAGATAATATAAAGGAAATATTGTTAAATTCTATTATTAATCAGAAATTGTCGCATGCTTATATTTTTACAGGTCCTAGAGGTACTGGAAAGACAAGTACAGCTAAAATATTTGCTAAAACTGTTAATTGTGAAAATTTAATAAATTACGATCCATGTGAAAAATGTGCTTTTTGCCTTTCTTTTAACGATTCTACTGATATTATCGAAATAGATGCGGCATCAAACAACGGCGTTGACGAAATAAGAGAAATCCGTGAGAATATAAAAATTTTACCGTCTTATGCCAAATACAAAATATACATAATAGATGAAGTCCATATGTTATCAACTAGCGCTTGGAACGCTTTTTTAAAAACTTTAGAAGAACCACCCAAACACGTTATGTTCATTTTGGCAACAACAGAAATTCAAAAAGTGCCAATAACCGTATTATCAAGGTGTCAAAGATTCGATTTTCAAAGAATCAGTGATGAAATAATTACGGAATTATTAATAAAAATAATAAAAAATGAAAAAATCAAAATTGATCAGGATGCTATTAAAGAAATTGCTCGTATGTCCGATGGTGGTTTAAGAGATGCTTTAAGTACTTTAGATCAATTATCAAAATTAAATGAAAAAATTACTATTGAAACAATAAAAAATACTTATGGTGTAATTACAAATAAAGAATTATCAGATTTGTTTGCGAACTATTTTAATAACAATTTGACAGAAGTACTTAATCAAATAGATACCTTTAGAAATTCTGGAGTTGAAGCAGGTATTTTGATTACTAAAATGTTAGATTATTTATTAAACCAATTAATAGAGAAAAAGATAAACAACCAAAATAGCTGCTCAGAGTTAGAAAATCTTATAATTGATTTAGAAAATTGTTATCAAAAAAGCAATAAATATGTTTTAATTAAAGCTGTGCTTTTAAAAAATATTAAAACTAACAATGAAAATAGTGCTGTTTCTGAGGAAACAAAAGAAATGGTTAAACAAAAAATTAAAGCTGATGAAAAAGAAATTATTTCCCGGGAAATAATTTCTGCACCAAAAAAAGCACAAATCAACGAAGAAATAATTAATATAAGAATTAATAACTCGTTTGTTGATGCTAACTTAGATTTGAAAAAAGAATTTATTAAAAAATGGAAACAATTAATTGATAACTTAATAAAAAAAGAAGAATATAAACTAGGGTCATTATTAAAGGATACTACGGTTGAAGTAGTTTCGCCAACTAACGTATTACTATCAACTGAATCATATTCTAATAGTATTTTGCTTAATTCAATTTCTAACGAAATAAGTTTAAATCTGGAAAAACAATTCGATATATCTGTTAAAGTTATTTGTTTAGACAATAATTGTTGGTTAGAAGAAAAAAATCAATATATAAAAAATCAAAAAACCAAAAAATATGAATTAATATCTGAACCAGAAAGTATAATTCAAAAAAATGAAGCAATAAATAGTGCAGAGTCAATATTTGGCGATGAATTAGTAGAAGTAAATTAAAGGAGGAAATAAAATGAATATGCAAAACTTAATGGCGCAAGCTCAAAAATTAAAAAAAGATATTGAAAAAAAACAAGCAGAAATTGATAATAAAGAATTTGCTGAACAAAATGAATTTATTTCTTTAAAGATGAACGGGAAAAGAAATATTAAAGAGTTTATAATAAAAAAAGAGCTTATAAACGATCAAGAAGATATCGAAGTTCTAGAAGAAATGATTGCCATTGCCTTTAAAAACATTTTGAAACAAATAGATGATGAAATTGAATCTAAAATGGGTATGTATGGATCCGGCTTGGGTGGATTAATATAATATGATTTATCCGAAAGCATTAGAAGAATTAATTGAACATTTTAAGAGGCTACCAACAATTGGTGATAAAACAGCCGAGAGATTAGCTTTATCAATTATAAATTTTTCTGCAGAAGAAAATGAAAATTTTGCAAAATCCATTCAAAAAATAAAAAAGGTATTACATAATTGTACTATTTGCGGAAATTTAACTGATGAAAAGAATTGTCACATCTGCACTAATGAATATCGTAATCAATCTTTAATATGTATTGTGGAAGATTACAAGAGCGTTTTTTTATTTGAAAAAATCGGTAAATTTAATGGAGCTTATCACGTTTTAGGTGGTTTAATATCTCCTATAGATGGAATAAATCCTGACGATTTAAATATTAATACTTTAATATCAAGATGTAACAATTTAAAAGACAAAGAGGTAGAACTAATTATTGCTTTAAAACCGACTATAGAAGGTGAAGCAACAACAATGTACATTACTCAAATATTAAGAAATAAAAACATAAAAATTAGCAGATTGTCGTATGGGATACCAATGGGAGCAGAAATAGATTATTTAGATGCTCTAACATTGGAAAGAGCATTAGATGATCGGAAAGATTTGTTATAATTAATTTTAAATTATCATATTATTATTAGGTGATTATATGATAATAAAAATAATTAAAAAAATAACATTTGCTATAATAATTATTTACAGTTTAGATTTAATAATAAAAAATTTCGATATATTTGTACCATTAAATTTAATAACCATTTCAATAGTGTCAATTTTAGGATTTCCTGGTTTAGTTTCCTTGGCACTTTCCTTTTTCTTTTTAATCTAAGTAGGTGGTATTTTGAAAGAAAATTTTTACGAGTATTTTAAAATGTGTTTACTTGAGGACAAGCTACCTCATGCTTTTTTAATTGAAACTGAAAACACTGAAGATACTTTTTTTAAAGTAATCAACTTACTAAAAGAAAATAATCTAATTGATACATTCGATTATATAAATAATATTAATTTAATTGTTATTGAACCAGAGGGCAAAGAAATAAAAAGCGAAAGTATTGCTAATCTTCAAAAAAGATTCAGTTTAAAACCATTTTACAATGATTACAACATTTATATTATTAAACAAGCAGAAAAAATGAATAATTCTTCAGCTAACAAATTATTAAAATTTTTAGAGGAACCAAACACCTCGACAATGGGTGTATTGCTAGCTACCAATTCACAAGTTCTGCCGACTATTAAAAGTAGATGTCAGATATTTAAAATTATAGAAGATAAAAATTATAATGAATTGGAAAAAGAAGTTGATATTCTAATTGATTTCTTAAATAATATGAATGATGCAAATGAAATTGAATGTAAAAAAAAGTATTCAAAATATGACCGAACTAATTTAGTTAATATTGTGGAACTTACCATAAGTAAATATAACGAAGAATTTAATGTCAATAGCATTCAAAAATTAAAATCTGCCGCAAACGTAATCCTTGTATTAGAGAATATATTGCGCATGTTAAAAAGTAATGTTAATATTGAATTGTTATTAGACAAATTATGTATTGAGGTGAAGAATTCATGAAAGTATGTGGAATATCATTTAAAGAAAATGGTAAAGTATATAATTTTTATCATAACAATATTGATATTGATGTTAATGACTATGCCATAGTTGAGACAGAAAAGGGCGACCAATATGGAAAGGTTATTTTTATTGATGAAAGAGAAATAAATAAACCCTTAAAAAACCTTTTAAGAAAAGCAACCAAAAAAGATCAAGATGTTTATTTTAAAAATTTATCAGATAGTAAAAATGCTTTGCAAGAAGCAAAAGAAGCAGCAAACGAATTAAATCTGAATATGCACTTTACAGATTGTAATTATACTTTTGACCGTAAACAATTAATCTTTAATTTTCTAGCTGATGAAAGAGTAGATTTTCGCGATTTACTAAAAGTATTGGCTGGAAAATTTAAAACCAGAATAGAATTGCATCAAATCGGAGTTAGGGATAAATCCAAAGAAATAGGTGGAATTGGTCAATGTGGTTATGCTTTATGTTGTTCATCTTTTCTAAACAACATAGAAGCTATATCAATTAACATGGCGAAAAATCAAAACATAGCTTTAAACCCAACCAAAATTAATGGCGCTTGTGGAAGATTGTTATGTTGTCTTGCCTACGAAGATGAGCATTATGCTAAATGTCGTAAAGAACTACCTAATGTGGGAGAAAGAGTAAAATACGAAGATAAAACAGGAACAGTTGTTTCAATAAATTTTCTTGTCGGTTCTTATAAAATTGATATAAATGGTGAAATTAAAGAGGTTTTTATTAATTGCTGCAATGGATGTAAAAAATAAAATTACGTATAATAATTTATAGAAATTATTTCCCGGGAAATAATTTTTATTACGAGGAGGGGAAATATGAAACTTATTGTTGGACTAGGTAATCCGGGAAAAGAATATGTCGGTACAAGGCACAACATTGGTTTTGATATTTTAGATAATTATTTAAAAGATATAAATTGGATAGAAAAAAAATATGGTTTAATTTATAAAAATAAAGACATAATATTTTTAAAACCAACGACTTATATGAATTTATCTGGAGTTGCTGTTAAATATTTTGTTGATTATTATAAAATTGATTTAAATGATATCATTATAATCCACGATGATTTAGATTTAAAGATAGCAGATTTTCGTTTAAAGAAAGAAAGTTCATCTGGTGGAAATAATGGTATTAAGTCTATCATTTCTGAGCTAGGCAGTAACAACTTTCTAAGATTGAAAATTGGTGTTTCCCATCCCCAAATGATAGATGCAGCTAGTTATGTTTTAGGTAAATTATCTAAAGAAGAAAGACAACTATTATCAGACAATTTTATTACTTTTAATAACATTATTAACGATTTTATTGCAAGTACAACGCCTCAAGAGTTAATGAATAAATATAATTAGGTTTAACATGAAAAACATTTATGAATTATTTAAGACAGAAAATATTGAAAATGTTTTGGGTTTAACAGATGAACTGAAAATATTATATATTTATAATTATTTTCAAGAAAAAAAGAAAAATATTATTATTCTTACTAGTTCACTGTTTGAAGCAACAAAATATTTCGAAAAATTAAAGACATATACTGAACAAGTATATTTTTTTCCCATGGACGAATTTCTAACTTCTGTTGCTATAGCTATATCACCAGAATTTAAAAATCAACGATTAGAAACATTGAAAAAAGTAAGTACTGATACTCCATCAATAATTGTAACTAATTTAATGGGATTTTTAAGATTCCTTCCGAATCGAAAAATTGTGCAAAACTCTTTAGCTAAAATCAAAGTAAATGAAAAAATCAACCGTAAGAATTTTGAATTGTTATTAGAAGAATTTGGTTATAACAGAACGTCCCTTGTTACCTCTACTGGTGAGTATTCTGTGAGAGGATACATTATTGATATATTTCCGATTGAAAGCGAAAAGCCTGTTAGAATAGAGTTTTTTGGGAATTTGATTGAAAAAATAAAATATTTTGATGAAGAATCACAATTATCAACTGAGTCCATAGACGAATATGCTATCAACCCATATCGAGAGATAATTACAAGTAGTGAAGAATCATTATATTCATTTTTGAATGATCCTATCGTTTTCTCAGTTGAAAAAGATTTAATTATAAATTCTTACAAGCAGCTATGTCAAGACATTCTAGAGTACAATGAACAAAATAATACTTTAGATGAAAAACACATGTTGAGTTTAGAAGACATAAATATAAAACAAGAAATTAATATTGGCGATTTTGGCATTTCTAATCAACAATCTTACACTTTAGATAGTACTGAAATTGAAAACTTTCATGGTAATTTAGAATTATTACGTGAGTTTGTATTATCCAAATTGGATAAATATACAGTAGTATTTATGCTTTCTAAAGATAAAATGATAAATGAAATAAGTAATTTATTTTCTGACAATATTATTATCGGTAGTATAGAAACAAATCGAATAAATTTATTGAAACAAAAGATTAATCAAGGTTTTATTGTAAACAATACTATTTATATCAGTGAAAATGATATAGAAACCACAGCTAAAAAAGAACCATATAAATCCGCTTTTAAAATTGGTCGAAAAATAAAAGACTTTTCCGATATTCAAAAGGGAGATTACGTAGTTCATGAACATCATGGTATAGGCATATATGCTGGAGTTATAACATTAAATTCTCAAGGATTTAAAAAAGACTATATTCAGATTAATTATTTAGGAAATGATAAAGTGTATATTCCAGTTGAAAAAATTAATACAATATACAAATATGCAGATAAAGAAGGAAAAAAACCACAACTTAATAAGTTGGGGTCCACAGTCTGGACCAAAACCAAAATGGCTGTTAAAAAGAGAATTAAAGATATCTCTAAGGAATTATTACAGCTTTATGCCGAAAGAAAAAATTCTAAAACTCAAAGTTATTTATCTTTTGTAGAAGAAGAAAAATTTAAATTTGATTTTCAATACGAAGAAACTCGTGATCAAACAAAATGTATAGATGAAATACTAAAAGATTTAGCCTCTAGTATGCCAATGGATCGTTTATTATGCGGTGATGTTGGTTTTGGTAAAACAGAAGTAGCATTTAGAGGAATGTTTCGGACAGTTTTAAATGGCTATCAAGTGGCTTATTTATGTCCAACAACAATACTATCTAAACAACAATACAATAGTGCTTTGGAAAGATATAAAGAATATGACTTAAATATTGCGTTACTTAATCGCTTCACTTCGGCAAAAGAATCAGAAAGAATTTTTAATGGAATAACTTCTGGTAAAATTGATATTATCTTCGGCACGCATCGATTATTAAATGAAAAAATTAAATTTGCAAATTTAGGTTTATTAATTATTGATGAAGAACAACGGTTTGGTGTTACTCACAAGGAAAAAATTAAAATAATGAGAAATAATGTTAATGTATTAACATTATCAGCAACTCCAATACCAAGGACATTAAAAATGGCCATGTCCGGATTAAAAGACCTATCTATTTTAGATACAGCACCTCATGATCGATATCCAGTTCAAACATATGTTATTGAAGAAAATGATTTATTAATAAAAGATGCCATATATAAAGAGTTGTCAAGAGGTGGACAAGTTTATTTTTTATATAACAATGTTAAAGGTATTGAAACAAAAGTTTCTAAATTAAAAACTTTAGTCCCAGAAGCAAGAATTGCTTTTGCCCACGGTCAAATGTCAAAGACAAAATTAGAAAGTATTATTGAAGATTTTGTAGAATATAAATATGATGTTTTAGTTTGTTCTACTATTATTGAAACAGGTATTGATATAGGAAATGTTAATACATTAATAGTAATGGATGCTCAAAATTACGGTTTAAGTCAGTTATATCAGTTAAGAGGTAGAGTTGGACGTAGCAACAAGATTGCATATGCTTATTTGATGTATAACCCGTCTAAAACTCTTACAGAAACAGCGGTAAAAAGATTAAAAGCCATAAAAGAATTTACAGAATTAGGAAGTGGATATAAAATTGCCTTAAGAGATCTTTCAATAAGAGGAGCAGGAGACTTACTTGGCAGTGAACAAGCAGGGTTTATAGATTCAGTTGGTATTAATTTGTATACGCAAATGGTAAATGAAGTCTTAAGTGAATTAAAAGGTGAATCAGTTACTAAGGACGAAAGCGATGTATCGTTAATAAATGTTGACACCCATATTTCTGAAGATTATGTTGTTGAAGAAAATATCAGAATTGAAATACATAAACTAATTAACCAAATTGAAGACTATGAAACATTAAATAAAGCTAAAACAGAGATTGAAGATCGCTTTGGTAAAGTTGATGATAAAATTCTCGTATATATGTATCAAGAGTGGTTTGAAAAACTTACTCAAAAACTAGGTATTAAACAAGTTAATCAAAATAAAGAGCAAGTAGAAATCATTCTTCACCCTGAATTATCCGACAAAATTGATGGGGAGAAGTTATTTTTACAACTATATAGTATTTATTCAAAATTCAAAATTAAATATCAAATGAAAAGAATAAGCATAACTTTACCACTAAGAAATCTAGAAAAACATTATATTTATTATTTAGTGGATTTATTGAAGGCAATCGAATCTCATATCGTATAAAAATATTTTTATTAGGCACAATACTAAATAAGTGGTGTTTAATATGAATGATAATGGATATGTACGAAAAATAGATGAATTAGGTAGAATTGTAATTCCTAAAGAATTAAGACAAAAGTTAAAAATTCAAGATGGGGAAAGTCTAATAATAAATTGTGTAGATAAAAAAATAAATTTATCTAAATATTCTTATATTGGCAATAATTTAGAATTTATTACCAAAGTGGGCGATAAAGTCCATTTTCTAATGAATTTGGATATCATTATTACTGATTTAGAGAATATAATATACAGTAGTAAAAAACATCAAAATCTAAAATTGGATAAGGATATTTTAAACTACGCTAAAAATCGAGAAAGTACAATAAAGTTGGAACTAAGTATCAATGATGAAATCAATTTAAAAGGGCATATTGTTTTAGAATCAATTATTTCTAATTCTCAAAGCATTGGTCTGGTTATTCTTTATAGTGAAAAAAAAGTTGATAATAATGAGAATTTATGTAAACTGATTGCTGAGATAATAAGTTATCATATAAATATAACTTGATTTATATTAAATTTTATGATAATATTCAGCCATATTAAACGAAGAAAGAATGAGTAGTTATTTTTATATTATAGAGAACTTCTGATTGGTGCAAAGAAGGATATGAAAATAACGAAGATGACTCTGGAGTTTAACCGCTTAATCGGCGTTATTGATTTAAAGAGCATGATAATTCATGAATTAAGGTGGTACCACGGAAAATATTTCGTCCTTAGTTTATGAATTTTTTTTGTTAGAAGGAGTGAAAAAATGCTGAAAGAAAAATTTTATATTACAACCCCAATTTATTATCCTAGCGCCAATTTTCATATTGGCCATTGTTACACAACAATTATAGCTGATGCTATTGCTAGATTCAAAAGGTTAGATGGTTATGACGTGTTCTTTCAAACTGGTACTGATGAACATGGCCAAAAAATCGAAAATAAAGCAAAAGAAGCTGATAAAAAACCTAAAGACTATGTAGATGAAATTGTTGAAAATGCTAAAGATTTATGGAAAACTTTGAAAATTTCTTATGATTATTTTATAAGAACTACCGATGATAAGCACATAGTAGCAGTTCAACAAATATTTGAAAAACTATATAAGCAAGGAGACATTTATAAAGGAGAATATAAAGGTTTATATTGTACCCCTTGTGAATCTTTTTGGACTGAATCTCAATTAACAGATGGCAAATGTCCTGATTGTGGAAGAGAAGTTAAAGAAGTGTCTGAAGAAGCTTATTTCTTTAAACTGTCTAAATATCAAGACCAATTAACTGAATATATTGAAAATAATCCTGATTTTATTCAACCAATTTCCCGTAAAAATGAAATGATTAATAATTTCATAAAACCTGGATTATCTGACCTTTGTGTTTCACGTAGTTCATTTACTTGGGGTATCCCTGTTTCGTTTGACGAAAAACATATTATTTATGTTTGGATAGACGCCTTGTCAAATTATATTACTTCTTTAGGATATACTTCTAACGACACTTCATTATTTGATAGATTTTGGCCTGCTGATTTGCATTTGGTTGGTAAAGAAATTGTAAGATTTCATACTATTATTTGGCCAGCATTATTAATGGCTTTAGATCTTCCATTGCCAAAACAAATTTTTGGACACGGCTGGTTAATAATTGATGGAGGAAAAATATCTAAGTCTTTGGGTAATTATAAAGACCCTCGTGAATATGTTAGCGCTTATGGAGTAGATGCCGTCAGATATTTTGCTTTAAAAGAAGTGCCTTTTGGTAATGATGGAAACTTTTCAGAAGAAGCCTTAATCTCTCGCACAAATTCAGATTTAGTTAATAATTTAGGTAATTTAGTAACTAGAACCGTATCAATGACTAACAAATATCTAAGTGGCAAAGCAAGCAAATTGGATAATAACGGGGAAATTGATAACAACTTAATTACCGAAATGAGGCGATTACCAAATGCAGTAAAAGCTAAAATGAATGAATATAAAGTAAATGAAGCTTTAAATGAAGTTATGGATTTATTAAAAAAATGTAACAAATATATAGATGATACGACCCCCTGGATAGTTGCAAAAGATTTAGATAATCAAAAATATTTAATTACTATTTTATATAATATATTAGAAGGCATAAGAATTTCTGCAGTTCTTTTACAAGCTTTTATTCCTGATACTGCCGAAAAAATATTAAATATTTTAGCTACCGATAACATTAGCTTTGATGACCTAGAATTTGGAAAAACTGAAGAATATCAAGTTAAAGAATCTCAAATAATCTATGAAAGAATAGAGACGAAATAATGTTTACTGATACGCATTGTCATGTTCTATCTTTAGAGTATGATAATTTCGATGAAATTTTGAAAAACTTATTACAAAATCAAATAAAAAGAATAATAATTAACGGATATGATTTAAAAAGTAACAAAGAAGTCATGGAACTCGTTCGAAAATACCCTAATGTGTACGGAGCACTAGGTATTCATCCTGACAGCATACATAATAATGCTGATGAAACAATAAAATTCATTGTGGAAAATATTAATCAAGAAAAAATAATTGCCGTTGGAGAAATAGGACTAGATTATTATCACACTAAAGAAGAAAAAGCTGGTCAAATCAATATTTTTAATAAAATGCTTGAAATAGCTGAAGAAAATAACAAACCAGTAATAGTTCATAGTCGCGAAGCAACTAATGATACAATTGATAATTTAAAAAAACATCAAATAAAAGGAATTATTCACTGTTTTTCTGGAAGCTTAGAAACAGCCAATGAATATCTAAAACTGGGTTTTAAATTAGGCATTAATGGAATTCTAACATTTAAGAATTCTAACTTACCAAAAACATTATCAGAAATAGAATTAAAGCATATACTATTAGAGACAGATGCACCATATATCTCACCAGAGCCCGTAAGAAAAGAAAAAAACGAGCCAAAATATTTAATTCATACTGCCAATAAATTAGCTGAAATATATAAGCTAAATTTAAATGCATTATCAGAGGAATTAGAACTTAATTTCCAGGATATTTTTGACATTTAACATATGGCGTGCTAAAATAAATTATGGTGGAAATAAAGAGTATGGGAAAAACAAAAAAAGCAAAAATTAACTTCCTGATTAAAACCATAATTTTAGTTTTGGCTGTTTCTTTATGCCCCCAAGTAAGCTTAATGAAACATGTTAACAAAACAGAAAATACTAATTTGAATAAAACATTGGATTTACACGCTATGGCAATAAAATTAGAAGAGATTACTCAAAAAGACTTATATACACCAGTTGATACTTTTAATGGGGATTTGACAGGCTATGCAGCTGATTGTCCTCTTTGTGGTGGTAGATTAGGCTGTAATGGTCAAGATGTTCTAACTAATCGCACAACCAGTTATTATGATCCTACGTATGGTCAAGTTAGAATAGTAGCATCTTCCACAAACTTGCCATGTGGCTCCATAGTGCAGTTCGAATTACCGGGTTTATTTAATGATAAAGTTACAGCTATTGTACTAGATCGAGGGGTACCGGGAACTGATTTAGATTTACTTGTAGAAAGTGAAGAATATGCCTATAATAGTGTTGGAAGACATTATATAAAATATGATGTATTAAGATTTGGCAAAGAAAGATAATTAAATTATCTTTTTTTATGTTAAAATATTAATGTGATAGATATGACAAAATTTAATTTTAAAAAGAAATATGGACAAAATTTTTTAATAGATAAAAATATTTTGTATAAAATTATTAATAATTTAAACGTAGATAAAGATGATTTAATAATTGAGATAGGTATGGGCAGTGGCAATTTAACTAAGGAGTTAGTAAAACTTAATTGCCAATTAATAGGTTATGAAATAGATTTAGAAACTAAAAAATACCTAGATGAAATTAAAAGTCCAAACTTAAAAATAATTTATGAAGATTTTTTAAATCGTGATGTTAAAAACGATTTAAAAAAATATCAATATAAAAATTTATATGTTGTTGGAAATCTTCCCTATTATATTACTACACCTATAATTGAAAAAATAACTATCGAAGAATTAAACCCAAAAGAAATACTAATTATGGTTCAAAAAGAAGTAGCTGAAAGATTTGCTGCTAAACCTGGAAATAAAAATTACGGTTTTATTACTGTATATCTAAATTATTTTTATCAAATAATTAAACTTTTCGATGTTAATCGTAATTCTTTTATACCCGCTCCCAAAGTAGAAAGCTCAGTAGTTAAATTAATTACTCACAATAAATATAAAATTACTAATGAAAAAAGATTCTTTAAGTTAATAAGTGATGCATTCAAACAAAAAAGGAAAACTTTACTTAATAATTTAAAAAATTATGATCAAACAAAAATTAAAGAAATACTAACTAAGAATAATTATAGCAATTTAGTACGTGCAGAAGAATTACCAATTGAAATTTTCCTAGAAATCACTAATGCCTTATAGGCATTTTTTTTATGGATTTTCATATAATTTATTAGGTGAGCTCATGAAATTTAAAAAGGGAGACTTAGTTACTAGAGAAAGCCATAATCATGACACCATTTTTAAAATTCAAAATATAATCGATGAAGTGTGTTATCTTAAAGGAATCAATGTCAGATTATATGCTGATAGCCCGATAAGTGATTTAAAAATATATGAAGAAAAAAACAGCATTGATGATTTCGATAAAGTAAGTGAGGATCTCGAACAACTTGATCGTAATGAATATTTTTTTATGCCTGCAAAAATTCTTCATTTTGACGGAGATGCAGATTATTTGCAAAGATGTATGAATTTTTATAAAAGATTGAACATTAAAGCCGTGGGGAAAATTATAAAGGAGGAACTATTGCCACAAAAAATTTATAAGTATTTAACAGAATATAATCCCGATATAGTTATAATAACCGGACACGACGCTTATTATCGCCGTAATGGTGATCCTAGTAATGTTAATAATTATAAGAATTCTAAAAATTTTTGTGAATCAATCAAACAAGCTAGAAAATACGAGAAATGTCATGATAAGTTAGTAATTATTGCTGGGGCTTGCCAAAGTGATTATGAAGAATTAATAAAGAACGGTGCTAATTACGCATCAAGTCCAAAGAGGGTAAATATTCACGCTTTAGACCCGGCTATTATTGCAACTACAGTAGCATTAACCGAAAAAAATACACCAGTAGATTTAATAGGTACTCTTTCTAAAACTAAATATGGCTCAGATGGCATGGGTGGAATAAAGGGGAATGGTTTAATGTATGTGGGGTATCCAAGATGATTGAAACAATAAAGAGTCAAATATATCAACATTTAAATAAAGAAGTAAAGGTAGTATCTAAGGAAAACCGTAATCGAAACGAAGTTTTTTATGGGAATGTTGTTGAAATATATTCACATGTTTTTATTGTCAGTAATGGAATAGAAAGAAAAAGCTACAGTTTTTCCGATGTCTTAGCTAAGGATATCCAGATAACATTTTTATAAAAAAAGTTGCATTTTTTTGAATAATGCTTTAAAATTATGATTAAGTGAAAACTTAGAAGGAGTGTAATGTTATGGAAATCACATCGGTAAGTGTCCGTAAAGTTGAAAAAGAAGGTTCACGAATGAAAGGAATCGCTTCAGTATTAATCGAAGATTCATTTGCTGTACATGACATCAGAATTATTGAAGGTGACAACGGATTATTTATCGCTATGCCTAGTCGCAAAACAGCAACTGGCGGTTATAGAGATATAGCCCATCCAATCAATCCTGATATTCGTAAACTATTTGAAGATGCTATTTTAGAAGAATATAAAAAAGCAGAATAATTCGCGTAATGCGAATTTTTTTATGCCTCCTAACATATTATTTTATTAGGAGGACAAGATATGGACAAAATGATTGAAGTACCGGCTTTTACCCATGTAGTGAAAATCAATGATCGTAAAAATATAGTAATAAGCGGCATTAAAAAAATAGTTAGTTTTGATGATCGAGAATTTCTATTAGAATCTTCCATGGGAACCATCATTATTAAAGGCAGTACTTTGGAAATGATAAAACTAGATACTATTGAAGGCAATGTTTCTATTAAAGGAAAAATTGACAGTTTTACCTACACTGATACCGTAAACAAGGAAAATTCAATATTTAGTAAACTATTTAAATGAAACAATTATTATTGTTATTAATCTCCTTTGGGTATGGTTTTATTGCTTGTATATTATACCTGCTATTAAACAAACTAATAAAAAAAAGAAAAATAACATATTATCTTCTCAATTTTATATATTTTATTTCTATCACTATCGCTTATGTCTACTTACTTTTTATATTAAACCGTGGGGCAATTCATGTTTATTTAAAAATAATGTTAATAGTTGGTTTTATAACTTCTTATTATCTGTCAAATTTACGTAAAGATATGATTTTTAAATAAGAATAAATAATATTACCTGTTTTTAATGCTATAATTACTATACGGGAGTGTGGCCAAAATGAAATGTTCTAAAAAAGATAAAAGACGTTTATTAATTTGGTCATTACTTATTGTTATCGTTTTATCCTATTTAGGAGTTTTTACTTATAATTATTGGTCAAAAATACTAGATAATTATAAAACAAAAGATGAATTAGAAAAAAAATACGAAGAATTACTTTCTAATGAAAAAAAATTGAACAGTGAAGTAACAAAATTACAGGACCCAGATTATGCAGCAAAGTATGCTAGAGAAAAATTTATGTATACTAAAGATGGAGAACTAATAATTCGAATTAAGGAGTGATTTGATAAAAATCATTATTTATGTTAGAATTAGCTGCACGGGGCCGTGATTGGTTTCGACAGAATATTGAAAATATTATCTGCAATGGTTCGCTGTACCTTAACAGCACAATTAAAAATAAATAACAATTTTAATCAAAGAACTGCTCTTTCATTTGCTTAATTAAAGCTTGAGAGCCCTGTTATGTTACTAGTCTCACTGAGTAATATAATGGGTCATAATAAGTGAGATATATTTATAAGTTTGCTTTGATTTATAAATGAAATTTAAAGCTTAGCTAGTATTTTTTTGATAGATTCTTAAATACTAGTGAAATAACAATCTATCTAAATTTGTAGACGGTAATATTTTTATATTTTGGACAGCAGTTCAAATCTGCTCGGCTCCACCATAAGAGTTTCACTTGAA
>CAYQDO010000005.1:0-34929 GCA_964416365.1 uncultured Muribaculaceae bacterium | reverse complement strand
GGATATATTAAAGGCACTATTATAGAAACCATTGGGTTAGCTTCAAAATATATCGATCCTTTACTATATTTCTTATTAATAATAGTTATTGCGTTTGCTTTAATAATGTTTTTATTAATGCGTAAAAAACAAAAACCAACTCTTTTTTATATAATGTTATTTATATACTATTTAGTGTTACTAATTATGGTAATTGTAGCTGCTGGTGTCATGAAGTCCATTGAAACCACATCTTTAACTCAACAAGCTTCAAGGGCTTACCGTGATGTTTATCTAATTGTTTCACTACCTAGATATTATTTTCTGGCTATAAGTATCATACGTGGTATTGGTTTTGATGTAAAAAAATTTAATTTTAATAAAGATTTAGAAGAATTAGAGATTAAAAACGAAGATAACGAAGAATTCGAATTTGTTTTAGGTACTGATAGTTATAAATATAAAAGAAAAATCAGAAGAACATTAAGAGAGTTAAAATATTATATTTTAGAAAACAAATTTATTTTCAGTATTATTGTTGGTGCTGTTTCTACCGTTACTGTCGGCTCAATTGTAGTGCATAATAATATTTTAAACAAAACTTATAAAGTTGGCAATGCCGGCACAATTGGCACTTTCACTTACAATATGGTGGGCGCTTATGAAACAAAATATGATTATAACGGCAAGCTAATCGACAAAGATAAGAAATATTTAATTTTGGATATGATCATAACAAATCGTTCTAATACTCCTCAAGCATTAAATAATGTTTCAATGTTTTTAAAAGCCGGAAATGATTCTATTTATAATATGCCGTCATTAAAAAACTATTTTATAGATTTTGGCAAGGCTTATCTACACAATGAAATATCTAGTAATAGTACCAATAATTATATATTAATCTTTGAGCTTAATGATAAAACAAACTATAATAACTATTATTTAAATATTTTAAAAAATATCGAAACAAAAAAGGGTGAAACTTTTTATAATTATACAAAATTTAAAGTTAAACCTACTATTTTAAATAATACTCCAGCAGTACTGGAAAAGAAAACAACTGAAGTAATGTATTTTGGTGCTAACATTTTTAAAGAAACTAACTTAACCTTTAAAAGTGCTGAAATAAAAGCTAGTTATGAGTACAAATATGAGATTTGTAATAATGACGATTGTACTGAATATTACGATATTGTAGCTCCGGACAATTCAGCGGAGAACTCTCTACTAATATTGAATTATAAATTGGATATTAAAGATAACATCGGAGTGAAGCAAACTACAACAAGTGATAAAAGCTTCTTTGATAAATTTCTTAAAATTGAATATAATTATTATGGAAAGATTGTTTCCAAGAATATTAATTCTAAAATAGTCAAAAAACTGGATAACATGGTATTTATAGAAATACCAAAAACAGCATTAAGATCCGATATTGTAAATTTATTAATCTCTGGTAGAAACTATAAATATTACATGAATTTAAAAGAAATATAAGTTGAAAAGATTATATTTATTTGTTATAATCTTTTTACGTGGGGCTTTAGCCAAGTGGTAAGGCAAGGGACTGCAACTCCCTGAGCACCGGTTCAAATCCGGTAGGCCCCTCCAAGTTGTAAACAAAGAGAATTTTTTAATAAGGATTCTCTTTTATAATGCTTTATTGTTAGTTTAATTTATTTTAATTAATGAGATTAGTACTCAAAAACTATTAGATGTTCAGAATAAAATAATTTTAAAAACTTAATAATTTAAAAAAAAAGAAAGTTTTTAATATTTGAAAATTTAGATTAGCAAGAATTAAAGTTTGACATAAAAAATAATAGAACGTATAATTTATTAATGTAGGTGATTAAAGTGAAGACTAAAACTTGTGCGGTTATTTATAACCCAAATAGTGGTCATATATTAAAGCCAAGATATATAAAAGAATATAAGAAGATTTTAA
Source organism: uncultured Muribaculaceae bacterium (assembly GCA_964416365.1). Taxonomy (GTDB): domain Bacteria; phylum Bacillota_I; class Bacilli_A; order RF39; family UBA660; genus DUUS01. The sequence continues at coordinate 32,999 of CAYQDO010000005.1, read as the reverse complement.
AAAGAAATGGCTATGACCCAAGAATTATTGGAACAGAATATGCTGGACATGCCAAAGAAATTGTCAGTCATTTAGATAAAGTAGATTTAGTAATTTCAATGGGTGGCGACGGGACCTTTAATGAGATTATGAGTGGTAATTTAGAACGAAAAGATCGTTTAGTACTTGCTCATATTCCAGTTGGAACAACTAATGATATAGGTGTCATGTTTGGTTATGGCAAAGACATGAAACAAAATATAAAAGACTTATTAAACGGGGTAGTAAAAGGAATGGATGTATGCCTAATCAATGGTAGACCATTCGTTTATGTAGCAGGATTTGGAAAATTCTTAAATGTCGCCTATGAAACCCCAAGAGCTTTAAAAAAGAAATATGGTAAAATTGCCTATTTAATAGAAGGATTTAAAGATTTTCTTAGGCCAACAAAGTTATATAAAATTACCTATCGAGTAAATGGCGTGGAAAAGGTTGGATATTATTCATTTATGTTAATTTCCAATGCCAATCGTATTGCGGGTATAAATAATTTTTATAAAGATATTAAATTGGATGACGATAAGTTTGAAGTTTTATTCTGTAATTTTAAGAAAAGAATTGACATTTTAAGAACGTTTAGTGTCTTACTTACTACCGATATTACCAAAGTGTCAGGTCTAGAATTTTATCGCACCAATAATCTGGAAGTTATCTTTGAAAACTATCCCAAAAAAGCTTGGTGTGTTGATGGAGAAAAACTAGATAGAGCAGTTTTAAAATATCAAATTAGTAATGAATGTAATGTTAAAATTATGCTTCCTCGAAAAAATATAGATAAAATATTTACGAAATAAAAACAAAATCTTATGATTTTGTTTTTTTGTTTTTGCGACTTGTTAAAGCTAAGAAAGTAACAATAGATATAATGCTTATAATTCCTCCTATTATTATTCCTTTTGATTGGTATTTTAATTCAATAGTATTTTCCCCGGCATTTATATCAAATGCCAGTAAGCAATTACCTATTCTATAAGTTTCAACTTCTTTGCCATTAGCTTTAACTTTCCATCCCTCATCATAAGGTATAGAAGTATATATTACGCTATCTTTTTCCAAAGAAATATTACCTTTAATATGGCTTTCCGCAAAATCTGTAATATTAACTGTATTATTCGCAAAAATATTAGCCGCTTGTTCAAAATTCTTGTGATTAATAGTATAACCATAAAAGGAATCTTTTGTATAGTTATTATATCCTACGTAAATACTATATTCTTTATCTTCGGTACGAGTATTTATTATATATTTTTCGCCTAGATTAATATAATCAAATACTTCAATTTTCTCACTAGATTCTTTATAGTAGTCAATATAATCCTCTGTAAAGTACATCGTGTCATCAATAATTATAAAATCAATATCTGGACTGTTAATGTAAAAATACATGTTATCTTTTACATTTTTATATGTATATTTAATAACTGTTTTAATATGATCATAAAGCTTTTCAGTCTTAGCTGGAACTAAACTAACTAAAATATCTGGTATTGAGCTAGCTTTTTCCATGAAATCATTTTGAATTAGTAACGGGTCATCACTTATATAGTTCCATGATTTAATATCATTATTAACTGCAAACATTAAACCGGCATTATAATTATTTTTAAAGACTATAACATCATCTTCGTTATAATGAAGCGAGTATCTTTTTATATCCCAAGTATCTCCAATAAAGTATTTAATATTAAACATTAAATCATAAACTGGAGTATTTTGTTTATAATAATAACTGTTTATTTTATTGCCTGGCATAGCCAATTTGTTTTGAAAATGGGCCATGTTTTCATACGCCATTGAACTGAATGTTGTTTGGCCATAATAATTATACCAAGAGGGATCATTAAAGGTTAAAATTTGTGTTCTTTCAATACGATACATTTTAGAAGGCTCATTTAAATTAACATATTCAAGACCATTTTCAGTTTTATAGTAATCTGCATAAAAATCGTCGACATATTGTATAATGTTCCAGTTTTGATTTATAGAAATAATAATTTCAGACATAGTTAGAATAATAAATAAGGCAATAATATATTTTTTAATATTTGGGAAAGTTTTATATATCAAGTAAATAATAAAGTATAAGGATATTACAACAAAGTTTAAAAGAATCATTTCTTTAGAAATATTGCCATATTTTAAGAAATATAATAGTCCTATAAATACTAGATTTAAGAAATAAACTAGACTAACATATCTCATTTTTAAATATTTTAAATAATATAATGAGTATGCAGAAATAGTCACAAACACAAATGAGTATATGAATGAATAACGATATGGTAAATCATTGGGTACATGAAAGCCATGCCATATAAAATCTAATGGGGCATAAAAGAAACTTAAAATAAATATTAAAATTAAACTGGTATAAAAAATTTTAACTTTCAGTTTTATTTTAGGATTAATGATAAATAATAAAAATAGTGCTATTGTTAATACGCCGGTAGATATGTTGGCGGCATTTGATATACCTGATTTAAAGACGGTTCTATATATTCCTGTAAAATGGTTAGCTAGATATTCCCAAAAAGTAAATGCATAATACTGACTAGATGGCCAAGCATCAGATGTTGCACTAATGGATTTAAGGCTTAAAAATAATGGCAGTAAAAATATCGCAACTATTCCTCCGGCTAGCAAAGATGCACCAATGAATATTAATGTTTTCTTTATAATAATCTTAATTTTCTTTTCTTTGATAAGGAGATATCCAATGAAATATATTACTGAAAACAAACAGATCATATAACCAATAAAATAGTTTGCTATTAACATAATAGCTAAACTAGCAGTATATAAATAATATTTGTTACTATTGATAATACTCTCGATACCTAAAACAACTAGAGGTAAAAACACCATACCATCTAGCCACATAATATTCCAATAATAAGCTGTAAAATAAGCGCAGAATCCATACAGTAAAGCTATAGACATAAAGTACATGCTTTTAACATTAAATTTCTTTTTAAAAAAATAAACCAAAGTTACTGAAGCTGCAACAGCTTTCAAACCGATTATAAAGGAAAAAGATGTAAGTAAGTTACTACGATCAAATAAAAAAATAATAACATTAAAAGGACTAGATAAATAATTTAAAAAATTTCTAATAAGAGGAAGACCCATTCCCATAGAAAATGAATATATTAAATTTGCACCGCTTTTAACTCGATCATATATTTCTCCAAGCATAGGCCCATATTGATGATAGAAATCGATTGTTAATAAGGAATTCTTACCAAATGGGGAAACTTCTTGCAAAATGAAGATAATCGAAATAACTATTAAACCACATAAAAAGGTGGTATAAATTAATAAATTGTTTTTAAAATGTTTTTTAAATCTAGCTAGCATTTTATCACCTAAAATCATTATAACATGAAATTTTTTATTGCAAAATAAAAGAAATAGATGTATGATTATCAAGCCGAGAAAGAAGGGAAACATTATGGATAAAATTATAAATCTTGCTGTAGTTGCGCACGTTGACGCTGGCAAAAGTACTTTAGTCGATGCATTACTTAAACAAAATGGAGTTTTTAGAGATAATGAAGTAGTAGTTAATCAAGTAATGGATCGTAATGATTTGGAACGTGAAAGAGGAATAACTATTTATTCCAAAAACTGTGCAATTAGATATCATGATTATAAAATAAATATAGTTGACACTCCCGGACATGCCGATTTCTCTTCTGAAGTTGAAAGAGTTATTAAAACAGTTGATACGGTTATTCTACTAGTTGATTCAGCTGAAGGCCCAATGCCACAAACTAGATTTGTTTTAAAAAAAGCTTTAGAGCATAACTTAAGACCAATATTGTTTATTAATAAAATAGATAAAGCAGATGCTAGAGTAACAGAAGTTGTAGATATGACTTTTGATCTTTTCTGTGAATTAAACGCTACTAACGAACAATTAGATTTTCCAATTATATATGGTATAGCCAAAAATGGTATAGCTAAATACAGTATGGATGATGAATCTATTGATATTAAACCGTTATTAGATACTATTATAAATAAATATGATCATTATAAGGGTGACACTAAAGATAATTTACAATTACAAGTATCTAATTTAGAGTATGATGAATACATAGGTAGACTAGGTACAGGGAGAGTTACTAAGGGAAGCATAAAAAAAGGCGATACTGTTAGTCTAATTAAAAATGATGGAACAACCGAAAGCTTTAAAGTAACTAAGATATTTTCTAATGAGGGAATATCAAAAATAGAAGTAAATGAAGCTTACTATGGAGATATTGTAGTAGTGGCAGGATGTCCAGATATTTCTATCGGAGACACTATTTGTACTCTTAATGTTCTTGATCCACTACCATCTATTGAAATTGAAAAACCAACTTTGAGTATGAATTTTGTAGTTAATGATGGACCATTAGCTGGTCAAAGTGGTAAATATTTAACCAATCGTCATTTAAAAGAAAGATTAGAACGTGAACTAGAAACCAATGTTGGTCTAGAAGTTGAAGAATTTCCAAATAATGATGGATTTAAGGTTAATGGCAGAGGAGAACTACATCTTTCTATATTATTAGAAAATATGCGCAGAGAAGGTTATGAACTTTGTGTAAGCAAACCGGAAGTTTTATATGAAGAAATAGATGGTAAAAAATGTGAACCATACGAAACTGTTATTATTAATGTACCTAATGATTATGCCAGCTCTATTATTAATGATCTTCAAGAAAGAAAAGCTGTATTGATGAAGATGCAACAAATTGATAATTATACTATTTTAGAGTTTGAAGCTCCTACCAGAGGTTTAATCGGATATCGTAGTAATTTTATTACTAATACTAAAGGTGAAGGCATCATGATTAGAAGTTATCTAGGTTATAAACCATATGCTGGATTTATTCAAACTAGAAAAAATGGCGTTTTAGTTAGTATGGAAAATGGTGCTGCTTTAGGATATTCATTATATAATCTTCAAGAAAGAGGAAAGCTTATAGTTAAACCTAGTATGGATATTTATGTAGGTATGATTGTGGGCGTTCATAATCGTGAAAACGATTTAAATGTTAATCCATGTAAAAATAAAGAATTAACCAACATGCGTAGTAAAAGCAGCGATGATGCTATAATGTTAACTCCACCACTTGTTTTTACTTTAGAAACAGCCTTAGAATTCATTGAAAATGATGAATATGTTGAAATAACTCCTGATATGATTAGATTACGTAAGAAAGTATTAGATCCAAAACTACGTAATAGGAATAAAATGTAACCTCTTGAATTATATTTAATAAAAAGTTATAATGTAGAATAGAAAAGAGGTCGATAAAATGGAATTAAAAGGAAGTAAAACTGAAAAGAATTTAATGACTGCTTTCTCTGGAGAGAGTGAAGCTAGAAATAAGTATACATATTATTCTTCAAAAGCAAAAAAAGATGGATTTGAACAAATAGCTGCCATCTTCGAAGAAACTGCAAATAATGAACAAGAACATGCAAAATTATGGTTTAAACTTTTAAAAGGTGGAAATGTTCCATCAACTATAGATAATCTAAAAGATGCAGCATCTGGTGAAGATTATGAAGCTACAGAAATGTATGCCAACTTTGCAATAGTAGCTCGTGAAGAAGGCTTTGAAGCTATTGCTAGATTATTTGAAGGTGTAGCCCAAATTGAAGCTCATCATCGTGATCGATATTTAAAATTAATTGGAAATATTGAAAATAATTTAGTTTTCCACAAGGGTGAAGAAGTAGTTTGGATTTGCCGTAATTGTGGACATATTTACTATGGCAAAGATGCTTTAAAAGTTTGCCCAGTATGTGCTCACCCAGAATCATTTATGGAATTAAGATGCGAAAACTATTAAAAAAAATCACTTTATGAAATGATAAAGTAAAAGTAGACAAGAACAAAAAAATTCAAGTCTATTTTTTTTGATGCAATGAATAAAGAAATTGTGGGTTATGGATTAGACTCTCGAAAAGGGAAACAAATTTTAATGGTTAAATCAAGTTATAAACAAAATAAAACCCCAATCCAATATAAAATCGAATTAGAGTTTAACTTTTTTATAAACCTCTATAATTTTGCAATTCTTTCATAATTAAATCTCGACTTTGTAGTTTTCTGAAATTGAATTCATCAATAATAAAATCGAATTCTCCAATAAATTCATAAATTATCGGATTAAAATTTAATTTAAATTGATTATATTCATAATATTTGGAATTACTACTTAAATCTGAAGCTAAACCATTTAAGTCTATGTAATCATATGCATCTTTATAAATTTCAAACAATTTATTATACAAATAGTAATTTGGATATAAATTTTCGAATTCTTTATTATATCCACTAGTTACAATAGTAATACGGTTTAAATACTTAATTACAATAGCACCAGCTATATAATCGTTGTTACCTTTCTTTAATCCTTCAGTAGCTTCAATAATATCATTTTTAAGTTGTAGCAATAGTTTATCTGAGGCCATTTTTTCATTTAAATTTTCTTCATTTGGATTTTCCTGAATTAAGCTATTGCATTCATTATTATGTTCTAGTTCAGCATTATAGTTTTCTTGTGCCTGAATTAAAAACTTTTTATAATCTACTTTAACTAAAACTAATTCTGCCATATCTTGTTTGGAAAAAATATTTAAAAGATTACGAAGACTATTAATACTAAAATGAGTTTCATTTTTTATAAAATTGTAGAAAATGTTAATTTCTTTACTAGTTACAAGTTCATAATCTAAACCTCGTTTGTTAGCATAATCTAATAATTCTTTAGTTTCATCTGATAGTACGTTTACATCAAATTTTTTTAAATTAATGTAGGCACTAATGCGAGGTGCAATTAATTCTAAAGGTTCAACTTCTCTGCGACGCTTAAATTTCAAATCTTTTAAATCATCAATGATTTTAACATTTTGATTATAACTTGCGGCAAAGTTTTTCTTGGAATCTAATTCACCAATGATAATCTCCGGATTTATTTTTATAAAGACAGCCTTTTTTTCTTTACACCTTTTTGTTATATCTTTAACAAAGCTAGCTACTAAATCTGTATTATAATAGTCAATTAAAAAACCTCTTGGCGCATAAGCATATTTATTTAGTCCAATTCTTTTATATAAAATTAAAGATGTCGCCACTAAATTATGACTATCATCTTCATAGCCAATATAATCGTAACTAAAACCTTGTTCACCCATAAACCTTGCATAAGCAGATGTTTGACAATAATTGCGTAAAGGGTGATTGGCTGCAAATTCATCAAAACGATCCATAGTTAGCTCGATAATTCGCATAAAATGCCACCTCTTCATAATTATAACACAAATGTATTACATTTTTTCCAGCTTGCTTATATTTTACATTTATTTTATAATTTTTTTAGAGAATGGTGAAAAAATGAAAATAAAAAATATTTATGCAAGAGAAATTTTAGATTCAAGAGGTAATCCTACAATCGAAACTGATTTAGAATTAGAAAATGGTATTTTAGTTAGAGCTAGTGTACCTAGTGGAGCATCTACTGGTGAAAACGAAGCTTTAGAATTAAGAGATAAAGATCTGGAAAGATACCATGGTAAGGGAGTTTTAATAGCGGTAAATAGTGTTAATACTATTATCAAAAATGCTTTAATAGGTAAAACTTTAAACCAAGAAGGAATTGACAGTTTATTATTAGAATTAGATGGAACACCAAATAAAAGTAAATTAGGTGCTAATGCTATTCTATCAGTGTCTTTATGTGTCTTGAAAGCTTTAGCTAAATTAAATAATCAGGAAATATATGAATATTTAGGAAATAATGGAGACCTTCCTATTCCGATGATGAATATTGTTAATGGTGGCGTTCATGCTAATAGTGGTTTAGAATTTCAAGAATTTATGATTATACCAAAACAATCAACCTTTAAAGAAAGATTAAGATGTGGTTCAGAAGTATTTCATACTTTAAAGAAATTGTTAGAAAAAAATGGTTTTTCCACATCAGTTGGTGATGAAGGTGGCTTTGCTCCAAAACTAAATACTATTGAAGAAGCTTTGGATTATATTGTTAAAGCTATAAGTGATAGTAATTATGTTCCAGGGAAAGATGTTTGTATCGCATTAGACTGTGCAGCCAGTGAATTTTTTGATGGGGAATATTATACCGTCAATAAACAAAAAATAACTAAAGATGAATTAGTTAATTATTATGACGAACTAATTAATAAATATCCAATAATTAGTATTGAAGATGCATTTGCAGAAAATGATATTGTTTCTATTCGAAAACTAACCTCTTTAATTGGCAATAAAATCATGTTAGTAGGCGATGACTACTTTGTAACCAATATTAAGTATTTACAAAAAGGTATAGCAGAAAAATATAATAATGCGATATTGCTTAAACCTAATCAAATCGGAACAGTTTCTGAAATGTTAAAAACAATTGAACTAGCTAAGCAAAATTCTTATAAAACAATTATTTCTCATCGTAGCGGTGAAACTGAAGATACAACCATTGCTCATTTGGCAGTCGGTTTAAATTTAGGTTATATCAAAACCGGATCTCTAAGTCGTGGAGAAAGAATCTGTAAATATAATGAGTTATTAAGAATTGAAGAAAATAAGGAGTAATAATGGATAATATTGAGCAAATAATCAAAGAAATAAATAATATCTTTGATACTAAATGTTTTAACCAAGGATTTTTAAAGGGTACTAATCACAAAGCGGCTACCTTCTTTTATACTGGGGCTTGCTGGTATTACGCTTATTTATTAAAAAAAATATATCCTCAAGGGGAAATTTTAATAAGTGATGAAGAAAAACACGTTATATTTAAGTTAAATGACAAATATTATGATGTTAACGGAAAAATTCTTTATGTATTTAATATTAAAAGTTTCTTTGTGGATAAAGAAAATATTAATTCTCCAGCTTTCATTCATCCAGAAGAAGAGCTCATCATGGCAACGTTAGATTATATATTATATGAATTAAAAGAGAAAAAGATTTTAGAAGAAAAAGATGCCAAAATTATGATGGTAAGATAAGGTGATAATATGAAATGGACCGTAAGTGATATAATCAAAATTTGTAACGGTAAATTATATTGCGGAGATGAAAATGTAATATGCCAGCATTTTTCAAATGATACTAGAACGATAAATAATGGGGATATTTATATAGGTATTAAAGGGAATCGGTTTGATGGAAACGAGTTTTATCAAATGGCTTTTGATAATGGTGCTGGGGTCTGCATACTAGAAGAGTCATTTGAAAATAAACTAACCAAAATTGATAAACCGATTATCATAGTTAAAGATTCGATAGAAGCTTTGAAGAATCTAGCTATGGCCAAGTTAGAAGCATGTAAACCAAAAGTTGTAGCTGTAACCGGCAGTGTAGGTAAAACCAGTACAAGAGATATGATTTACGCCATTATTTCCAAGAAATATAAAACTCTTGTTCCGGAAAAAAACTATAACAATCATATAGGACTACCTTTAACTATTTTAAAATTAGAAGATGAAGAAATCGTTCTCTTAGAAATGGGAATGAATCACATAGGTGAAATAGAATATCTTTCCAATATTGCTAAGCCTGATGTAGCAGTAATTACTAATGTACTTCCTGTGCATATTGAAAACTTAGGTAGTATTGAAAATATACTTAAAGCTAAACTGGAAATTACATCCGGATTAAAAAAAGAAGGTATATTAATAATTAATAATGATGACGAAAATTTATTTAAGTCTAAAATAGATTTTTCCAATATCGTCACTTGTGGTATCAAAAATGATTCTACATATAAAGCTGAAAATATCAGTGAGAACAACTTTGAAGTTAATATCAACAATAAAAAATTCCGTTTTGTTAATTCAATTGGAACAGTTGGGTATTTATTAAATAGTTTAATAGCTATTGCTGTAGGTGTGCATTTTAATGTTCCAATAGCTGATATAGATGAAGCATTACGAGAGGGCAAATTAACCAGTGGTCGTCTAGAAAAAGTTTACTCTAAAAAAGGAGCTTTAATTATCAATGACTCTTATAACGCTAACGCCACTTCGATGATAAATTCTTTAGAATACCTTATGAAAGAAAAAGGAGAACGTAAAATAGCTATTTTAGGAGATATTAATGAGCTTGGAGATTATGCTAAAGAAGAACATGAGAAAGTCGGAAAGTTTATTGCTAAAAATCCCGTCGATCATCTTATTGCAATTGGACATAATGCTAAATATATAAGTGATGAAGCTAATAAAGGCATTTTAAACGTAAAACATTTTGCTACAAAAGAAGAAGCTAAAGAGTTTATTAAACAGCTAATAAACCCGTCTGATACAATAATTGTTAAAGCATCAAACGGTCATAAATTTATTGAAATAGTGGATTATATAAAAGAGAATTGTTAAAAACACAACATATCAGCTAGTCAAATAAAAATATTTAGTTTATAAAAAACTCATTAAACTCTAATTCAAGTTTAAATTGAATTGGGTTTTTGTATCTTAAAGCATATCCTTAAATAATCAAGTAATATTTTTTCTTGTTCTTCAGTATAGAGTCTTCCCATTTTCACATTCTTTATTTTAATATCAAAAAAGTAGATTTGAGTTTTTTTGCTCTTGTCTACTTTTATTTTATCACTTAAATTCATGTTTTTTCTTTTTTTAAAATTCATATAAATTGCTAATGATATAAATTAAGGCAAAGTATTATCTTCAATACTAACATAGGCTTTAAAGGTTTTTTCCTGATCTTCATTTTGACTATAAGCCGCATTTGAAAAATATATTTCTAGCCTATAAGTATGAATTTTATCTCCATCAGTAGGAACAGTATATGAACCAACACCCATTTCTACCGTTTTAACACCAGTCCCTAAGTTAGTCATATTAACATTAAGAGCAACAGTACCGTTGTTATCAGTATTAGTACTAATCAGACTATACTTCAATGCTTCTTCACTAAAATCATTATATTCAATAATTAATCTTATTTTATAACTCATTGGTACTTGAGTAGTATTATTACCAGTGACAGTAAAAGTCTTAACAACTGTTGGTTCATCACTGGGAATAATGTCCGAAATATTAATATCATTTCCACCACTGTAAACAATGTTCATAGATCCACCAGTTACTGTAATAGTATCAATATCTTCTCCGCCAACAAACTGCGCTGTAAAATAAGCAAATGTTATACCAATTGTTAATAGTAAGGCTGCCACAAATATAGTTACTGCCAAAATTGAACGATTTTTCATTTTATCTTCACCATAAAATATTATAGCAGTATCTCTTTTACCTAAGCAACGGAAAAGATTGACAAGTTATGTTAATAAAAATCGTAAAATGTTATATAATAGTACGGATACTAGTTTTTATTTGATTTTCATTAAAAAATATGTTAAATTAGTTAAGAAATTGGGTGAATTTATGGAAACGTTATTATTGATTGTATCAATTTTATTAATTGCATTAGTTTTATTACAAAGTAATAAAGCCTCAGATGCTAGTCAAATTATAACTGGGGGAAATACAGAGTTATTTCAAAATCAAAAAGAAAGAGGTTCTGAACTATTAATAACTCGTATTACATTAGTATTAGGTTTAGCGTTTTTCGTTTTATCATTTGTTTTATATATCAGTTAAATATATAAGTACCAATGGTACTTTTTATTATATGGATTATTATTATGAGTAATTTAAAAATAGAACCAAAATTTTCAAATCATTTATTAAATGAATTATTATTAAAAAAACCAAATACAGAATTAAGCTTTGATATTGTGTTAAATCATGATATTATAGGTCAGACTAAATTAGTGTTTTTAGATAAATTAGATGATATAAGTTTAGAAATTAATTTTTATTATCCTGAAAATATCAATATAAATAACCTGGGATATGGTACAAAAGCTTCTAAATTAACTATGGATTATGCCTTTTCAATAGGAATAGAAAAATTAATTGCTTTTGTACATAAAGAAAATGTCCATTATCAAGCTGCTATTCACATTTTAAGGAAACTGGGATTTACTATACCTTATGAATCATTACTTGATGAAGGTGGTACTATTAGCTTTTTTGAAATAGCTAATCCCTACCAAAATGTAAATAATTTTTCAAATAAGGGATTATGTAGTGCCAAGTAAGGCGCTTTTTTTATTGAAAAGATTAGATTATGTTATAATAAAATAAGGAGATATAATATGAAAAACGAAATATTAAAAGTTTTAAATAATCAATATGAAGCCTTAGATTTAATGAAAATTAATGATTTACTTGAACTAACTACTGCTGAAGAGTACCTTGAATTACAAAATGAAATGGAAAAGTTAGTAAGTGGACATATTGTTTTTAGAACAAAAAAAGAAAAATATATTTTATATAAAAACTGTCCTAACTTAAAAGTAGGAAAATTAAGTATCAATAAAAGAGGAAATGGGTTTCTTTTATTAGAAGGTGACGATTTATATATTAATTTCAACAACTTAAATGGTGCCACTAACGGGGATATTATTTTAGCCGAAACTTTTTTGTATAATAAGGAACCGGAAGGAAGAGTTTTAAAAATTTTAGAACGTAATGCTAAAAATATAATTGGATCAGTTTATTATATAAATAATAAGCCTTATTTAAAACTTGATGATGATAAGAATGTAATAAAGATTGAATTAGATCATCAAAGTGTAAAAAACTGTGTAGATGGCACAAAAGTATTAGTTAATACTGTTAAAGATTTGGGTAATAATAAATATTTAGGTAATGTCGTTAAAGTAATCGGACATATTCATGATCCTGGTGTCGATATTAAATCTATAGCTTACAAATATGGAATTTTTGAAGATTTTAGTAAAGAGACTGAAGAACAAGTTGATACAATTCCCACTGAAGTATTGGATAAGAATTTAGCCGGAAGAACAGATTTAACTAATGAAACTATTTTCACCATAGATGGTGATGATACTAAGGATATTGATGATGCTATCAGTTTTAAATTTGAAAATGGCATTTATCACTTGGGTGTTCACATAGCAGATGTTAGTTATTATGTAACTAAAGATTCCCCGCTTGATAAAGATGCATACTTAAGAGGCACTAGTTCATATCTAGCTGACTCTGTTATTCCTATGCTTCCTCATAAATTATCTAACGGAATTTGTTCTTTAAATCCAAATGTGGCAAGACTAACAATTTCATGTGTGATGCAAATAGATGAAAAAGGGAACGTAATTAACTATGATATTTTTCCATCGTATATTAAATCTAAAAAAAGAATGACTTATAAAAAAGTTAATGATGTTATCATGAGAAACATTATCCCTGAAGGTTATGAAGAATATGCTGATACTTTAAAAGGTATGAATCATTTGGCTAGCATCTTAAGACAACATAAAATTGAACGAGGATATATTGATTTTGATTTAGATGAAGCAAAACTGATTGTCGATGAAAAAGGTAGATGTGTAGGTGTTGAAAAACGCATCCGTGAAAATGGAGAAAAATTAATTGAAGACTTTATGATTGCGGCTAATGAAACTGTAGCAAGACATATTTATAATATGGGATTACCATTTATTTATCGTATTCATGGAAAACCAAAACCGGAAAAAATTGATTCCTTTATGCGTTTAGTCAGCTTATTAGGTTATCAATTAGTTGGTAAATTCAAAGATTTAAATTCTAAATCAATGCAAAAGATTTTAAGTCAGTTAAGTGATAAACCGGAATATGATATTCTCGCTTCTATTTTACTTCGTAGTATGCAAAAAGCTATTTATTCACCTGACAATATTGGTCACTTTGGCTTAGGGAGTCAGTGTTATACCCACTTTACTAGTCCAATAAGAAGATATCCAGATTTAACAGTTCATCGTTTACTTCGTGAATATTTATTTGATGCCAAAATAAATAATGAAACTATAGAAAAGTGGGAAAAAGAACTTCCAGACATAGGTATGCAAACTTCTCAAAGAGAACAAGATGCAGTTGAGGCAGAACGAGAAGTTGATGATATGAAAAAGGCTGAATATATGGAAAGTCATATTGGAGAAATTCATAAAGGAATTATTTCTGGTGTAACTAATTTTGGGTTCTTCGTAGAACTACCAAATTCTATAGAAGGATTAGTTCATGTTAATTCTTTAACCGGAGATTATTATACCTACGTACCAGACTTGATGGCTCTCATTGGACAAAATACTAAAAAGAAATATCGTCTTGGTTCTAGAATTACTATTAAAGTTATTGGAGCAAGTAAAGAAGCTCAAAACATAGACTTTGAAATATCTGGTGGTGCAAAAGATGGAAATAAATAATCGCAAGGCCTATTTTGATTATTTTGTAGAAAAAGAAATAGAAGCTGGCGTAGCCTTGACCGGAACCGAAATCAAATCAGTTCGCAAAGGAAGTGTCGATTTAAAAGATTCCTATGTAAGAATAAAAAATAGTGAAGTTTTTGTTATAAATATGTATATAGCCAAGTATGAAGAAGGCAATAGATTTAATCATGACGAAAGAAGAACTAGAAAGCTATTACTACATAAACAGGAAATAAAAAGATTATATGATGATGCCGAAAAAGATGGTTATACAGTTATTCCTTTAAAAATGTATTTAAAAAATGGTAAAGCTAAATTATTAGTAGGGGTTTGTAAAGGTAAACACACCTATGATAAAAGACAAGCGATAAAAGAAAAAGAATTAAAAAAGGAATCAAATAAAAATGTTTATTAAAAAAAGCTTTGTAGTATTAATAGGTTGTTTATTAGTATATCCTAATAAAGTAGAGGCTTTAAGTAAATCAGTTATTGATATTACCAAAATGAATCTTCAAGAAATTAGTGAAGCTTTGAATCAAAAAATAATCACTAGTGAAGAATTAGTAAAACTTTATTTGGAAAGAATTGAAAGTTATGATAAAACTTTCGGAGCGATAATTAATATAAATGAAAAAGCTTTAAAAGAAGCTAAAGAATTAGACCAATTACGAAATGAAGATACAATCAAGTCAACATTACACGGTGTGCCTATAATTGTCAAAGATAATATTGATGTAGTCGGAATGCCTACCACAGCAGGAGCTAAAGCCTTAAAAGATAATTATCCTAAACATAATGCTTTTGTTATTCAAAAGTTAATTGATGCTGGAGCAATCATTCTCGCTAAGGCTAATATGAGCGAATTTGCTTTTGAAGCAAGTTCATCACGTAGCAGTTATGGAATTGTAAAAAATGCGTATAACCCAGATTATTCTCCATATGGATCAAGTGGGGGTTCAGCAGTTTCTATAGCCTTAAATTTTGCTGCTGCTGCTCTAGGCACTGATACCAACTCATCGATTAGGCTTCCTGCTGCCGCTGCTAATCTAGTGGGTTTAAGACCTACTGTAGGTCTTATTAGTCGTAATGGAGTATTACCTTACGATCCGGAAAGAGACACGATAGGTACTTTAACTAAAACTGTTAATGATTCAATGATTATTGTTAATATTATTAACGGTTATGATAAAGACGATTATAAATCTATTAAACAAGATAAAAAAAATTATGTATCTCAAAAAAAAAATCTAGAAGGCATAACAATTGGTATATCAAATGATTTTTTAATCGGATCTGATGAAAATAAATTGCCTGAGAATAGAGAAACTTACTCAGAAATTCAAGATTTAATGCAAATTGCTATTCAAAAATTAGAAGAAGCTCAGGCTACAATAGTCTATTTAGAAGATTATTATAACTATGAAACCGATTACTGGTTTTTATCTTCTTTAAGTGGTTATTTAATATGCGATAGTTTTAATAAATACATCAAAAACACGAGAGGAATAATCAGAAGTTTTGACGAATTGTACTTATCAAATGATAAAATTACATCTTTTGGTGATTACATTGATTCGTGTAATAGTCCGAAGGAAAAACTATTAGAAAAAAACATTTTAAAAGAAGATTATCGAAAATATATCGAAAAAATTATGACAGGTGAAAACATTGATATTATGATGTATCCTGCAACAAAGAATAAGTTATTAAAAAGAAGTGAATCAAGTAAGGTGCAGAACTTATCAGCCCACGCTTCTTCTACCATAAATTATCCTGCCATCACTTTACCGCTTGGTTTTGATAAAGACAATTTACCATACGGTATTGAATTTATGGCGAAAACAGGAGAAGATCAATTACTGTTTGATATAGCTATCATTTATGAACAGTTGAATGGTAACGAAATGACTTCATCTCTAGGACCTTCCTTATATGAAATTCCTGTAGTAGTAGAAGAGTTAGTAACTAATTACAAAGATTTATTTAATAAGAAAATAAGATCAGGAACGGAAGAAAACTGGATTCTTAAAGTCCAAAATTTCTTCCGAAATTATTTTGAAAATAATAATTTGGATGAAGTTAATATTTTAAATGAAGAGTATTCTAGTTTGGAGAAATCAATATTTTTTAAAGTATTACCTATTATATATGTATTTATAGGAGTACTAATCTTAAAAAAAATAATAAAAAATACGAAACTTAAGTATAAAAGAAGAAAAAAACATAAATAAATATTTATGTTTTTTATTTTTTTATGTATAATTTAGTGTAAAAGGGAGTCTAGTAGTCATGGTGAAGTTTGTTGTAGTAGAAGATAACATTGAATTTCAAAATATTATTTGTGATGTTATAGACAAAACCATATTTAAAACGGAAAACGAATATTCTATTGAAAAATATAATAAATACTGCTGTGATTTACACAAATCTATTGTAGATTGTGCTACACAAAAAGTTTATATTTTAGATATTGATTTAGGTCACTCTCGTTCTGGGTTAGATATTGCTAAAGAAATTCGTAAGTGTGATTGGGACAGTGAAGTAATTTTTATATCTAGTCATGATAAGATGTTTGAGACAGTTTATCGTAATATCTTTAAAGTATTTGATTTTATTGAAAAATTTATTTCTTTAGAAGATAGATTAGCTAAGGATCTTAAAATAATAGTTTCTAAAAAAGCGGATTATGGTAAATTCTACTATTGCAATAGTAAAACAGATATGCAAATCTATTATAAAGACATTACTTACATTTATAGAGATACTGCTGAACGAAAACTGGTCATTAAAACAAGTAACAATAAATTTCTTTTAAATAAATCAATTTTAGAAATATCAAAAGAATTAGATGAACGATTTAAACAAGTTCATCGTGCATGTATAGTAAATAAGGATCGAGTAAATCTATTCAATTGGTCAAAGGGATATTTTGTTTTAGATAATGGGGAAAAAGTCGATCTTTGTTCAAAAAGTTTTAAGGAGAATATCTTGTGATAGATATAAATAATTTACCTGGATTTTTAACAATAATATTTGGCTGCTTCGTATTTCTATATGCTTACAGTAACTTTTCTAATAATAAAATTGTCTATTCATATAAAACCCACATAATAATCTTTTTCACTTCACTGCTTATATACATTAATAATTGCTGTAATGATCCATCTTTTAAAATTCCCGTTGCTTTTGTTATATTAGCTTTTTTCTTTTTTTTGATAACTAACATTTCATTTTTTGAAAATTTATTTTTAAGCTTTTTCATTGGGGTAACTTCTATTTTTAATGAGTTTATTTTATCTATTGTGATTTGTTTGATATTTAATAATATATCTTTAGTAACTAAAAACTGGATTGTGAAGGATATTTTTTCACTTTTCTGTTTTTGGAGTTTTTATGGCATGTGTAGGATGCCGTATCTAAAAAACTTATATAAAAAAATGTTGCTGACATTTGAAAATTCTAAAAACAGAATTATTTATATTTGTATATTTTTAGCTATCGTATATTTTTTATATACGATATATGTTATGAATTATACTAATTTCCGTTTTTATATTTTTAGTATTTTAATTATTATATTTATCAGTACCATAATCATCTTTTATTTCAAAGAATTACATAATAATAATCTTTTAAATATAAAAAACAAATATTTAATTGACAACCAAATGATGTATAATAGTGTTATAGATGATTTTAGAATGATTAAACATAACTTGTTAAACGATTTTTTGTTTATAAGCACATTATGCAATTCAAAAACTCAAGAGATAATCAAAAAAAAAATTAAAAAGTATAATTTTAACAACCATGCTTTTATTTCTTTTGATAGCTTACCGGAAGGATTACAAGGCATCATATATTTTAAAACAAGTACTGCTCAGACAAAGAATATTGACTTTTATTTAGAAAACCATATTTATTTTGAAACTCAACAATTAAATAATCGATTGTATATAGATATATGTGAAATAATAAGCATAGCTTTGGATAATGCCATAGAAGCGACCAGTCAAGCAAAAAACAAAGCGATATATATGAGTATAAAAGAAGTCAATAATAAAGTAATTATAGAAATACTAAATACTTATATTAATGATATAGATTTAGATAATATTGGGAATAAAAATTATAGTACAAAAAAAATTAAAAGTGGCTTAGGATTGTTCTATATTAAGCAATTAAATAAAAATATACATATTAAAACTTCGTTTATACATGATTTATTTAAGATTAAAATTATAGCAAAAAAATAAGGCGAAAGCCTTATTTTATTAATGATTTAGGACATTCTGGTTCTTCAAGTAGCCACCACCAAGATGCAACAGAATTGCCAACAGATTTTCCAATGTTAGCTAATAATTCTACCATTTTTACACACTCCTTTCTTTTTATTAATTCAATTGACGATATAAATAATTATTGTATGAAACATTAAATAACTTATAAATAAGTGGAGTAATTAATATACTTTGGTGTATTAAAACTAAGGAAATTATATTGATTAAAGAACTGTCAATTAATAAAATAATTATGCAATATGAAAGTACAAAAAATAATGTAAATAATTTTAATTTTAAGCGATATTGACTATTAATAATTGGTCTTTTTGGTGTATCTGAAGGGCTGAAGATTGTATATATAATTAAAGAATACATAACTATTAATAATTTCAGAATAAAATTAAAAGTAATCAAAGTTGATAAATAAGGTAGACCGATAAAAGCAATACCAGATAAGATCCAGCAAGAAATACTGTTTTTCGCATGAAATCCAAAACTAAAACTTCTTAACGGTAAATAAAATAAAAAGAACAATAAACTCTCCCAAAATATGCCTAAGATAGCATTAACTGTAAAATAAACTAGAAATCTGCTGATGTTTAAGTATATAGCTTCTAAACCATATTTGATTTCTGAAAGTTTAATATCATCATATTTGTTTAAATTTTCGATTTTGTTCATAATAGAATTTACTACTAATTTTTTCACTATATCACCTTGCAATAAAATGGTATCATAAAAAAAATATATTAATAATTTTTGTGCTTAAAATGTCGGAATTTGTTGCTGAAACCTGGCTCTTCTCACTATATAATTACAAATAATTCATTTAACGCATTTACTAAAACTTTTAGACCGATTTCGACACAATTTTTAAATTTTTGTTGTTATACTGGCAATGTCACTAAAATAAAACCCCACTAAGTTTTACTAAAAGAACTATTTTGTGTGATGTCTTTAGGCTGTACAAAAATTGGTTAGAAGGGAAGGTGTTATGCATGAGAGGTAAGGTGAAGTGGTTCAACAATGAAAAGGGTTACGGGTTTATTGAATATGAGGATTTAGAAGATATTTTTGTTCATTACTCGGCAATTAACAAAGAAGGATACAAAACACTTAAAGAAGGCGATGTCGTCGACTTTAATTTAATTGAAACTGTCAAAGGCTTACAAGCCGTTGATGTAACCGAAGTAAAAATGACTACAATTCTGTAGTTTTTTTCTTTCTCCTATGCTATAATTTTAATAGGAGATGATGAAAAAATGAAATTAAAAGTTTTATCTGAAAAAGTAAAAATCACCCCTGCTATTAAGGCATATATTGAGGAAAAAATCTGTAAATTAGATAAGTATTTTGATTCTCCGGAAAACGTAGAAGCCAAAGTAATGGTAAGAGTCAAAAATAATAATCAAATGATAGAGGTAACAGTACCTACTAAACTATTTACTTTAAGAGCAGAAGAATGTCATTCAGATTTATATGCAGCAATTGATTTAGTTGTAGATAAATTAGAAGGACAATTCAGAAAACATAAGACTAGATTAAATGATCGCTATAAAAAGAACAAGGATATAGATTTCATTTTTGATTTTGATTTTGAAAAAGAAGAAGAAAACAAAAGTAAAATAGTGAAAAGAAAAACTATAGATTCAAAACCAATGGATGAAGAAGAAGCTATTCTTCAAATGGAATTATTGGGTCATGATTTCTTTATCTTTAAGAATGTTGATGAAGACTGCTTTTCAGTTATTTACAGAAGAAAAGATGGAGAGTACGGTATCATTAATACTATATAAAAGGATTTAAAAATCCTTTTTTTAATGTTTATATTTAGAATAGATATATGATATAATAAATTTTAGCGAGGTGAGCATCATGAGTTTTTTAAAGAAACTTGTTGATACTGAATATAAAGAATTAAGAAAATTTGAAAAATTAGCTGATCAAATAGAAGCTTTAGATAATGAATATTCCAAAATAAGTGATGAAGAATTAGCCGGAAAGACAGCTATCTTTAAAGAAAGACTAGCTCAAGGTGAATCTTTAGATGATATTTTAGTTGAAGCTTTTGCCACAGCAAGAGAAGTAGCATATCGCCAAATAGGTGAAAAACCCTATAAAGTTCAATTAATTGGTGGTATGGCAATTCATTATGGTAATATTGCTGAAATGAAAACTGGTGAAGGTAAGACTATTACCACTATATTACCAGCCTATTTAAATGCCTTAACTGGCAAAGGTGTTCATGTTGTAACTGTTAACGAATACTTAACAGCACGTAATGCTGAATGGATGGGATCTATCTATAAATTTTTAGGCCTAACAGTAGGTGTTAACTTACGAGAACTTACTCCTGAACAAAAAAGAGAAGTTTATGAATGTGATATTACTTATTCAACTAATAATGAAGTGGGATTCGATTATTTGAGAGATAATATGGTTAGCCGCAAAGAAGATCGTGTCTTAAGAGATTTAAATTATGTTATCATCGATGAAGTAGACTCAATATTAATTGATGAAGCAAGAACTCCATTAATTATTTCGGGTGGTAAAATGAATTCGGCAAATTTATATATGGATGCCGACCATGCCGTAAAAAAATTAAAAGTAGAAGAAGACTATAAAATTGATGAAAAAATAAAGTCTGTCATATTAACTGAACAAGGCAGTAGAAAACTTGAAACTTACTTCAAATTAGCTAACTTATATGATGCTAACAATACAGCTTTAGTCCATCATATTAACCAAGCTTTAAAAGCAAATTATGCTATGAAAAATGACGTAGACTATGTAGTGGAAGATGGACAAGTTATTATTGTTGATCAGTTTACTGGTCGTCTAATGCATGGTCGTCAATTTAGTGAAGGATTACATCAAGCGATTGAAGCTAAAGAAAACGTTAAAATTAACGAAGAAACCAGAACAATGGCTACTATTACCTTCCAAAACTTATTTAGAATGTATAGTAAAATATCTGGTATGACCGGTACTGCTAAGACTGAAGAAGAAGAATTTAGAGACATTTATAACATGTATGTTATTGAGATACCAACTAATAAGCCTTGTGTCAGAGAAGATATGGCGGATTTACTCTTTGCAACTGAAAAAGGCAAATACAATGCCATTGTATCTTTTATTAAAGAAATACATGAAACAGGACAACCTATTTTGGTGGGTACAATTTCCGTTGAAAAAAATGAATACTTGTCATCTCTTTTAACAAAAGCAGGATTAAAACATGAAATCTTAAATGCTAAGAATCATGCTCGTGAAGCAGAAATTATCGCCAAGGCTGGACAAAAATATTCCATTACCATAGCCACTAATATGGCTGGTCGTGGTACTGATATTAAACTGGGTGAAGGTGTAAAAGAATTAGGTGGCCTATGTGTTGTAGGTACAGAAAGACATGAATCACGTCGTATTGATAATCAACTTAGAGGACGTGCTGGTCGTCAAGGAGATCCAGGGTATTCTCAATTCTTTGTATCATTTGAAGATGAATTAATGCGCAGGTTCGGTACTGATCGTATCAAAACTATGATTCAAAGTATTGGATATGATGAAACTCAACCAATTCGTTCTAAAATGTTTAGTAAAAGTATCGAAAGTGCTCAAAAGAAAGTTGAAGGAAATAACTACGATTCACGTAAAAGTTTACTAGATTATGATAATATCGTTAGTGAACAAAGAAAAATAATTTATGAAAAAAGAAATAGTATTTTAGATACTGAAAATATTCAGGAATCTGTCTATTTAACATTTAATGATTTTGTAGCAGATTATATTGAATCTAGATTAGCTCAAAACAATTCACTGACAGATGAAGATTATCAAACTATAACTGATTATTTTAATAGCAACTTTTTAAAGTATCAACAAATCGAAGTTTCTGACATTAAAAAATTAGATGTTGATAGTGTTATAGATTTTATTTATGATAAATTCATTGAAAACTTTGAAACTAAATTAAAAGAAGTTCCTCAAGAAATCATCACTGATTTTGAAAGACAAATCAGTTTGAGAGTAATGGATGATGCTTGGATAACCCACATTAATTCAATGGAACATTTAAGAGAAGGTATTGGGCTTCGCGGATATGGACAAACTAGTCCACTTCAAGCATATGCTTTAGAAGGTTATGAAATCTTCGATCAAATGTTAGATACTATCGATTCAAATATTACTAACTTTTTAATGAAAGTGGAAATTAGACAAAACATTGCACCAGAAAAAAAGACTCCTGTCTACACTAATGATGGTAAAGAAACTATAAAAAGTGAACCTAAAAAATCAGACAAAATAGGTCGTAATGACCCATGTCCGTGTGGTAGTGGAAAGAAATATAAACAGTGCTGTGGCAAATAACCATTAACTCCCGTAAACAAAGGCTTTGCGAGGGTTTTTAATTCATACGATATAATAATAATATTGGCATTATATCCATTTTAGATCCACAAATAGAGGATTTTTAGGGCAAAATAAAGGAAGATATAGAAAGATTAATATAATTAAAAATATTTTTCGAATGAAAAAAATTGACATTTACGTTAAATGTATATAATATAGGCTGTATTAGACGTTTGGTCTATGAATTCTTATAATAAAAAGACAAAAAAAGGACAGACCAAATACTTGGTTTTATGTCCTCTTTTTTTGAGAGTAATCAATAAAAAAATTATATAATCATAAAATTATGATACCATTATAAAAAGGAGGAATTTAATATGGCAATGATAGATGTATCGAATTTAACTTTTTCTTATGATGAAAGTCCAGAAAATATATTTGAAAATGTATCTTTTACAATTGATACAAATTGGAAATTAGGATTTATAGGAAGAAATGGTAAAGGAAAAACAACTTTTTTAAATTTATTACTTGGGAAATATGAGTATAGTGGAAGTATAAACAGTAATGTGGCTTTTGATTATTTTCCTTTTAATGTAGAAAATCCATTACTTTCTTCTTATGAAATTGCAGAAAAATATAATTATGATTATGAACAATGGAAATTAGATAGAGAAATTTCACTTTTAGATATGGATCCAGAAATATTAAATAGACCATTTAATACATTAAGTAAAGGTGAGCAAACAAAAGTGTTGTTGGGAATCTTATTTTCAAAAGAAAACAACTTTTTATTGATAGATGAACCAACAAATCATTTGGATATTGGGGCACGTGAATCAGTAGCTAAATATTTAAAAGGGAAAAAAAGTTTTATTTTAGTGTCACATGATAGAAACTTTATAGATGCTTGTGTAGATCATATATTATCAATAAATAGAGCAAATATAGAAATTCAACAAGGTAATTTTTCTACTTGGTGGGAAAACAAAACAAGACAAGATATTTTTGAAATGAACGAAAACAAGAAATTAAAAAAAGATATTTCAAGATTAGAAAAATCAGCAAGACAAACTGCTGATTGGGCTGGTCAAATTGAATCGTCAAAATATAATATTAGAAGAGATTTATTACAAGATAAAGGATATATTGGACATAAATCTGCAAAAATGATGAAAAGATCAATAGCAACACAAAATAGAAAAGAAAAAGCGATAGAAGATAAATCAAAACTATTAAAAAATATTGAAACATTAGAAGAATTAAAATTAAATTTATTAGCGAATAGAACTGGAAGAATTATAGAAGCTAATAATTTATCAATAATTTATGATCGTAATCCTATATTTGAAGATGTAAGTTTTTATTTGGAAAGCGGTGATAGACTACAATTAAAAGGTAAAAATGGTTGTGGTAAGTCAAGTATTATAAAACTATTACTAGGATATAATATTAATTATGAAGGCGATTTAAGTATAAGCAGTAACATAAAAATCTCTTATGTATCACAAGATACCTCTCATTTATTTGGTAATTTAAAAGAATATGCTGAAAAAAGCAATATAGATGAAAGCTTATTTAAATCTATTTTAAGAAAATTAGATTTTGAAAGAGATCAATTTGATAAAAGAATAGAAAGTTTTAGCGAGGGACAAAAGAAAAAAGTTTTAATAGCTAAAAGTATATCTGAACAAGCAAATTTATATATATGGGATGAACCATTAAATTATATTGATATATTTTCTAGAATGCAAATAGAAGATGTAATATTAAAATACTGTCCTACTATGATATTTGTAGAACATGATGAAGACTTTGCAAAAAAAATTGCAACAAAAACATTAACTATTACTAGAAATAATGAAATTAAGGGTAGTTTAAAAAAATAATATTTGGTTATTAGTATAAGGAGAATTATAATATGAAACCAAAAATTGCTGTAATTGTGCCTGTGTATAAGGCAGAAAAATTTATAGGAGATGGATTGGATTGTTTGCTTAACCAAACTTTAAAAGATGTTAAAGTTATTTGTGTTAATGACGCTTCTCCAGATAATTCATTTGAAATAATACAAGATTATGCAAAAAAAGATGACAGAATAGTTATTTTAAATCATGATAAAAATTTAGGAGCATCACAATCAAGAAACGATGGGCTAGATTATGTTTGTAAAAACTTACCTGATGTAGAGTATGTTGCTTTCTTTGATGCGGATGATAAGATTGAACTAAATACTTATAAAAAATGCTATATGGAAGCAAAAGAACATAATGCTGATATAGTTAATTTTAATTTTTTACCAAGTTCTCATTGGCAGTATAAAACAGAAGCAAATGGAGAAGTTGTTGAATATGAAAATAATTGTATTGAATCAATTTTTGATTATCAAGAATTTTATACATTTATAGTTTGTTGGAGTAAAATATACAAAAAAGAATTAGTTAAAAATATAAGATTTCCACAACAAAAGTTTTTTGAAGATGGTGGTTTTGCATATAAGGTGTTATCAAGGACTAAAAAATTAAGAGTAATTCCAGATACATTATATCAATATAATATAGAAAATTCTGATTCAGTATGTGGAAAAATAGACGAATTAAATAGATTAAAAGATATATTCAAAACAATGAAGGATACTTTAATTGATTGGGAACAATTAGGAATAGTTGAAAAATATAAATATCAATATATTAAACATATT
The DNA here is from genome assembly GCA_964416365.1 of uncultured Muribaculaceae bacterium. Lineage (GTDB taxonomy): Bacteria > Bacillota_I > Bacilli_A > RF39 > UBA660 > DUUS01. Next base: position 7,314 of record CAYQDO010000005.1, on the reverse strand, counting down.
TTATTATATACATCTCTCGTTTGCCCAAATGTTCTTGAAGGAGATTATTCAACTGATTTAGCAGAAAATTTACAAATAGATATACCAGAAGAAATTAATTCTAATAATATACCTGCTGAAACAAAATTAATTTTGAAAAAAATGAATTTAAAAAAATAATTGGAGGTAAAAATGGAAGTATCTACTAATTATAAAAAAAATATAGAAAAGATGTTTGGTGATATTGGCAAAGAATGGTTGCAAACAATTCCAGATAAAATTGAAAAATATGTTAAAATTTTTAATTTAAAAAATATTAAATTATTAAATGAATTCACATATAATGTATTAATCTTTGGAGAAAGTGATGATTTTGGACCAGTTGTTTTAAAAATTGAAATACCATTTAAAGAATTAACATTAAGGGAATCTAATGCATTAAAATTAAATGATGGTAAAGGAGCTTGTAAATGCTACTACAGTAATATTGATGATGGCGTGATTCTTATTGAAAGATTGCAACCAGGAATAACATTAAATTCTGTTAACGATTTAGAAGAAAGAATTAAAATTTTTAATGAGGTTTCTGCCAAGTTTAATATACAAATTGGAGAAGATACAGGACTGCCAAGTTATAGAGAAATTTTAGATAGATCTATTAAGTTAGCTATAGAGTATGAACGAAAATTTTTACCAGTAAATGAACTTTTGAAAATTGCAAGTTCTGTATATGAAGATTTACAATTGAACAATGATCCAAATTATTTATTACACTCTGACTTGTTTTGCGATAATATTCTCAAAACAACAGATGGTTGGAAAGCAATTGATCCACATGGTTTTATCGGAGAAAAAATATTAGATACTGCAATTTTTATGCAAAAAGAGTTGGAAAAAAAAGATTTTAATGAAAAAGCTGTAGAAAATTTATTAGATATAATGAGTAAAAATATAAATTTAAATGAAAAAGATTTAATGAAAGCTTTATTCGTTAATTATATATTAAATATATGTTGGAATATTGAAGTTAATTTAGATAACAAATATATATCAAAAAGTGTAGATAAGGCAATTAAATTATTGAAAATGTTAAATAATCAAAATTTGATAATAAAGAAAGAAAAAAAATTAAATATATAAAAAAGCAAACATAAATTATAATTTGTAAAGCAGATATAAATATTTGCTTTTTTTAATGTCTAAATTTTATAAGTACTTCTAAATCTCTTGGCTTTTTAGATGAAAGTACTGTTTTTATATTTTTAACAGTAAAAAAACCATGATAGTCCCCATTTCTACTAATACATTCAATGCGTTTTTTATTTAATAATATACTTCATAATATCCTCCTAATTTGTTTTAAGCATTACCACTAATAAATAATAAGTTAACAATAACAAATATTGCCAATAACATTGAGATAAGTGTTGAGGTGGAAGAAATAATTTATAACTTTGATGATGATAGTAAAAATCAAACATATACAATTGGTGCTGATACAGAACTGCCATTAAGAGTAGAAGATACAACAATAGATAATTTTGATAAAGTATATGTGAATAATGTCTTGTTAGATCAAAAATACTTTGAAGTAGAAACTGGAAGTATTAAGGTAACATTGAAAGAGACATATTTAAAAACTCTTGCAAATGAAACATATAATTTAAAAGTAACTACTAAAGATGGTGGAAAAGCAACAACAACATTTGTAATAGCAAATAGTCAAGTCGGTTTAGAAGCAAATCCTAAAACTGGTGATGGAATAATGAATTATATATTACTTGGAAGTATTTCAGTATTTGGAATACTAGGATGTGGATTGTTCATAAACAAAAAGAAAAGATATAGTTAATAATTATTCTTAAGTAGGATGAATAAACATTATTAAAAAGTCTAAGAAAAAAACAATATCATATTTCCTTATTTTGCCTATTTCCAAATAGTGATTGAAGAATAGATTATAGATGGTATTAAATATCAAAAAAATCTATTAACAACTAGAAACGAAAAATAATTTTGCACAGAATATTATTAAATAAAAAAAATAGGGCTTTTCAAAGGGGTTTTAAAAAAGCGTATATGAAATTAAAAGGGCACTTCACGAATTGAATAAAATTAGCATGAATGGATAGTAAAAAAAATGAAGCCGATGAAATATTCGGCTTTTATTATGATATAATTATATGTAAATAGTTAAGTGGGAGAAATTATGAAAACAGAAAAAATAATATATGGATTTTTATGTGGTGTTGGAGGAGTTTTAATTGGTTTTTTTGCAAATAAATTGAATACTAATTGGGGAGCCTTTTTATTTACCCTAGGGGTACTCTTGTCGGTGTTTTCATCAATGAAATTAAATAAATAATTGCTACTTGAAAGGATGATATAATGGCAATGTGGAATCCCTGGAGAGGGTGTAAAAAGTGTAGTGATGGTTGTTTGCATTGCTATATTCATAAAGGAGACTTTAAAAGAAATATTAATACTCATGATATAGTAAAAACCAAAGATTTTGAAAAACCAATTGAAAAATTAAAAAATGGTAAATATAAAATGAAATCCGGTATTGTGTACACATGTTTTTCAACTGATTTTTTATTAGAAGAAGCAGATAAGTGGAGAAATGAATGCTTCAAAATGATTAAAGAAAGACAAGATTGTACTTTTCTATTTCTAACCAAAAGAATTGATAGATTTATGAGTTGTATTCCTGATGATTGGAATAATGGTTATGAAAACGTTATAATATGTTGTACTGTTGAAAACCAAAAAAATGCCGATTATAGATTAGCAATTTTTAAAGATTTACCAATAAAGCATAAATGTATTACGGCTCAACCATTACTTGAAAACATTAATATTGAAAAATATTTAAATGATATTGAACTAGTTGTAGTAGGAGGAGAATCGGACACTAATGCTAGACCATTAAACTATGATTGGGTTTTAAATATTAGAGAGCAATGTATAAATAAAAATGTTGATTTTGAATTCAGACAATGTGGAACATATACAATTAAAGATGAAAAGATGCATAAAATCCAAACGAAAGATTTGTGCATGCAAGCTAAATTAGCAAATATTAATTATAAAAAACAAAAAAGTTGATAGAGGTATTATGACAGAAGATATTGAAGAAAAAAAGGATATAAAATATGTACTCAAGAAAGCCAAAAAAAGTGATATTGTATGTCTAAAGAAATTTAAATTAGATACTATATTAGAACATGCTTCTAATATATCTAAAGAAGAAATGAATCGAATAAAAAATTATGTTAATACTCAAGTAACATCTGAAATTGATAATTTCCAGTTAATTATGGTTAATAATAAAATAATAGGATGTTTATTAGTTATTAGTAAAGAAAACGGAGTATTATTAGATACAATTTATATTGTTAAAGAATATCGAAACTTGGGCATAGGAACGGACATAATAAAGAAAGTTTTAAAAACTCATAAAAATATATATTTATGGGTATATAAAGAAAATCATAAAGCGGTAGAATTATATCAAAAATTAAGATTTGAAATTATTGAAGAAACTGAGTCTAGATATTATATGAATGCGTTAAAAGGTATTAATGAATAAGTTATTAATAGGTAATGCCATAGCCCTTGTGGCTTCGGTTCTAATGATATATTCAGGGTCATTAATGGAAAAGAAAAAAATTCTATATTTTCAATCTATTCAAATAGGTCTTTTAGTAATTAGTAATATAGTCTTAGGAGGTATGACAGGAGCAATAATTAACACATTGAGCTTAATTCGAAATATAATTTGCTATAAAGACAAACTTGGAACAAAAGCAAAAATAATTATAACTTTTTTAGCTATAGCATTATCTTTAATTTTTAATAATCTTGATTTAATAGGATTACTACCTTTAGTAAGTACGATAATCTATATCTGGTTAATGAATACCAATGATATCAAGAAGTTTAAATTAGTATTAGCTTTTACAGTATTTCTATGGTTTATATATGATCTAACAATTAAATCTTATACCTCAGCCATATTTGATTTAATGACGGTAGTTACTGCATTAATAACATATTTTTTTATAAAAACAGGAACAAAAAACCATAAATTTGGAAAATAAGTTTCAAATTTATTCTTAATATAGAATTTAATTTGTGCTATACTTTATTTGAAGAACGTGATGGATATGGGACAGTTAAGTAAACTAAAAAACAAACAAAAAGTTCAAGTGCTCATATCAATAGTTTAATGGCTCTAGAAGGAGCAACTCAAAGTGGACGATGCATAATCTTTCAGTTACATGAAAACAAATATTAAAAATTATTATGAAGGGAATAAAGTTAAATGAGTAAAAAAACTTTCAATGAAAAACTAAATGATAGTAAGGATATGCCTAAAATTGTGGAACTAAATGATGTCGCAGCAACTCGATGGGGTGGTAAAAAAATGGTTATAGCACCACCTCTTGAATATGATGTTTTAATGAAAAAAGTTCCCAAAGGAAAATTAATTACGATTGACACCTTAAGAAAATATGTGGCTAAAAAATATAGTGCGGATGTTACTTGTCCTTTAACGGCCGGTATATTTGTAAGTCTTTGTGCTAGAGCCAGTGAAGAAAGAGATTATGATAAAACCCCTTTTTGGAGAACTTTAAAATCTGATGGTCAGTTAAATGAAAAATATCCAGGGGGGATTGAATTACAAAAGCAATTGCTTGAAGATGAAGGACATACCATAATTATTAAAGGCAACAAAAATATTAAGTATTATGTAAAAGATTATGATTTAGAAAAGGTTAGTTTTGAATTATATTAATACAATTCATAAATCAGTAGAAGAGTATTTTCAAATTTTAGAACCGAATTATCCAGAGTGGTTAAATGATTATATTGATACAAAAGAAATGCTTAATCAGCAATATATAGGTACGGCTTGTGGAACAATATATTCTGATTTATATGAAAACCAATTCTTTTATTCTAATTTAGATCATTCCATTGGAGTATCGTTAATTGTTTGGCATTTTACTCATGATAAAAAACAAACACTCTCAGCCTTATTTCATGATATAGCAACGCCTGCTTTTAAACATAGTATTGATTTTTTAAATGATGACTATATGAAACAAGAGTCCACTGAAAGTCACACTGCTGAAGTTCTAACAAATTCAGAGGAAATAACAAAACTATTAAAAAGAGATAATATCAGTTTAGAAGAAATAATTAATTATCATGTATATCCGATAGCTGATAATGATACCCCAAAATTATCGGCAGATAGATTAGAAAATTCCTTATCAGGATGTTTATTAAGATATGATCTAGCTGGGTTAGAAAAAATCCAACAAATCTATAACGATATAATTGTTTTAAAAGATGAAAATGATATTGAAGAATTAAGTTTCCAAACGGAAGAAGTTGCTAATGATTTTGTAAAACTTACAAGCAAACTTTTTGTTATTTTTAGAGAAGATCGTACTAGATATTCCATGCAGTTAATTGCGGATATTATAAAAAAGTTAATTGCCGAAGGCAGCATAAAAAGATTAGAATTATTTAAATTAAAAGAAATGGAAATTATAGATAGAATTAAACATTCTAAATATCAAAATATATTTACAAAATGGCAAAAAGCTACTAGCGTACAAAGTTCAACTACTAGACCTAAAGGAGTTTATTATGTTCACCATGGTGCTAAGATAAGATATATTAATCCTTTAGTAGGTAATAAAAGAATATCAGAGATAAACGATAAAGCGAAAAAATATATGGAAGAAAATCTATCATTTGATATGAACAACTATGTATATTTAGATTTTGATTTCTAAATAGGGGGAATTACTATGTCCAAGATATCTAATGTAATTACCATGTTAGAACTTTTACAAACAAGGCGAAAGTATAGCGTTTCTGAACTTGCCAATACTTTGGAAGTGTCAGAGAGAATGATAAGAGTATATAAAGAAGATTTAGAAAAAGCGGGTATATTTATCGATACCATTATGGGACCATATGGTGGTTATGTTTTAAATCAATCAGTAAAATTACCTCTAAGAAAATTTAATCAAGAAGATTATGGTTTATTAAATAAATATATCGATTTAGAAAAAGATCAACAATTAAAAGAAAAGCTCAGTATCCTGCAGGACAAGATTCGAGGTATATATATTATTAACCAAAGAGAAGAAAATTATTTAAAATCTAATGATGAAAATCAAAAGAAATATAACGCTTTAACCAGAGCTATAAAAGAAAAACGAAAAATAAAAATTTTATATTATTCATACGGAAAAGGAGAAAACGAAAGAATTATTGATCCGGCTGAAATGTTCTTATTTCAAGATGGTTGGTATTGTGCCGCTTTTTGTGAAAAAAAACAAGATATCAGACATTTTGAGTTAAAAAGAATATTAAAATATGAATTGTTAGATGAAAAATATGAGTAGACGAGATACTTCCTACATATAAGTTATATTCAAAGTAGGAGGTATTTTTTATGGAAAAGAACATGCAAGTTAATTTTGATCATTTAAAAGAAAGGGTGGTGGATGCTTTAAACAAAACAGACTTAGAATACATTAGATATGAATTATCTAAATTAAAAGAACCGACTATTATTAGTGGTGTTGGTGGTTCGTCAGTAGTTTCTGAATTTGGAGCCAAGGTATTAAATCAAAAAAATAAAATTATTGCTACTAACAGTGAACCAAGAGATTTTATATATCGGAATAATAATGGTTTTAAAAATGTAATTTCATGTAGTTATTCTGGTAATAACTACGGAGTTGATTTAGCCTTTGCTTATGAACTACAAAAATATTTATTATCAAATAATCCCAGTGATAAAAATGAAGTTATTAATCTGACTTATAATACTACAATCGATAAAGAAAGAAGTTTTATTTCTTTAGGAGCTACTTTAATACCAGTTAGCGTATTTTTAAATTATTATGATAAGAAAATGGTGCCTATTGAAGAAAGCACATATGATTTTAAACCAAAAGGAAATATATATGAAATATTTACAGGCTATGATACTTCTACAGCTGCAAAATATTTAGAATCAACTCTTGTTGAAGCCGGAATAGGTATACCTATTATTCATGATAAATATTCCTTTTGTCACGGAAGATCAACCTTTAATATAATTTATCCAGAAAACTGTATTTACTTTAATCGTAATACAGAATTTGATTTATTAATGCTAGAAGAATTAAAACAATATTTTCCAAATATTATAATCATTGAAAGTAAATATCAAGACCAAGTACTAGATGATTATCAAATGTTTATTCAAGCTATGTATTTAACTAAATATCTTGCTGAATTACAAAATAAGGATTTATCAAA
>CAYQDO010000004.1:20895-36490 GCA_964416365.1 uncultured Muribaculaceae bacterium | reverse complement strand
CATAAAAAAAAGTTAATTAAAACTTAATTAAACCTTTTTCTATTTCTTCAAGTGCCCTGCCAATTTCTTTTTGACATTTATATTCAGAATCGGGCAATTGATAATGATTTGTCTCTTGCATTTGTTTACCGCGTGTTGCAACAATATGTACTAAGATGTACTTTGAATCAACAACATTTAATATTTTATCTATCGATGGATAAAGCAAGTTATCACTCTCCTACAATATTAATATACTATAGGGTAATAACTTTATATACGTTTTAAAAATAAATTGTACGTTAAGTTGACAATATTATTAACAACAAGGGTTTTGATCATAGACATGACAAATTCTATTTTCTTCACAACAAGTATATTGTGGAACAAAACTATGATTGTAAACATGATTATTAATTATTCTAGTGTGAATTGGTTGAATATGTTGTATTTGATGGCAAAACTGACGATTCACTACTCTTTCACATGGACACTCAATGATTGGATCACACATCATTCCTGGAAATGCCATAGGTGATTGCATTGCTCCACCTTCCATATTCATATTATTATCAGCACACCTATTATTTGTTCTAAACATAAAATACACTTTCCTTTCTAGTGTATTTTATGTATATGATTAAGATGTGACTATGACAAAAGCTTAATAGATTCTCTTTATTTTGTTTAGTTTCAATTCATGAATTGAAGCGTGATCCACACAAAATTGCTTTTTATCGTAATTTATTTTTTTATCATTTAAAATAAAATATATCATGTTGATAAATCCGCGGTGAGTTACTAGAAAACTGGCTTCATAATTTTTTATTTTTTCAAGAAATAATTTGACTCTATTATATAAATCCAAAAGTGATTCTCCTTCCGGATATCTTTGTTCAATTAATGGATGGGGAAAATAATCTGGATAATTCTTTTTAGCATCTGATACCAATAATCCATTAAGCTTTCCTTTATTAAGCTCTCTTATTTCTGGTAAAGGATACTCAGGAAATTTTAGTTTTTCATTAATAATTTTAGTTGTTTCAATAGTTCTTTGCAGATTACTGTGATATATAGCATTTAAATTAGGGATGTTTTCTACTATAAAATCAGTAGCTTCTGCAACTTGCTCTATTCCTTCCATAGTTAAAGATCCTTCACTCCAACCACCAACAAAATTTTCATCATCTAACCCGTGACGCATTAAATAAATTTTAGGCATTTTTAAAATCTCTCCAAACTTCAGTTTCTCTAGGCCCTGTGGAATTTTGATATTTTCCCTCATAAAGTTTTATTTTACCATATATTCTCCAGAACATAACTTGGCCAATTAACATTCGCGGATAAATTTTTACCGGCTGAGTAGCATGAAGTTGAAGAGTTAACCTACCATGAAAGCCTATATCAACTAAATCTGAAGTAATTTGGACGAAAAGTCCTAAACGACCAGTTGAACTTCGCCCCGTAATAATCGGAACATATTTATCACTGCCAAAGATTTCTTCGGTATAACCAAGATAAAGTTTATTGGGATATAAGATTAATCCCTCTTCAGGAATTTTAATTTTTTTGGTTTTCAATTTCTTTTTAGGATCTAAAATATTCTCTTCATAAACTTTCAAATAATCCCCTAAACGATAATTATAACTGTTAGGATTGATTTGGGAATTGTTAAAAGGTGAAATATCTATTGTGCCTTGCTTAACGCAAGTTTTAATTTTACTGCCAGATAAAATCATTTTACTCCTCCTTTATAATACATACTGACGTATGGCTTATTATGTTTATTATATTTTCCTGTTTCATAAGTAATTGTTTTTTTACCAGTTAATTTCCAAAAAGTTACCTGACCGATTTTCATATAAGGATATACTCTTAAAGGTTCAACGGTTTTTAATTCTAATGTCCAGTTATGATAACATCCAATATGACCTAAAGGAGCTGTTACTTGTAAAAACAAACCTAGTCTTCCTATAGAGCTTCGGCCAATTAATTGCGTAACATATTTTTTACTGCCAATTTTTTCAAAAGTATTTGCTAAATAAAGTTTATTGGGCTTTAATACATAACCCTTTTTAGTTAATTTTATTTCTTTATATTGCGTTTTTTCTTTAGGATCAATTACTTCATCATTTATTTCATATAACACATTTCCTAAGCAATAATTATAACTATTAGGATTTAATGAGTCTTCTTTGAAGGGCTCGATATTTATATTTCCATTTTGAATTTCTTTTTCTATTTTTAAACCACTTAAAATCATAATTTAAACGTTCCATTTTTTCTAGCTAAAACTAATTCATTTTTACCAAGTGTTTTATATTCCATGGAATTTAAATAATCAATATCTTCATCAAATTTAACCCCTGGTTCATCTGGTGCATGTACCATATTAGCTTGAACATTAGTATTTTCATAATTAATGTAGCCTTGATGTCTAAAAGTAAATGAATAGGTATCTCGAATTTCTTTTTTTAACAAAGCAGCAATATTTACTAATTCTTCCAAAGCTACTTCTGTTTTTTTATTAAGAAATAAAACTAAAAATTCTGGACCAAACAATAATGATAAGCCTTTTAAATGTTTTCTGATAATATCCTGAATTTCTGGTGGCTTGTCCCGATATAAATACATTATTTTATCGATGTCTTTATATAGTCTAACGTAATACTCTAAATCTTTTTTTTCAATCACATTAAATATTTCATCTAAATAATGAGCAGCATCAGGTTTTAATAATAGGTAACTAAATAAATGTTTTTTTCTATTTAAAGACCAATTGGCATATAACTCATCGTTATCCCACCAGATTATTTCATCAAAGTCTCCAACAGCATTATCCTTCTCATATTTAATTTTAGGATGTTCGTAGTTAACATCTACATAATTATCATCATAATTTGGTGTATGAGGATAAATTGTTCTAATTACATATTCCACATCATAAACCTTGGTTGTTTCAATTAGATTTTTAATTTCATCATTACTATTAATACCGTTTTTTAATAATGGCACAGATAATCTAATTCTTGTGTTAGGATAATTTTCTTTAAAGAAGGAAAGCTTACTTTTTAGAAATACATAGGTTTTAGGGCGCATGATATTAATATTTTGAGCATCATTATAATGAGCTATGGAAATATTTATTTCATCCAATCCAGTTAATTTTTGTAAATGATTTCCATTAGTATAAATCTTTATATAAGCATCTGGTATGTACTTTCTTATTAAATTTATTTTATCTTGAAGATTTTGATCTAAAAAAGGTTCTCCACCACCCGTGATTTCATAATTCTTTACTCCTCTTAATTTTAAAGTTATCAATATATCATCAACATTTTTTATAAAAGGTTCTTCTTTGTTGCTTAACTTATTCTGATAATCTCTAGACTTAGAAATACAAAAAGTACAATTACTAGAGCATTTTTCCATTGGAATTATGTAACATTTTTTCATTTTCAATAATCTCCTTCATAAGATTTAATATATTTTTTTCATAATCTAATAGTGTTGAATAATTATCTAGTTCATAGTCACATTTTATTTCTTCCTGCCACTCTAAAGTGTTTTTAAGATTAATTTCAATATGATCTTGCCGATCTCTTCTAAAGCCATTTATTTTTATAAAAATGAATCCCATTTCTTTTAAAAAGGCATAGTCAAGAGGACGACAATCATCATTTATAATGATTGGATTTTGACTATTATTTACTTCTCCAAAAAATCTTTCTAATAAAAACCGAGGATTTTCTTTGCGAATCTTTTGGCCCAGAAATTGCAGTAACTCACCATCCTGCTTATCTTTAATATCTCGGTCAATAAACTGATAAAAATGTTTTTGTAGTTCATAAAGTGGTTTAGCAATCTTGATATTTTCTGAATTAAAGTGTTTTTTTATAATCTCGGTTGCGGTAGTTTTTCCATAATAACTTGGCGCAATAAAACAAATTTTCATAATTCCTCCTCCAAGTGTATTTTTTACACTTTATATTTATTTATAAAAATGTATTTATAATACATTTTTACTCTTTTTATGAGCCTTAAATTTATAAAACTTAGCTGGTTTAGTACCTTCAAATATTTTAAATTTTTTTGTATCATTGATTATTCCCAAACTCAGTATTTTCTTCCGGAAATTTCTTTTATCAAATGTCTTATTTAATATTGTTTCATATACTTTTTGGATTTCTGGCATCGTAAATCCTTCTGGATACAGGGATTTTAAAATGTTAGATTCCCCTATTCTCTTTTTAAGTTCATCTATAGCGGCCTTTAAGATTTCTTCATGATCATAAGCCAGTTTAGGTATTTTATCTAGTGGAAACCAATCTGCATCTGAAGTTTTTAATGTTTCCTTTAGAATATTGACTCTTTCCGTATCAATTACTCCGATGTATCCTATCGCGATCATCCTTTGAATTGGCGAACGATCCACTTTACCAAATACTTCAAATTTTGAAACATTAATATCTACCATTCCGGTTTTTTCAAATATTTCCCGATTAATAGCTTGATTTAATTCTTCATTATTATATAATGCCCCACCAACTAAAGCCCATTGATTTTTATAAGGATCATTTTTTCTTCGTATCAAAAGTACTTTAACAACACCTTTTTCAACTGTAAAAATAGAAGCTATAACATGTATTCCGATATTCTTATATAAAGGATTGTTTACTTCCATACCATCACATCCAATTTTATTATAAGTGTATTTTATACGCTTGTCAATATAAAAATAAAACATATATTAAATATGTTTTTAGAATGGTAAATCCATTTTTCCATTTGACATTTTTTTCATCATATCTTTCATATTATCAAACTGATTAAGCAGACGATTAACTTCCTGAACAGTTCTACCACTACCCTTAGCTATTCTTTGTTTTCTGGTTGCTTTAATTATCTCTGGATGTTTTCTTTCTTCAGGTGTCATAGATAACACGATAGCTTCAACGTGAGCCATTTCTTTTTCATCTATTTTTATATTATTTAATCCAGCATTTCGAGCTCCAGGAAGTAGTTTAAAAAGATTTTCTAATGGTCCTAATTTTTTGATTTGTTTCATAGTTTTTAAAAAATCCTCTAAATCAAATTTACCTTTTTGCATTTTTTTGGCAATATCTTCAGCTTCTCCTTCATCTATTACCGATGAAGCTTTTTCAGCTATAGAAAGAATATCTCCCATATCCAAAATTCTTTCGGCCATTCTCTCAGGATAAAACTCTGATAATCCATCAAGTTTTTCTGAATCACCAACAAATTTAATTGGAATATTTGTTAGATGCCTAATAGATAGCGCGACACCACCTTTAGTATTGCCATCCATCTTAGTTAAGATTGAGCCAGTTAAAGCTAACTGTTCATTAAAACCTTTAATTACATTAATAGCATCTTGTCCCATCATAGCATCAATAACTAAAATAATTTCATGAGGATTAGCAATTTCTTTTAAATCAGTTAATTCCCTCATTAATTCTTCATCAATATGAAGTCTACCTGCCGTATCAATAATAATATAATCTAAATTATTTTCTTTGGCATATTCTAATGCTTCTTTAACAATCTCTCGGGGATTATCTTTACCCTTAGTAAAGACCGGAATATTTAAAGAAGCTCCAATTTCCTGTAATTGATTTATTGCAGCTGGTCTATATATATCACAAGCTACTAATAATGGCTTCTTGTTATTTTTTTTACGAACTAAATTAGCAAGTTTTCCACAGGTAGTTGTCTTACCTGATCCTTGTAAACCAACTAGCATAATAACTGTTGGTTTTTTATCTACTACTAAAGGAACGTAATCTTCTCCCAATAATTTTATTAATTCATCTTTAACTAATTTAATAAACAATTCCTCAGGCTTTAATGTTTTAGCAACATCCATACCTAAGGCTTTATCTTTAACATTTTTAGTAAATTCCTTTACTACTTCATAATTAACATCAGCTTCTAATAAAGCTATTCTAATTTCTTTAATAGCATCACTGATATTATTTTCAGTAATACGACCCATGCCTTTAATATTTTTAATGGCATTATTTATTCTATCTCCCATGTATTCAAACATTTTAATCACCTATTAAATATTATACATAAAAAATGAGCCAAACACAACGAATCATGTTTGGCTCAGTACCGAATGAAATAAATTTCTTTCGGTAAAGATAATATATCAAAGTTATTTATTTAAGTCAATACTTTTTTTGATTTTTCAGAAATTTTATGACAAGTGAAGCAGATATTGCTCCATCACTCATAGCAGTTGTAAGTTGTCTTAAATCTTTGACCCGGCAATCTCCAGCTACAAATATACCATCTAGATTAGTTTTACAATCGGAGCTTACAATATAATTACATTCATTTTTTTCTAATAAATTATCTACTAAATCAGTTTGAGCATCCATACCTATGGACACGAAGATTCCATCAATGTTCAGTTGCTCTAGTTTTCCTTCTTTTTTAATGTCAATGTTTTCAACCGAAACATTTCCGTTAATCTTCTCAACAGATGTATTAAATAATATTTCAACATTTTCTTTTTTCATCAATTGATCAGCAATGACTTTTTCTCCTTTTAATTCATTTCCACGATATATTAAATAAACTTTTTTTGCTATATCTGATAGGTATAAAACATTACATAATGCTGAATTAGCCCCACCAATAACTGCAACTATCTTGTCTTTGTAGAAAGAGCCATCACATGATGTACAGAAATGTAGACCATTTCCTATAAATTTCTCTTCGGTTTCTAAACCTAATTTACGATATTTAGATCCGGTCGCAATTATCACAGTTTGGCATTCATAACTATTATCCTCAGTTATGACTTTTTTTATATCTCCATTTTCGATGTTAATAACATTTTCAAATTCATAATCAGCTCCGGCATTTATAACTTGATCGTAAATGTTACTCGATAGTTCAGCACCACTAATACTTAAATAACCGGGATAATTTTCTACTTTGGCAGCAGAAGCAATCTGCCCGCCAATCGTTTCTTTCTCTAAAATTAAAGTTTTTAGGCCGGCTCTAGCAAGGTAAATACCTGCAGTCATGCCTGCAGGTCCACCTCCTATAATAATAACGTTATACATTTTTTAACCTCAAGCTATTTGCATTGTTTCAATAAACTTTTTAATGTTTGAAACGTTATTATAATGATTTGCTTCTTTATTTTTAATTACCACTAAAGTTGGAGCTTGCTTGATTCCAAATTCTTTGGCCATATTAGGTTCTTTTTCAGCATCAATATATTCATAATCTATTTTAGCTTTCTTTAGTAATTCTTTAGCAGTTTTACAATTTGGACAAGTTTTTGTTCCAAACAAATAGGTTTTGTCTTCAACATTTGCTTCAGAACAGTTTTGTTCATCGACATTGTAAGTTGTTCTTTGTTTATATTCTTGAGCTTTACCATCATTCCAGTTTTTGACTGGGCGATAGTATCCAGTAATACGACTATAAACTTCAGTATCATCACCACATTTTGGACATGTTTTTACTTCTCCAACGAAATAACCATGATTATGACAAACTGAATAAGTCGGACTGATAGTATAGTATGGAAGACTATAATTTTCAGCAATCTTTTTTACTAGGCTTGCGGCAGCTTGCCAATCAGGCAATCTTTCTCCTAGGAAAGCATGGAAAACAGTCCCCGAAGTATATAAAGTTTGCAATTCATCTTGAACATCAAGGGCAGTGAAAATATCTGCTGTATATCCAACTGGTAAATGCGAGCTATTAGTATAGAAAGGTGTTTCATCCTCAGATGCTGCAGATATAATATCTGGGAACAAATTCCTATCCTTTTTAGCAAAACGATAGGTTGTTGATTCCGCAGGTGTTGCCTCTAGATTATATAAATCACCATACTCTTCTTGGTAGTCTGATAATTTTTCACGCATATAATTTAAAACGTCTTTAGTAAATTTTTGGGCTTTTTCATCAGTTAAATCTTTTTGAATCCATTTAGCATTTAAACATGCTTCATTCATACCAAGTAAACCAATTGTCGAAAAGTGACTTTCAAATGTACCTAAATATACTTTTGTATAAGGATATAATCCTTCATTTAATAATTTGGTAATAACATTTCTTTTGATTTTCAAAGATCTTGCCGAAACATTCATTAATCTTTCAAGTCTATTATAAAAATCTTTTTCATCTTTAGCTAAATAAGCTATTCTTGGCATATTGATAGTTACGACCCCAATTGATCCAGTTGATTCTCCAGAACCAAAGAATCCACCTGATTTTTTTCTAAGTTCTCTTAA
Organism: uncultured Muribaculaceae bacterium; assembly: GCA_964416365.1. Taxonomy (GTDB): domain Bacteria; phylum Bacillota_I; class Bacilli_A; order RF39; family UBA660; genus DUUS01. Next base: position 28,229 of record CAYQDO010000004.1, on the reverse strand, counting down.
GTCAAGTCTTAAACGACAACACATACTTCTGACATCAGATGGTTCCATATCACTATTAATGTAATTTGAGAAGTAAGGTGTGCCATATTTAGCGGTCATTTCAAATAACAATTTATTATTTTCAGTTTCTGACCAATCAAAATCCTTAGTAACTGAATAAGTAGGAATTGGATATTGGAACCCACGGCCATTAGCATCACCTTCAATCATAATTTCGATGAAGGCTTTATTAATCATATCCATTTCTTTTTGACAATCTTTATATTTGAAATCAGCTTCTTTGCCACCAATGAGAGCATTTAATTCTGCTAAATCATTAGGTACAATCCAGTCTAAAGTTATATTAGTAAATGGCGCTTGAGTTCCCCATCTACTTGGAGTATTTACTCCATAAATGAAACTTTGAAGACATTGTTTAACTTCTTTGTATGATAGATTATCAATTTTAACAAATGGTGCTAAATAAGTATCGAATGATGAGAATGCTTGAGCTCCTGCCCATTCATTTTGCATAATACCTAGGAAGTTAACCATTTGGTTACATAAAGTACTTAAGTGTTTTGCTGGTGAGGAAGTTACCTTTCCAGGTACGCCACCCAAACCAGCTTGAATTAATTGTTTCAAGCTCCAACCGGCACAATAACCTGTAAGCATTGATAAATCATGTAAATGAATATCACAATTACGATGAGCATCAGCTATTTCTTTATCATAAACTTCACTTAACCAGTAATTAGCGGTAATAGCCCCTGAGTTTCCTAAAATTAAACCACCTACTGAATAAGTAACCGTAGAATTCTCTTTAACACGCCAATCAGTTACATTAATATAACTGTTGATTACATCTGCATAATCAAGCATAGTTGATTTTAAAGCTCTTTGTTTTTCATGAAGCTTACGATATAAGATGTAAGCTTTTGCTACTTCAGTATACCCAGATTTAGATAGTACTGATTCAACACTATCCTGAATGTCTTCAACGTCGACAATGTTTTCTTTTACTTTACCCGCAAAATCAGCGGTAACTTTTAACGCTAAGAAATCAATTACATCTTGATCATAACTAGTTTCTTCTGCTTCAAAAGCTTTAGTAATGGCTTCTGATATTTTTTTAATATCAAAATTTACAATTTTTCCGTCTCTTTTTCTTACTTTGTACATATTCTACTCCTCTTTCTGTTTTTTTATAAACCTCTAATGATGATATTAGAGTGTTTTTCCTTTAGTTTTTCAGCCATATTTTTTAATTCACCTTCGGCAAAACCATGTAGTCCTCCGGTAAGTACGGCTTCATTATTTTCGAAATTTTGTAAATAATATTTACTTTTTTGATTTATAAATTCACAGATGTTTTCTATATTTTGGTACTTATGATATTCCTTTACCAAGGTTGTCCTAAATTCGTAATCAATATTGGAAGACTCAATTAATTTAATGGTTTCTTTAACACTATTAAAATTAAATTTCTTATATCCAGATATTGCTTCATAATTAGCCATATCATTTTTAATATCCATAGCTATATAATCAATTAAACCGTCATCTATTAATTCTTTTAACATTTTATAATTGGTTCCATTAGTATCTAGCTTAACCTTCAAACCTAAGTCTTTTATTTTCTTAATAAAGTCCTTAATATTTAGTTGTAATAGAGGCTCACCACCAGTAATTACTACACCATCCAAAATCTTTTTACGCTTTTCTAAATAAGCAAATACTTCATCTTCAGTTACAGTTCCTTTACCAAAAGGAATTAAAGAAGAATTATGGCAAAATGGACAATTAAAGTTACATCCTTGCGTAAAAATAATACATGATACATATCCAGGATAATCTGTAACTGTTAGTTTTTCTAATCCACATATATTCATATTAATCCTTCTTTCCTACTTTAATTTTAATTAAGCCAATGTCACTATCAATTAAATCTTCAATCAAATTTAGAAGGCGTTTTTCACTTGTGTGAGCTGGCAAATTTATTTCCAATAAATTGCCACCAATAAATAATTTTTGAAAAGTAGCTTGTTTCTTATAATCTTCTTTAATAACCCCAAGATTAGAAATAAGATCATATTTACTATCTTCCGTAATATTCTTGTTGATTCCATATATAGCTTTATCTAACGCCATAAATTCTTTTCTCACAATATTTTCATTTGGTTCATATATTTGAAAATTTAACTTGGTTACATTTTCAAATTCACGGCATTTTTTATTTAAAAATTCTAGTATTTCGGTAGCTAATTTAAACTGTTTAATATTATCTTCCGTTAAAGCCAAAACACATTCTTTTAATCCAACAACGCCAACCAACAAGGTACCATTTTTTATTACCTTCCGAATTTTATTTCCTTCTTCTAATTTTTCATCATCAAAAATATTATTATAGAACAATGATTGATAATTAGCTTGAGTTTTATTACCAATAGTTTCAAAAGAAAGTAATAAATTGTTTTTAGCAAGTTCCAAATTATCCATAAGTTCTTGATAAAATTCTCTGATATTACTATTACGATGTTTTAAACCTAAACGAGCAAGGTTTAATGAGGTACGTGCCACAACCATTCGGCCTACTGACTCACGATCGCTTGTATTAACGTTTTCAAACAATCTGGTTCCATCAGCAAAATATTCAACTTCAAAATTATCTTTATTAAACGTGTTATCAACAAAAGTTAGTAGTAAATCCTCTCCGGCTTTAATTATCTCACTTACCGAAGAAAGATATTTGGATTCATTGCGCTTAATTTTAAAAATTATTTTTAGATTTTTTAAAGGTAATAATTTTTTCAAACTTTCCAGAATTATTAAGTTAATAAATTCCCCAAGTTTAGAAAAATTGGTACCAAAACTAATGCTATAGTTTTTTTCTTCGTCTATAAATTTTAAAACATTAGTTAAATCATATAGTAAATCTTCTTTTGTTTTATCCACAGCATCTTCACTGCATTGTTTAAAAATATCCTCGACTTGTTTAGAAAAAATATAATTTTGATATTTTAATAAATCTAATTCAAAAATCATTTCTTTATCGATTTGTTCTAATATCTTTTTTATATTCACATATTCATAAAAGCCGGTAATTTTGAAATATCTAATAATATATTCACGGAAATAAGTTCGATAATGATTAACTACCCAATTTTCTAAAAGAAAATCCACAGCAGGAATATTTATTTCTCCATAAACTTCATCTTTTACTTTTATAAAATGACATAACAGTTCACTTAAAGAATTGTTCTTGTCTATAATACTTTTTAAATTTAAATGAACACTGGATAATACTCCTAAAGGAAATAATTCCATATCATGGATAAAAATGTTTCCTTCATCATGCGCTCTTAAATATTTATTGTCTATTAAATATGACTTAGAAAAACCTTTTACCACATTCTTACCATAATGAACTAAAAGATCTTTTGGTTTATAATTATTATCACTGCGTAAAACATTATCCTCAGCTATTTTTTCCATAGTTTTGATAAATTTACTTTGTTGCTTAACTTTAAACACTTGACGAGAGACAGCTCTTTTTTGACGATATTCACTGAAAGCTACATGAACTTTATGATGTTTTTCTTCTTTTAATTTATTTTCAATTATATCTTGAATATCTTCAACATTAATAGTTTTACGATCGACATAATTAGTTTCAATATATTGAAGTACATCTTCATATACTTTATTTACTTCTTTTTCATTATAGGCATCAAAAACATGATCAAAGGCTTGTTTGATGGCTACTGCAATTTTATAGTTATTAAAACTAACTCGTTGCCCACTTCTTTTGACAACGATAAGTTCTTCAAAAATATCCTTTTTCATATAACATTACCTACCCAAACATACTTTCTATATGTTCAATCTCAGCATATCAGACTCAAAAGTTTAAGTCAATGTTTTTTTTATTGTTTTTTAGTAATTTTATTTTTTTTATTTTTCAAAAAAATATTTTTTTAGCAAAAAAAACATTGTACCTTATAAACACTGAGATAAATAAAAAAGAGAAAATATTTTCAATTTTCTCTTTTGAAAAATCGTTGACAAATTATATACACTAATTATTACTAAAATTTAAAAAGTTTAAAATGAACAATGACCAAACGCCAATCGTCATACTTAATTTAAAACGACTACATTCATATATAGCTACTGCTTTATCAGCAAGAGATACAACTACTCCCTCCATTGATAAAGGGGGAATTATTGTTAAAGGAAACATATGATTAACAATCGCATCTTCTTCTTTTTTATTCAAATTAAAATTCTTTTTAGCATTATCTAAAGCTACTTTAGGATGACTTTTGCCTTTTTCTAATCCTTTAATATTCTTTAAATCTTCATTAGTAAAAAAATCATGTAACAGTGCTGCTCTAGTTGCTGAAACATAATCAATATTCAATCTTTTGGCAATTTGATATGTTTTTTTAGCTACTCTTAAAGAATGGTCATATCTTGTAAGACCGTGATGATTTTCTTTACTTAATTTTTTATATTCTTTAGTATTAATTATTTCCTTTGTTATTGTATCAAAAGATACTACGCCATATCCCACTTGTTACACCTCAAGATCTCTATAATTATATCATAAATTATATTAATCGTCATTAATATATTATATGTGATATAATTAATATTGGTGATAGGATGTTAACGAAATCTTTAGCAGAATTAGAAAATGATTTTAAAAATTATGAGGGAAAATTAAACAGTTGCCATTTGGAAGAAGAACAAAATGAATTAAAAAAAGAATTTTTAAACATCCTAAGATTATATCTTTCAGAAGCTAATAATCTAATTAAAGAAAAACTAAAAACAGAAATTACACCTTTTAAAAAAGGTACTGGATATGACGCTCTTTATAATAATAATGTTGGCAGTTTTTCAAAAAAAACTAAAGATGAGTTTTTAAAAGATATTAATAATTTAATTCAAAGTGACACATATTATTCATTGGGTGAAAGTGAAAAAAAGTCAATCGATAGTGCCTTATATGTTCTTAAAACTTATTATGAAGATAGTTTATAAAAAAAGAATCAAACTTAATTGTTTGATTCTTTTATTTAAATACTTTAAACTTATTTAAAATTGGTAGTTCTTTAGCTTTGCCTTTGACAGCATTAATTATTCCTATAATAGCAATTATTGAAATACTTAAGTAAATTATTCCTAAAGGCCAACTAATCCACCAAGGGGTTATCCTACAATAATTTCCTAAATTATAGCCGAATAAAGAACCACAGGACCCATTAACTTTGATGACTGAAGTTAAAATATTATAAATTATAGTATAGATAATACTGACTAACAATAAATCCATTCCTTGTCTGGCATGATATTTAACATATTTATTTTCCTTTTCCACAAAATAAGGAATAAATGGTAAAATATAAGATAAAATTGCCATTCCTTTGCCATTTTCAATATCTTTTTTATCAAATTTGTCACTATTATCTTCTGTATCTAAAATTTTTTCTACTTTTTCTTTATAGTTGTTATTTTTGTTCATAACTACTCTCCTTTAATATTCAACGCCTTCATAAATAGAAGTAACATTACCATTTTCATATTTAGCCCATAATTCTTCACTTTTAGTCCATTCTTCATCAGCAATGCCTTTGTTTCGGAATATTGATTTAGGCTCTTCTGTATCAGATTTAAAACTAACAATTATTTTATCATCGTCAAAAATTGATTTGTATACAGTAGACTCATTATCATCTATGCTATAAAATTGAGTAGCATATCCTTTATTTAATTTGACATATTCACTGATAATTGATAACTTATCATTTTCATATACCGTAGTTTTAACTGAATCTGATGATTTATCATATTCACTTACATATTTTAATATGTCTTCATCTGTCTTAAAAGTTATCTGACATTCTTTGTCGGTGTTTTTGTAATCTATATCCTTATATAGAATAGCTAAACCAGCTATGGCTGCTTCATTATTCAAACCACAAAAACTTAAAGGGATTAAAGATATATCAAGTGTAGAAAAACCTAATAAACCTAATGAAATAGATAAATTAAAATTTTCATCATTTGATACTTGATCACTTAATTTTTCATATGCTGTACTTTTTAATTCGGTATATTTAGCATAGGATTCTGATATTGAACTAACTTTTGTTTTTTCATTAATATTATCAAGATCTTTAAATACGTCAGACTCTTTCTTACCGCATCCTCCAAGAACTAAACTAATACATAATAATATAAAAACAACTATTACCTTTCTCATTTTATCACCTCACTTTATACTTCTTATAGGTTCGCATTACTTGCCTATGCAGTTATATTATATTTAGAAAAAACTAAAAAAGTACACTCCCTAGTTTTAGTGAGTGCCCTATTTAAGCTTATTTATTAACTCAATTTTACTATTGATTTTAAGTTTTTTATAAATATTTTTATAATAAGTATTTAAAGTATGATACTTTATCCCCATAATTATAGCTGACTGTCTTAAAGTATAACCCTTTAGCAAATTTAAACATAATTCTTTTTCCCGAGGTGTTAAATTATATTTTTTAAGATTATTAATAAGATTATTTTTTTCTCTTTCTTTTTTATCTATCTCATCATTGTAATAGACATTTGATATATTTGGCGACAATACTAAGAATAATAGAATAATTCCTACACTAATGATTGATAATAATCTACTTGAAGTAACATCATTAAAATTACTAATACTATTACCAAGCCTAGTCCCTACGACTCCACCTAATAAACCAATAGCTACAATCGATACTTTAACATATGAATGATTAGCATAATTTTGGCCAATAACACCTAAACAATAATACATATTTATCATTCCCATCGTAGAAATGAATCCCATTAGAATACTAAAAATGTGATAGCTACTGTCGGCTTCGGCATAACCATAAATCATCATCGCTACCGTAAACAATCCAAATATAATATTCCAGCTAAAATAATTACCTAATCTTTTACTTTTATAAATTAAAAAACTAATAAAACAGCCAATTATTCCACCAATATAATAAGTTTGGTTTAATAACAAAGCAGTTTTATCAATTGCCATCATAACAAATGCTTTCCCTATTCCTTTACATAGAATGGCAAAAGCACAATTTAAAATAATAGTTAAATACATTGTTTTATTTAATTTAGAATTAATTATTTTTTTAGAATCTAAATGTTCTTTATTGAAAAACAAAATTGGTAAAACGGATATTATAAGCAATATAAAAGAAAAATACACACCATTACTGATTGTTAAAAATTTTATTTCCTGTAAATAAACTAAAATGGATATTAGGAAATTTGATCCGACAATCGCAATTAATTTTTCGGTA
>CAYQDO010000004.1:1058-20795 GCA_964416365.1 uncultured Muribaculaceae bacterium | reverse complement strand
TCGGTAATATCTGAAGAAGTCCACCAGGATGTAAAGACTATAACCCAAGCATAATAAAATATCCATATCATAATATAGGGAATTTTTTTATTCAGCTTTTTCATTAAACCACCACCAATTATTACAGGCACACAATGAACATTTGAATTTTTTTAGCTAAATTTTTCGTATATTCATATGCTACTGATAAATGATCGGAAAGCGTTACACCCTTGTCGACTAAGTTCAGAGTCATACCTTCTAAAGTTTTTGGTTTATTTGGTGTTAAAGGGCACATATGACTAACAATCGCATCTTCTTCTTTTTCGTTTAAATTAAAATATTTCTGGGCTTTTAGTAGTGCAACTTTAGGATGATATTTATATTTTTGCATTTTACTCATATTACTTGGCAGGTCATCATTGAAGAAAAAATCATGTAAAAACGCTGCCCTGGTTGCACTTCGATAGTCTAATCCAAATGATTTAGCAATATAATATGTGGCCTTTGCTACTTTAAAAGAGTGTTTTAATCTTGATATTCCATGATGTAGTTCATTTGCCAATTTCATATATTCTTCACAATTAATAAATTCTGCAGCAATATCTCCAAATTCATATTCATCTATAATTATCAATTCTTTATTCATATTAGGTTTAATTATCTTGTTCATCTTTTGCTCCGTGGCTCTTATTATACTATTTTATTTTACGATAATCAACTTTTCCTACCTTAGTTACAGGTAAGGTTTCTCGATATTCGTAAGATACTGGCCAAGCATACTTAGCTAGATTGTTTTTAACATATTCTTGAATGTCTTTATCTATCTCATCAGTTAATTTATATTCTGGTTTTAAAACAATAAAAGCTTTAGCTACTTCACCTTTATATAGATGTGGCGTACCAACAACTATTGAAGTTAAAACTTTTGAATGACTGTTAATAATACTTTCCACATGATTTGGATAAATATTATAACCAGAAGAAATAATTATTCTTTTAATTCTTGATTTAAAGAAAACTATTCCATTTTTATCCATCATCCCCATATCTCCAGTATGAAGCCATAATTTACCATCATCATGAACTTTAAGATTTAGTTTTGTTTCTTCTTCATTTTCCAAATATCCTAACATAACTGCCGGACTATTTAAACAGACTTCACCATCTATATCGTAATAAACATTTTCGGTAGTTCCCGGTTTAACTATTTTAACAAAATTATCTGGTCCAGGCATGCCAATACTGCCTGGAATGAAATTATTAAGTGGAGTCATAATAGTAGAAGCTACACACTCTGTCATTCCCCAGCCAACTCTAATTTCAGCATTACAACCATGTTCCTTTAAAAATTTATTAACCTTCTTTTGTAGTTCTGGTGTTAAAACATCTCCCCCACAAAGAACAGTCGTAATACCAGATAATTCATTCTCTCTAAATTCGGTATTTAAAAGAGCTTCATATAAGGTTGGAACACCAGCAATAAAATTAGGTTTATAGGTTCTAATCAGTTTTCCGAATGTCTTAGCAGAAAACTTAGGAATAATAATAGCTTTCATTGCCCCTGTAAAAATAGTGTGAAAACATATACCTAACCCAAAACCATGGAAAATAGGCATTATCGAAAGCATACTTTCTCCTGGCTTGACAGTTGGACAAACAGCTATATTTTGCTGAGCTATAGCATTAAAATTAAGGCTAGACAACATTATTCCTTTCGGAGTACCAGTTGTACCACCACTATATAGAATAACAGTTAATTCTTTATGTCCTTTGGTAGAACGATTAATTTCTAAGATAGACTTACCTTCATAAATAAAATCTTTCCACATTACAACATTATCTTTAGGACTTTTTAATTTAATTTTACGACCACTAGTAACCCAGTAAGCAACCGAAGTTACTGTATTCATACTATCACTAGCCTTAGAAATGATTACCTTTTTTAGTTCGACATTTTTTTCGACTTCCAAAACTTTTTCATAAACAAAATCCATAGTAAGTAAATACTTACTTTTAGCTTGCGTTAAACAAAACTCTAATTCGGTAGCACTTGATAAAGGATGAACCATATTAGCTACAGCTCCTATTAAATTAAGAGCGTATATGGAAATAATACCTTCAGGAGTATTAGGCATACAAATAGTAACACGGTCATTTTCTTTGACACCGATTTTTTGAAAAGATTTAGCACATCTTTTTATTTTCTCAATAAATTCAGCATAAGTACATTGTTTGCCAAAGTATTCATACGCATAATAACTAGGATAACGAGTTGCTGTTTCTTCTAAAATTTCATAAAGTGTTTTCTCCGGATAATTAATGCTTTTAGGAATATTTAAATCCTCATACAACTTATACCAAGGTGCCGCATCTAAATATTCATAACGAATAGCGTTAGCACTATGTTTAATTTTTTCTTTTATATTTTTTAATTTTAATTTCATATGACCTCTCTATATAATAAAAATTTATATATTTAATTATACATTATTTTTATTAATATTCAAAATAAAAAAGAATCTGACGATTCTTTTAAAACTTACTACAACTTTTATTTTCTACTTTATATTTTTTTATTATTTGTTTATAAGTCAAATTTAAAATATCTTTTTTATCTTTCAAAACTTTATCAATATCAGTTTCTGACATTAAGCTTAAGTTATAGCTTTTATAAATATTATAAGTTACATAACCATGAGAATTTTTATTCATTTTAAGTTCTGAACTGCAACCTTTTATTTTTTTTAAGTTTTCTACTTCTTGTTTATATCCATCTTCCATATCTTTTTCCGGAATGATTTCCGCAATAGTGATATCTTCCAGTTTACCATCTACAAAATCATAATTAGTTTTGGTGCGAATGTCTTCATTGCATGTTAATCGTTCATAAGGATATTCTTTGCTCCATAAAATCATCAGATAAACCGGTTTTTCACAAAAAGTACATTTTCTTATTTTATAACCTAAACCACTATATACTTCGGCAGTGCCTTCTACCATTTCTGATTCTGCGCCTTCCACCCCAGCAATTTGAATATCATATTCATAAGTTCGACGAGAAAATATCGGCTTTTTATCATTTTTAGCTAAATTATAATCTAAAATACAAGTGATAACACCAAAGACAGCTATTATGCCTATAATAATTAAAATAATCTTAAGCTTTTTAATAAAACTTCCTCCTAATCCTTTTTAATCAGATAACCAATATAATTTTTACCTACAAATTCATTAAATTGTTGTGCTTGTTCCTTGGCAAATGTTAATTTATTAATAATCTTATAACCATTTGAATTTAAATAATTTTCCAAATAATTATAATCGATACTGAGATCTTCTAAAAAATCGTAGATAATATAATATGTACTTTTAATATTTAATAATTTACGCAATAAATCTTGAAAACAATTTCCAAACTTAACAGCTTCCCCTAATAAAAGATGGGCTAAAACTAAATCATAATCTAGTTCAGGAACACTACTACACAAGTCTAATTCTACTAAATTATAGTTACCTTTAATATTTTCTTTAATGGAATTGATTTTTCTTATATCCCCTGGGTAAACGATAGCATCTACCTTTATTTTAGGATATCTACTGGTTAGATAACCAAGACTAGTTCTACCTGATCCAGCATCTAAAATTTTAGTAATATTCTCTAAATTATTTAATTTATTTAAATTATGATAATGTTCATTTCCTTTGGAGATACTAACCATTTCGCGAATATTTTCTTCAAGTAAAGCAAAATCTTTAGTAGTATTACTAAATAATCTTATTAACTTAACAATGCGATTATAAGAAAAAGGTTTATCAAAGATAATCTTTACTTCATTATCTTTATCATAATAATTGTCATCTAAATAATAAGGGTCCCAGATATAAGCATTTTCACCATCAATATCAGTGATAATGATATAATGTTCACAGTTTTGCCAGCAACGAACAAATAATACTGCTCCTTTTTGGATTTCCTGTTCTATTAAATCTCGATTGATTATTTTTCCTTCATATCTTGTACATGATATTCCAAAATTGCGATGATTAGCATAATCATCTATCCATTTAGATAACCTGTCTATAGACTCTTTGCTTGTACCACCTTGACCTAGATTACCATCTTTATCATAACTATCTAAAGTATAATTATGAATTGCTTTAACTAGTTCAGCTGGTATTTCTTCACGATCAAATAAAAAGCATAAAGCATTTAATAAAGCTGTAGTTCCACAATCATATTCAGTTATTTGAAAACGCAACGGGGTTTTCATCATACCATCTCCATTATATTTTAAAAAGCTTCTTAAAAATGAACCAAATCAAATCTAATACTAAAATAACTATCATTTCAAGTTCATAAACAAATGGCATAATAATATATTCTATACCTGCTAAAAAATCTCCCGTACCAGCTAAAATCCTAGCTTTTACTAAAAGACCTAATGTGAAAAAGCAGACAACACTTAGAATTGTCCATGTAATGATAATGGATAAATAAAAATATTTATTTGTTAGTTGATATTTCTTTTTAATTTTTTGTTTTTGCCAAAAATATATTATTAAATAGACAAATCCTAAAAGAAAAGGAGATTCAAAAATATCACCGGAAATATAAGTATATTCATTAATATAAATGAAAAAGAGTACTTGAATTACAAACATAAAAATTAATATCGTAATAAACTTTGTCTTATTCATATTCTATTCCTACCTACTATAATATTAACACACATTATATTTTTTTCATAATAAAAACTTGGCAAGCCAAGTTTTATTACAATAATTTGTCTTATAACTTTAATATATATTGATTTTCTTTTTATAAACTAGCGTTCCAGCAATTCCACTTATGGAAATTACTCCTAATAAAATCCAATTCAATATACCGTCATATGTTTGAGGATTTTCGATATCTTTTGATGCTTCTACTTTATTTCCTATCGCATAGACACTAAAGTGATCAGTAATAAATTTTACATATAATTTATTGTCTATTTTAACTACTTCACCTTGTAATTCTTCTCCTATAGTACTATCTTCTTTAATATAATAAACACTCAATATATCTCCAATGGTTTTATTCTCTACAGGAATATATACTTCTACACCATTAGTTATGGTTTTAATAAAAGCCCCATCAGTTTTTCTTACCAAATCAATATTATAGACATAATCATATTTGATATTGTTTTGTGTAGCTGATTTTTTAACAAATTCTTCATCTTTAACATCTTCGGCATTAACAAATGTATCTATTGATACATCGTAACTACCAGTTGATATCATAACTCCTGTGCTTTTATCCTTTGAAATAACACTATATTTATCTACGGTTTCGGTAGGGACATTAATAATATAAAATTCTTGACTATTTCCGTTTTTAAATTCAATTAAACCTTTGTATATATCATATCTTTCTTTAGCTGTACCAAGCAAATTATTAATTGTATCTGTATAATAATCATCTTCTACATTTATATTATTTCCGTTATCTAATATTGTTAAGGTAAAATTATCTTCACCAAAATACTCATTTAATCTAACAGTTGCTTTGTCATATATATTGCCTTCTATTTCTTCATCAACAACTAATAGGGTATTAATAGAAAAATGACTACGTTTAATAGATAATAATTTATCATTTTTAACTATTCCAACCATAACAGCAGTTCCAAATTCTAAAGGAATCCCACCTGCTCCTTCAGTTAGAGTAATAACTTCATATCCAGGATAATCTTCTAATTGATTTTTAAATTCTGGAAATCTATATAAAACCAAACTACTATTATAAATAGTATCCTCAATTGTTCCATAATGATAAATACCATTTAGAGCGGTTAAACCATATTGCATATATTCTGATTTAAGAGCATTATTGATTTGTCCAGCTTCTTTAACATCATTTTCTGAAATACTATTATCAAATCGCAATTCCACTGTAATAAAATCATGTTCTTTAGTATTGCCTTTGTACAATTTTATGTGATTATCATCAATAAAATCTGCATTAAGATTGAAAGCATGATAAAGATCAACTCCGAGTTGTTTTACGGCCATACATAGCAAGGCTGTCCTTTCATAATTTCTTAACAATTCATAATGATCTTCGAAAACACTGTCTGGAGCATTTTCAAAAGTATATGGATCCAGTCTGATTAATTCTTCTTTAGATGGTCTTACCACACTAAGATCCATTACGGAATCAAAATCTTTGATTGGTAGTTCAAGATAATTGATTTCTCCTTCAGTTTTAATTGGTAATTCTTCAATTATTTCTAACATTGTTTTTTCTGTTTCAGCATTACAAGTTATAAGAAATGAAAAGAAAACGAGAATACCTATAATAATTTTTTTCATTTTACACTCCTATTATTATTCTATCATAATTATATTCTTTTTCACTAAATTTAATTTAAATCAATTCTTATTTTTAATATTATTCTTATAATTTTTTCAATACTCTTTCATTAGTTAAAAATTGAAGTTCCCATTGTTGTGGTCTTAATGCATGCATTTGTTTACAAAATTGAATTTCATCATATATTCTATCAGCAATTTCCTTATTTCCATAAATGTTCAATAATATATTGTAATCACAATCAAATAAACTATCTTTATCTAATTCCAGTAATGATTCATATTCAACTTCGATATTATTTATTATTCCCCATTCCCACTGTTCTAAAAACTCATCATATTCTTCATCATCTGAATAAAATTCATAAATAAGTTCTTGTTTTTCTTTGACTGTCCAATTAGGATTTCTAAGAACATGATATCTAATATCAAATGCATCTACTCCATGAGCCTGTGTATCACTTAATGAAGCAAACATAAAATTCATAAATTCTGACCCAGTTTTTCTTCCCACAGGATTTTTACATCCATCTAAATCTACAATAGTTGTTTGTTCATCCGTAATTCCCATATCATCAAGTTTTTGAGCGAATTCTTTGTTTTTTTTCTCCCATAAAGTAGTTCCAATTTTATTCATAGCTTCTTTAACAGCAAATTGTTTTTGTTCTTCGGTTAATTCTAAATTATGGTTCCATAATGTCATTAATAGAAAAGAATAACCACCATTCCTTGCACCGTCCACAACAATTCTAGCAATATTCTCATTAGAACAAATTAAATTAACTAATTTTTGATATATGTCCTTATCAACAGAAGAATAATCAATAAGCATCGTATCACAAATTGCTAAACCATTTACAATATCCTTTTCTCCAAATTTATCTTTTTTAGATTTAACTGCCCAATTTAATATTTCTTTATTATTTTTTGTTTTTTCCCAAATTTCTTTAGCATCACCTTTTTTCGGTAATCCATATTCTGCAATATACAGTTCATCGTCTAATCTTTCAAAGTCTAACATATAACCCTCCTAAATTTTATTTTTTATTATATCACAATAATCATTAATGTTTTACCTTTTTTTAATATTATATAAATTGTTATCTTATAATTAAAAACTAACTATTTCTAGTTAGTTACTTTATTGATTTATAGATTTTATTTTCTTATACTATTGACTTCTGCTTTATTTGTAGTATTTTTTAAAAATTCATTTTTCATATATTCATACAAATAACGGTTGTTATCATCATGTAAGAATTCTTTAGTTTTATTAATTCTTGTAGCTAATTCTTTTAAATTATGTTCCTTATTTTCTCTAGTAATAATATGATTATTACCATAAAGTTCTTCTTTTATTAGATCAATTATTGCTACTTGTCCTTCATAACCTTTAGCATCTCTTTTACCTCGATAGATAAAAGAAGAAACTTCATTTGGAATTATTTTAACAAGTTCAATACTTTGATTAGGAAAGTATGTTCCAAAAATAAGTCCTTCCATAGCATATTCACTATTACTATCTTTGGCAACTCCTTCAAACCATCCATCTTCGTATAGAATGAATTGTCCTTCCCACATATTATTCTCATTAAAATTCCAATTACAATGATAGCCATGATCAGTTTTATCATCATTCCACTCTTTACTAAGATTCCAATATACTTTTATATCATTTACCACTGGATTATCCT
Source organism: uncultured Muribaculaceae bacterium (assembly GCA_964416365.1). GTDB lineage: Bacteria > Bacillota_I > Bacilli_A > RF39 > UBA660 > DUUS01. Next base: position 12,762 of record CAYQDO010000004.1, on the reverse strand, counting down.
TTAATTCACTACCCATACCAATTCCTCCTTTGTTAATTGTATATTTTATCATAATTGTTTTAGTTGTCTATAATTTTCAAACATCCACCAATTAAAAAGTAGATATTGATTTACAAGTTAATTCTAATACTTTCTTGATATCTTCTTTATTTGATTGTTTAGTACTTGATTTTGCTAAACTTTGATAAAAATTATTGATTGCTTCATAGTGTTCACAAGTTATATTGTCACCAATATTAATATCTATAAAATCAGTCGCATACTTAACACCATCAACATCTTTGGAAAATGATATTGTTGCGTCCCATTCACTTTGATTTGCCGAAATATTGTTTTGTCCTTGATTAGATGGATCAATAGACTTAATACGCGAACCTTGTAAGGCACTTGCAAGATTACTAAAAACACTAAATAATTCTTCATCAGTATCTGCGCTCATTTTAATATTTCTAAATTGTTGCCAATATTGATCTATAGAACCTTTTTCATATGCTCTAACATTATAATATGGAAATCCCAAACAATTAGATGAGTATATTTTGGCAAACTTAACTATTTCTCCGTCAAGTTCACTGACAATAAAATATCCAGAACCTAAATAACTATCATCATACATTACATAAGTTTTATATTCTTCCATTCCTTCGATATATGTATGTACTTCACAAACATTATCTGGAGTAGTATCAAACCCACTTAAACTACACATTATTCCTTCTTCATAATTCCCGGCTATAATTTTTGCTAAATCTAAAGTATCACAATAATAATGACCACTGTAACAATTATCACAATTTCTACTCATTTTTTTATAATCTCCCTTAAATAAATTCTATTTTAACATATTATTTAAATTAATCAGTAATTTTTTTATAATATATTAATATATTCGAATTCTTTTTATTGATTATTTAAAATTTAATAAGAAAAAGAGTTTGATTTTTATTAATCAAACCCTTATATTTACTTAATTGGTGCCTCCGGTCGGACTTGAACCGACATGGTATTGCTACCACTGGATTTTGAGTCCAGCGCGTCTACCGATTTCACCACGGAGGCAAAAGACAAAATTATTGTACCATAAAATTAAATGGTCTCATAGTCTTTTTTATTCTTCATTATTTTCTTTATATATCGATGTAAATAAATCTATTTCTTCTTGATTAGTAGTTATTTCTTCAAATTTAGGTAAATCATTAATAGTAGCTAAACCAAAATAATCTAAAAATTCTTTTGTAGTTCGGTAAAGATTAGGTCTTCCTGGTAAATCGCTTTTACCATCTTCTTTAACTAAGCCTTTTGCTACTAATTTACGAATTATATTACCACAGCTGACGCCTCTTAGTTCTTCAATTTCCGATCTGGTTATTGGAGCATTATAAGCCACAATTGCTAAAATTTCTAAGGCCGCATTACTTAAAGTATTAGTTTCGGGGTTTTCTACTAGTTTTTGATAGTATTCCTTATGTTCTTTCTTCGTCGTAAGTTTAAAAGCATCTCCTAAAAAAGATACTCTTATTCCCCTATCATCATTTTCATAAGATTCTCTTAATTCCTTTAACAAACTTTTGGCTTCAGTTTCATTAATATTCATAACTTCACAAAGAGCATTTAAGGTTATACCTTCATCTCCCACAACAAATAAAATTCCTTCCAAAACTCCTAATAATTTCACTTTTGATCACTGCTCTCTATATAAATGTCACTAAAATTATTTTGTTGCATAATTTTAATATCATTATTTTTGGCCATATTTAAAATAGCTAAAAAAGTTACAATTACATAAGGTTTAGAAACATTATCAAATAAGTCTAAAAACTTTATTTTCCCCTTTTTGGCTTTCAACTTACTTTTTATATTAATAATTCTTTCTTCAACACTAAGTTCTTTTTTAGTTATTCTCGTATCTACCGGTTCACTTAACTTCTGTCTTTTTAAAAAAGCTTCAAAAGCATTCAGTAAATCTTCCAAACCTACGTTACTGTTAATTAATTTCTTTTCTTGGTATTCTTCTAAATAAGTTGGGGATTTCGTATATACTTCTTTTCTTTTTTCTTCTAATTCTTTAAAATTGGTAGTAATATTTTTTATTTTCTCATATTCAAGTAATCTTCTACTTAACTCATCTGGATTATTAAATTCATATTCATCTTCTTCAGTTTCTTCATTTTTATTAAGTAGTAATTTGCTTTTTAAGTGAATGAGTTCACTAGCCATTACTAAATATTCACTGTAAGCATCAATTGATAATCCTTCATTATTATTAATAAAGTTTAAATACTCTTTAGTAATAAGGGCTATATCTATATTATATAAATCCATTTTATTAGCTTTTACCAAATGAAGAAGTAAATCAAGTGGTCCTTCAAAATCTCTTGTCGTAAATGTTAATTGCATTGGTATCCTTGGACTTTCATATCGTAGCTTATTATTTTTGCTGGTTTATCTATATTGTAATAATGAATATTATCAGCCATACCTAGATCTGTTTTGTTTATGCCACTTAAATCTAACTTAGTTGTAAATATAAATCCCTGATCATTTTCTTCAGTTTGAGAAGAATTACTTTTTAGATTGTTAATTAAAGCTGATTTTTGAGAATATTTTTGATATTCATCTAAATAAATATCTATTTGACTCGTATCCTTATATTCATAACTGTGATTAATATATTTTAAAAGATGATTTTCGAAAATATATTCAAATTTGTTTTTAGTATCAACACAAGTTATTGAAGCAAGTCCTGATTCATCAGAATTAAGGATTATTTCTTCATAATCTTCATCTTTTAATTCAATAATTTTTCCATAATAATTAATTTTTTTATTAAAACTAAAATCATTAAAAGTAAAAGTTTGATAATTATTTTCAGTAGTAAGATTACCGGTTAATTTAACTCTTTCCATCAAATTTTTAGCTGATCCATATATTTCTAAATAATAATTACCATCATTTAAATTTAAGCTACTTGCTCTTACTTTTAAATTATAACTTATCATTTTATTATCTAAAGTAATATTTGATAACAATATTGTTCGATAATTAATGGTAGTCTCTTCATTTAAAAGATGAAGATCTTCTTCATTATTAATAATTGGATTTTGACTTGGCTCTGGTGTTTTAAAATATTTATAATATAATTCTCCTAGGAATGTATTAGGATCATTGACATACTTTTGAATGTATGGAAGAGCAAAAGTAGTACCAAGAATAAGAGCTAATACGAAAAACACAAAAATCGGTTTACTAGATTTTTCTTTTCTTAATGTTCCTAAAACAATTGGTTCATTAGAATTGTTCTCCATATCTTACCCTTCACTTTCTTCTAAGATTATATCAAATAATTATAAGTTATTAAAGTAATAATTTAATTTCTTTTTCTAAAAAAGCGGCAGCATTTTTAACATCTTCTTCATTAAATGGATTATTTAAATTTACTAAACGGGTTATTTCTTCTAAAGATTTAGAACCCCCAAACTGACATAATTTTATAAAATCATCCCAAGCTTCCTTTTCGTTCTCCCTGATTTTCTCATAAAACGATAAGCTGATAATACCTGCCAAAGCATAATCAATACAATAAAAAGGAGTATCAATATTATTAGAATTAGCTTGCCAATCTATTCCTTTCATCATATATTCATGACTTTTATCTTCACAAGCTGAATATTCTTTACATTGTTCTAGCCATTTGTTTTTTCTTTCTTCTGGGGTTTTCAAGGGATTATCATATAAATATTGTTGAAATTCATCATCAAGACACTTACTAATAATCATCGCAATAATTTTAGTCAAATGTTTAATTTTATATTTTTTCTTATCTTTACCAAAATACTCTTCCAAATGAGGATACATTAAGAATTCCATGGTAGTTGAATGAATTTCACATATATCGAAAGTTGGCCAGCGATTTTCATGATATTTTAAGTTACGACTAAAATATAATTGGGCACAGTGCCCAAATTCATGATGAATTGTCGTGATATTGTCATCTAAACCTTGATATTTTTTAATAAACATTGGCATTTGATAATCTGGTAAATAAGTAGTTATTCCCCCATTACTTTTTTCTGGGTTATCACTTAAATCAATAAAACCATTTTGAATCATTAAATCAAAGATTTTTTGACATTCTCCAGAATTATAACCTAGTATTTTAGATGTTGCAGATAGTACTTCCGGTAAATCTAGAATTACCTTTGCATTGCCATCTGGGAATAATAATGCCCTATCATAGTAATTTAATTTTTGGGTACCTAAACGTTCTTTTTGCATCTCTCTTAATTTTTTCATAAGAGGTATAAAATATTTTTTAACTTCATTACGAAATTTTGTTATCTCTTTCACTCCATAGCCGATTCGGTTCATTTGAATTAGACCAATCTCAGTATAAGAATCAAACCCTAAAACTTTAGCTTCCTCAGTTCTTATTTTAATTAATTCATCATAAATGTCATCTATTTCTTTTTCTAAAGATATTAAAATTTCAAAACGTTTATCAAAAGCATTTTTTCTAATTTTGGCATCAGAATCGACTAAAGATTTATTTAAACCCGCTAAATTCATTTCTTTATCATCAAAAGAAAATTTAGTGTTAATAATTAAATTTAAATATTGTTTATGTAATTGCTTTTCTTTAGAAATTAACTTTATTATTTTGTCATTTTGTAAAACAGCTTCATTTTTAGCTATGGATAACAATCTTGATCCTAATATCTTTTCAATATCTTTTTTAAATTCTAAATTACAAATAATTTGATAATATCTTTTTTTAAGATTATCCATTATGGGGTCTAACTGACCCATTACTTTTTCACTTGCCAAATACTTAGGATCCTTAGTATTTAATAAATACCCTATATAACTTAACCAATATTTAGTTAAATAATGATCTCTTATTTCATTGATTTCTTCTAATAAATTAAGTATTCTTTCGATATCTTGACTATTTTTAAGTTCTGCAAATAAGTTTTCCATCTTATTAATTAAATCTAAAATTTCTTCTTTATTAAATTCTAATTTTTTTAATTCATCATAAGTACTGTTCATATTTCACCTACTTAACTATAACATATTTATTATAACAAAAAAATAAAAGCTAAGCTTTTATTTTGCCATTTAAACTAAAGCTTTTGGCTTCAGTTATTTCCACATCAATTATTTGGCCAATTGTCTCTTTTGGAGCTTCTACATTAACTAATTTCATATTTTCAGTATATCCACAAACTTTAAATTCATCTTTGTCACTTAAGTCAATAACTAAAACTTTTTGAACAGTCCCAACTAATTTTAAATTACTTTCTTTAGAATATTTATTAATAACCGCATTTAATCTTTGTAAACGACTTTTCTTTTCTTCTTCGGTTAAATCATTTTGCATTTTAGCAGCTGGAGTACCTTCTCTAGGTGAAAAGATAAAGGTAAATGCTCCATCAAACTTACAATATTCAACTAAATCTAGTGTTGCTTTAAAATCTTCTTCAGTTTCTTTTGGAAAAGCTACTATGATATCAGTTGATATACTGACATTTGTAATTTTATTTTTAATCTTATCAAATAGTTTTAAATAATCTTCTTTAGTATAATTACGATTCATTAATTTTAAAACTTTATTCGATCCAGCTTGGATAGGTAAATGAATATAAGGCATAATATTTGGATATTTAGCTATTACATCAATCACATCATCAGTAAAATCCCATGGATGAGAAGTTACAAATCGGATTCTAGGAATGCCAGTCAAGCTAACTTTTTTTAGGAGCTCACTAAAACTTATTTCTTCTAAATCTTTTCCATAAGCATTGACATTTTGACCGAGTAAAGTAACTTCATGGTATCCTTCTTTTATTAAATCATTAATTTCTTTTAAAATATCTGCACTTCTTCGGCTTCTTTGTTTACCTCTAGTATAAGGAACAATACAGTATGAACAAAATTTATCACAACCATACATAATATTAACCCATGCCGTAATTTTGGAATCTCTTTTATATTGATGATTAAATTCTATTACATTTCCTTCAATACTGTAAACATTAATACTTTGGTTACCGACATAATTTTGTAAAATTACCGGTAATTCATTAATATTATGAGTTCCAAAAACGATATCAATAAATGGATATTTTTCTTTAATATCTTCGGCAACTTTCTCCTCTTGGGCCATACAACCACATAATCCGATAATTAAATTAGGATTTTTAGTTTTCAAATTCTTACATCTACCTAGAAAACCAAATACTTTGTCATGAGCATTTTCTCTAATAGCGCAGGTATTTAATATAATTAAATCACTTTCATTTAAATTATCTGTTTTGGTATATCCTAAAGCTTCTAATATAGCGCTTATTTCTTCTGTATCATGCACGTTCATCTGACAACCATAAGTTCTAATATAATATTTAAGATTATTATATGCCTTATGAAAATCTCTTTTTTCATATATATAAGCAGTTTGATTTTTTGTTCTTTTAGCGGCTTCTCTCATATTCGGTAATTTCATAATAATCACTTCCGTTATGCCATTATAACATATTACTTTCAAAAACAAAATTCATTTTAATTCTGTACTTTATGATAATTAATATATATAATATACAAGAGAAAGGAATTAAAAAAATGCATTTAGTTTTTAAAAACGTAAATAAAACTTATATCAAGAAAAAAGTAGTAGACAATGTTTCATTTGAATTAACCAAACCTAGTATCTTTGGATTATTAGGTACTAACGGAGCTGGTAAAACCACTTGCATTAGAATGATGCTTGGTATTATAAAAAAAGATTCCGGAGAAATATCTTTAGATGGTAAATCAATAACTAGAAAAGATATTAATTTTGGATATATGCCAGAAGAAAGAGGATTATATCCTAAAATAACGGTATATAATCAATTAATGTTTTTTTCAGAAATTAAAGGAATAAATCGTAAAGAAGCTGATAAATCAATAAGATACTGGCTAAAAAAATTAGACATGATGGAATATATCAACATGAATGCTGAAAAACTATCAAAAGGTAATCAACAAAAAATACAATTTATCTTAGCGGTTATGAATGATCCTGACTTAATAGTTCTAGATGAACCATTTAGTGGTCTAGACCCAGTTAATACAGAATTATTAAAAAATATTGTTTTAGATTTAGCTAACCAAGGTAAATACATTATCATGTCAAGTCATCAAATGGCTCAAATTGAAGAATTCTGTAGTGATATATTAATTCTAAATAAAGGAAAATGTATCTTACAAGGAAATTTAAAAGAGATTAAAGACAGTTATAAAGCCAATAAAGTTGAAATCATAACTCATGAAAATATTGAAAAATATTTAAAAGAATTAAATTTAAAAGAATATCAAAATGTTGATAACAATTATTTAATCAACATTAAATCTGAAGATGAAGGCTTCAAACTATTTGATGCATTAACTAAAAACAAAATTAGAATTACTAAGTTTGAACTTAAAAAACCTAGTTTACACGATATCTTTATAGAAAAGGCAGGTAAATAACATGAAAGATGCATTAATAGTTGCTCGTTTTACAGCAGTTGAAGCTGTTAAGAAAAAAACATTTATCATAACTTTATCAATTATTTTATTAGGAATAGTTATAGCCTTTAACATACCTAATATTATTAAGTTATTTAAAGATAAAGATACCAAAACAAATGATACTATTTTAGTTATTGACCAAAAGGATGTTTATAAAGGTCTTTTAGAAAATCTTAATAGTATGGAACTAGGTTATAAATTTGAAATTACTAAAGAAGCTAAAACTAATGATGAGATTGAAAAATTATTGGAAAAAGAAGAAATCAAAGCTGCCATTGATATTAGTGAAGACAATGAAGAAATTAAACTTAACTATTTAACTGAAAGTATAGGCTTTGGTAGTGTCTTAGTAGATGCAACAATTTTCACAGAATTATATAAAGTTGTAAAATTAGGTGAATTAGGTTTAACTGATAAAGATATAGCCTATGTAAATACACCTTTAATATTTGAAGTAACAGAATTAGGTGATGGTGGATCAAGTAGTCTTTTAACTATTGCTATGGTATTATGTATGATATTATTCTTTGCTATCTTCTATTGTGCAAATCAAGTATCTACATCAATAACTCAAGAAAAAACCTCGAAGATAATAGACACTTTAATAACTTCTGCTTCTCCTAAGTCAATAGTTGTAGGAAAAACTTTAGGAATTGGATTAGTGGGATTAATGGAAATTGTTGCTGTTATAATAACCGCATTTGTTTCATATAAACTATTTTTCCCAAAAGATATTTTAACGGGAATTATTGATTTATCTAATATTACTGTAAGTTTTGGTTTAATATCAATAATTTACTTTATTTTAGGATATACCTTATATGCATTTATTTATGCATTATGTGGTTCATTAATTAGTAAACCCGAAGATATCGGTCAAGCAAGTGGACTAATTTCAATAGTAGCTTTAATAGGTTTCTATTTAGCATATTTTTCAATGATGAATCCGGCAAGCAGTTTGAATAAACTTGCTTCCCTACTTCCAATATCTTCACCATTTAGTGTCCCAGCCCGTTTTATTACGGGAGCAATAAGCATGGAAGTTTTACTAATTTCAATTGTTATCTTAATCTTGAGTATAGCTTTAATAGCTTACTGCGCTATTAAAATTTACTCTTCTGCAATTTTAAACTACGGAACAAAAGTTGATTTAAAAACTATGATTGAAATGTTTAAACAAAAAGATAATTAAAACGTTTTACAAACGTTTTTAATTTGAACTAAAATAGCGTATAATAATGTTAGTGAGGTAATAAAAATGAATCATTTTATCGGAATTAAAGGTTCAGGAATGAGTGCCTTAGCCCAAATTATGAAAACATTAGGTTATGAAGTTCAAGGAAGCGATATAGATAAATCTTTTTTTACTGAAAAAGGATTAATCGAAAAAAATATTCCTTTTTACGTTTATAATGCTAGTAACATTAAAAATGGAATGGATATTGTTGTTGGCAATTCCATTAAAGAAGATAATCCTGAAGTTATTAAAGCAAAAAAATTAAATTTAAAAATATATACTTATCAAGAAATGATTGGAAAATTAATAAAAAATTATAAGTCAATAGCCGTAAGTGGATGTCATGGTAAAACTACTACAACCGGGTTAATGGCGCATATTTTAAATAATACGGTAGGCTGTAATTATTTAATCGGAGATGGAACTGGATATGCTAATCCCAATAACAAATTATTTGTATTTGAAGCTTGTGAATATCAAAAACATTTTTTAAGTTATTATCCTTACTACATAGTTATAACTAATATCGAACTTGATCATGTTGATTATTATCAAGACTTAGATGATATTAAATCAGCTTATGGGGAATTTGGTACACAAGGTAAACAAATCATAGCTTGGGGTGATGATCCAAACATTCGTAGTTTAAATTTACGAAATACGATATACTACGGATTAAATGAAAACAATGACATTGTAGCAAAAAATATTAAATATAATCTTAACGGTATAAATTTTGAAGTTTATATTAATCAGGAGTTTTACGCTGAGTTTCACGTACCTTTCTTTGGAATTCATATGTTATTAAATAGTCTTGCTGCTATTACAATATGTTATTTAGAAAACATTTCTAAAGAGGACATTCAAAAACATATAGTAACATATCCCGGAGTAAATAGAAGATTCTCAGAAGAAAAAATTGGTAATACTATCATAATTGATGATTATGCTCATCATCCAACCGAAATTAAAGCAACAATTACTGCTGCTAAACAAAAATATCCAGATAAAAAAATAATTGTTATTTTTCAGCCCCATACATTTACAAGAACTATAGAATTAAAAGACGAATTCATAAATGAACTAAAACAAGCAAATAAAACATATATATTAGATATTCATCCAGCTAGAGAAAAACAAGAAGATTATCCAGAGGTGACTGCTAAGATATTAATTAATAATATTCCTAAAGCTGAACATTTAACAAGTGAAGATATATCCAAACTTGTTAAATATCAAAATGAAGTTTTCTTATTTTTAGGAGCTAATGATTTAAGACCATTAGAAAACAATTTTAAAAATTATTTAAACTAAAAATCGATAATTACTTATCGATTTTTACATTTATTACAGTTAACTCATGAGTATCAATCAATTTATTTTGATAACTCATAGCCAACATCAGTAAGATAAGGAGGAGATAAAAGACCAATATCCCATAATAATTTTTAATAATTCTTGTAATCATATTTCTCCACTTCCTTCCTTACATTAACATCTTAACACGAACAAATATTCGTGTCAATACAAAAATGAAACATTTGTTTGACTTTTGACATAAATTATGTTAACATTATTTTAGGATGTGATAAAAATCGTGCAAAGCCTAACCAGGAAGCAAAAAGAAGTGTTGACATTTATTAAAAAATATATAGTTGAAAATGGCTATCCTCCATCAGTTAGAGAAATCTGTAATGGATTAGATTTAAGTAGTCCTGCTACTGTTCATACTCACTTAAAACAATTAGAAATTAAAGGCGCTATAACAAAAGCTGTCTCAAAATTTAGAACTATTGAAGTAGTTGGCGAAAATGAATATGCACCAAAAGATGAAGAAATAGCTAAAGTTCCTTTATTAGGAAAAATAACTGCTGGATCACCAATTGAAGCAATAGAAAATCCAGATGAATTTTTTTCCTTGCCAGCTAGTTTAATTCCAAATCGAGAAACAATATTTACTTTAAAAGTTGAAGGTGAAAGTATGATTAATGCTGGAATATTTGATGGTGATATTGTTATTGTGCAAAAGCAAAAAGTGGCTCGTAATGGTGATATTGTAGTAGCGATGAATGAAGACAATGAAGTAACTTTAAAAACATTTTATAAAGAAAAAGACTATATTAGATTGCAACCAGAAAATGATTACATGGAACCAATTATCTTAACTAATGCAACTATTTTAGGTAAAGCAATTGGATTATATCGTAAATTTTAAAAAAAATAAGTTAAAACTTATTTTTTTTTATGGACTTAACTATTTATTTTATTTTTAGCGTAACGTTACTTTTATTATACCTCTACTTGATATGGATTAGTGCTAGTTCCTTCTCCAGTTACTAAAGTTGTAGAAATTAAAGAAATTGCCGGACGAAGTCCTAATAATGCATCTACATTGTTTCCATAAAGAAAACCAGTAGAACCTACTCCCCACGCATAAGCTGAACATCCGGCATCTACATAGTATGGTGATAACGTCCACCAATAATCACTTGAAGCATTCTGATTTAAATAATAATTGGTACTTGATATATTATACATTCCTCCAGAATAAGCTACTTCATCAGCAGTTAATAATCCAATTTTATAAGTTAAATTGCCATTACCATTTATTATATCAGTAACCGTAAACTTTGATAACTTTCCCCCACTTGAATCTTTTTGACATTTTAATACTGGAGCTGCATTAGTTGCTGCAGTATTATTAGCTTCTAATCTTCCTCTGGTACTATATCCAGTTTGATAGCCACCAAAACCATATGAAGGCCCGTAAGGATATTTTGTATCAATACTTTTATCATTACACCAGATAGTATCAGCTAACTGGTTTGTAAATGAAGCTAGATTACTACTATACCAAGTTTCCAAACTAGTAAGAATTGAACTTTTATTATTATTTATATGTTCTCCTTGATATGA
>CAYQDO010000004.1:437-1048 GCA_964416365.1 uncultured Muribaculaceae bacterium | reverse complement strand
CATTGGAATTACGAACTAAGTTAAAGGCAGATTTATAAACATCAGGACTGTATCTGGCAAAAGCATAAGATGATCCTGTCATATTACATGGATTTGCTCCTTTATTATAATTATATAAGACTAGTTTGATTGATCCATCACCAGTAATTCTAACTATCCTCCAGCACATATCAGCAAACATTATATAATTATTAGTTACATTTCCTCTAAAATAATAACTATCACCATAATCATCTTCGCTACTTGCAAGTACTGCCTCACCAGATGTTGATATTTGTTTTCCTGGTTCTGTTAAAGGAGTTGTGACATTAGCATTACCTACACCTAAGATTTTATCTTTTAAACATTTGCCGCTAGCACAGGGATTCAGATAATTTTCTAGTTTTATATAACCTTTAAATTCTTTATCCTGATCTTCATTCTGATTATAACTAGTATTTGGAAAATAGATTTCTAAGTTATAGGTATGAACTTTATTGCCTCCAGTTGGGACTTCAAAAGAACCTATTCCTAACTCTATAGTTTTAGCTCCTGTGCCTATATTAGTTAAATCTATTTCCGGTACTACTTCACCATTATTATCAGTGTTAGTACTTATTAATTTATATTTT
>CAYQDO010000004.1:0-402 GCA_964416365.1 uncultured Muribaculaceae bacterium | reverse complement strand
CCTCACTAAAATCATTAGATTCTACTACCAGACTTATTTTATAACTCATAGGAACATCGGTGGTATTATTTCCAGTTACAGTAAAAATTTTAGTAACAGGGATATCACTGGGGATAATATTAGCTAAATTAATATCAGCTCCACCATTATAAACAATATTCATTGTTCCACCAGTTACCGTAATGGTTGTTATATCTTCTCCACCAGTAAATTGGGCAGTAAAATAAGCATATGATATGCCGATAGTAATTAATATCGTAATAACTACTCCAAATACTACCAACAATGTTCTATTTCTCATTCTGTTTTCACCTTAATTAATTATAACAACCCTAAAATTGCTTATCAATGGAAAAAAATGGCATGTTTTGCCATTTTTTCAGAATATAATTTGTTTATTTA
>CAYQDO010000003.1:4086-39321 GCA_964416365.1 uncultured Muribaculaceae bacterium | reverse complement strand
CGAAACTGCTAAGAAAGTCATGGAAGAAAAAGGAATTACAATTGATTATAAAGTTGGAACAATGATTGAAATTCCTAGAGCGGCTCTAATGGCTGATAAAATCGCCGAAGAAGCTGAATTCTTCAGTTTTGGAACAAATGATTTAACTCAAATGACTTATGGTTTTAGTAGAGATGATGCTAGTAAATTCTTAGATGATTACTATAAGAAACAAATATTTGAATCTGATCCTTTTGCTAAAGTAGATAGAGAAGGCGTTGGAGAGCTGATGAGAATTGCTGTTCAAAAAGGAAAACAAACAAGACCAGATATTAAACTTGGTATTTGTGGTGAACATGGAGGAGAAGCTAGTTCGATAGAATTCTGTAATATGCTTGGCTTAAACTATGTATCATGCAGTCCATTTAGAGTTCCAATAGCTAGACTTGCTGCTGCCCAAGCTGCAATTAAAGCTAAAAACAATCAATAATAAAATTAATTGAAAAATCAATAAAAGCCTGTATTTATGGGCTTTTTTGATTTTAATAAGTCTCAAAATTTTTGTATCCCTTGCTTTAGTATCCTATTAATATATAAATAATCGACTAAGATAGAAGATGCATGTCGCATATCTTAGTCTTTTTTAGTGTTTATGCTGGCATAAAAATTGATATTTTTCTGATTTTGTAGTATAATTAGTGCCATTATGGAACAGGTGTTAAACGCTTATCTACTATTAATTACTGTGCAGTTAAAACTAATAAACTATTCAATTTATATAATAGAAGATTAGATGGTAATGAATCCAAAAAAGATTTTACTTTAGAGTATGTTAGTCTTGATAAATTAGAAGGAAAATTATTAGATAGTGCATCAACACCTGAACAAGAAGATTTGACAAAAGAAATAATAGCTATAATTAATTGTTTTAAAACTAAACCAAGAGCATTAAAAAAAGAGTTTAGAGGTGGATAATGAATAAATATATAGATACTAATTATTATTGTTATAACTCCTTTTTAGATTGTTTAGAGCATAAACAAGGCAGTAAATTTGAATTGAAGCAAATGCTTCATCAAAAATCAAAACTATTAATTATAAATCAAACATCGAGCGATATTTTAGAAACAATTAATGATGTACAGCCTTTATATCTTTATCCTTTAAGTATTTTAGATTATTGTAAACCATTATTAGAAAAGGAAATATCTTTATTTCCTAGTGCAAAAACACTAAATATAATTAATTTTGATACAAATATTAATTATATTGATAGACTAAGTAAATTAGATTTGAACGGTTTATCTAATGTTGAAATAGAAATCAACGAAAAATATAATGATACTGAATTAGATCAAATAATAGAGCTAATGAAATATCTTTCTAATAATAATATAAAAATAACATTACTATTTAAAACAATAAATATTGCAGATGAATTATTAAAAAAAATCAGTTCGTTATGTGATTTCTTGAAAATTATTATGCTTAATATTTTAAATACTCCAGCCTTTAAAGAATATAAGAATAAGTTAAATGTTATTTACTCAAATAAAAAAGACGCTTCAGTAGTTTTGATTAAATCATATCTTGCTGTAGATCAAAATGAATATTATGAAGATACCATAAAAATCTTTAATGAATTAAATATAGATATATTTCAATTATCAAAAGAATTAATACCAATGGAAGTTTCAGAGAATCCATTAGTGACTCAAGATATACAAAATAATATAAGATATTTAGAAAAAAAATATAGTAATGCACCTGGAACTAGATTTATAAGTGTAAAAGATATATCAACTCTATATTATCCAAGATTTGAATTAGATGAAAGAAATAGTCGTAAATGCTATGCGTGTACTATGAAACCATATTTATACAAAGATAAATTTCTTCCATGTAGGGTTAATAAAGTAATTACTAATATTGATGATTGGTTTGTAGCAAATTTAGATAATAACATTAATGAAGATAATATATCTAAATGTGGAGTTACTTGTGATGATTGTGCTTCAATATTTGAAAACGATACATTAAATGACATTAAAACAACAATCGACAAGCACAAAGGAGAAAGCATAGAATTTATTTTAGAAATGGAGGGATAAGCCATGTTAGTAATTTTAGGAAAAAATGGATCTGGAAAAACATTTCTTGCTAATAAGTTATTTGACTTAGGTTTTTATCGTTCCGTTAATTGTACAACTAGACCTAAAAGAGAGGGCGAAATAGATGGTTTAGATTATAAATTCATATCCAATGAAAAATTTGAAAGATTAATCACAGAAGAGTATTTTATAGAATTTAAAAAAAGAAATGACTTTTATTATGGAACTCCAAAACAGAATATTAAAAGTAATGCTATTCTACTGGCGGGAGATGTGAATAAGATAAGGACAATTTCAACTGAAGAAGTCGTACCACTTTATATAGATGCTAACATAGAAACAAGGTTTAAAAGAGTTGGCACAAGAGGAGAACCAAAAGAGGTTATCTTTAAAAGATTCCATGATGAGAACTTTTCTTACCTTTATGACTTTAATGGATTCTTTATAGATAATAGAAATGCTGATGAAAGTGCTTTGCTATCAATTATGGAAATAATAGATTCTGAGGGACGGATAGTGGATAGAACCCAATTATGCAGCAATATTGATTTTATTAGAACCCAAACTCAAATAGTCCCTGAAGAAAATCATAATGAAATGTTCACATTTTTACAGTTTGAAGAATACTTGCTTCGTAAAATGATAGAGATGTTTGACATAGTGGATGCTGAAACACACCAAAAAATGGTAGAATATTATTATGATCAAATGGATGAATATTTATCATTATATGGTATTAGCTCATCTCGTAAATCATTGGAAACAATGGAACTCATCCTTGATAGAGAAAAATATCAAGCTGACTTCCAAAAAGAAAGATTATTGAGGAGGAAATATAAATGAAAATACTATTTTTTTCAGACATACATGGTATATCAGATAATCTAAATTACATTAAAAAATTATCTGATAAAGAAAATTTTGATAAAATTGTAGTTTTAGGAGATTTATATTATGCTGGGCCAACCTATGATAATTCAAAACAAACTAAAAGTATGGAAGTTAAAGACTTCCTAACGAATTATGGGGAAAGACTTATATGTATGCAAGGGAATTGTGATTCAGCAGTAGATATAAAAGCAAGTGATTTTCTAATCTGTAGCACTATATCTTTAATTTGTGTAGATGGATTAGATATTTACTTAACACATGGTAACGAACACAGTATTGAAAAAGACAGAAAATTTCAAAGAAAGGGAATTCTTGTTTATGGACACGAACATTATCCTTTTATTGAAAAGAAAAACGATATGACATTTATTAATGTTGGATCTATATCATTGCCTAAAAAAGATATCGAAGCAAGTTTTTGTATATATGAGGACAAAACATTTACAATATATGGAATATCTGGGAAAGAATTAGAAAAAGTATCATTTTAAAGAAAACTTTAAGGGGGAGTTAACTTATGACAGATAAATATGCAAATGATAAATATGATAGGGAGTTATATATTCCAAAAGGATATATCCTTCCCGATGGGACTATGCTAACAAAACAGTATGCTAGATTTCATAGAAATATGGCAGAAAGATTTATTATGGAGAATTATTATCAATCTTTTAAAAATGATATTATCCAAAATAAACAAGATTTTATGCTGATGCGTTTAGGAGCTTTGCAAGTTATGTCTTCAGGTAAATCAATTTTGTTATTTTGTGATGAACAACAAAATAGAATTATTCAAGAAGCTATTGCATCTTACTTATCTTATGGATGGGATCAAAGAATAATTGCAAATCCTTATGCTTCTATTAAAAACTATATAAGAAGTAGATTACTAGAAGGCACAGGATTATTTTATGATGAGGAGAATAAATATGAGAAAAAGGCTGGTTACTCAAAAGTATTTAAGAGAAGCTATTAAATTTAATCTTAAAATCTTCATAAGTTCAGAAAAAGACTATTATGTCGCAGTTAAGGAACTTATTGAACTAGAAAAACCATTCATATTAAACGGATTAAAACTAATGGATAATGGTTACTTTATTATTGAAATTATACCAAAGAATGAAAACTATGCTATGCGTGTATTTTTAAATGATAAAAAAGAGATTCTACAATATTATTTTGATATTAGTTTAAGAAACGGTATTGATGAAGAAACGAAACTACCATTTTATGATGATATATACTTAGATGTAATAATGACAAACGGTGAAATAGAAATTTCTGATCAAGATGAATTAGATGATGCTTTATCAAATGGAAGCATAACTGAAGAAACATATAAGTTTGTTGAAACCATAGCAACAAACTTAATCAATGAATTAGAAAATAAAACAAACAAATACTTTAATATAGATTTGGAAAGTTATTTAAAATGAAATATATAAGCTCAACATATTTAAAGGATATAACTGATCACACATTTAAGATGTTCTGTGATAAAACTAAAAACTATTACATTACTGTCAAGCAAATTAATAAAATTAAAGAACCCTTTATTCTTAATGAAGAAGGTAAAAAAGTAAAGATAATAGATAATGGTTATTATATTTTAGAATATATCCCACTTGATGAAAACTATATTTGTAGAGTTCACATTGATAAAGACAAAAATGTTATAGAAAGATTTTTTATAGCATCAAAAGAAAATAAAGTTGAAAATCAAATTCCAACTTATGAAGATTTAAAGTTGTCATTAGTTTGTATTGATGCTAGTGTTAAGATGTATAACTTAGATCTAATTAATGATATGATAAAGAATAACGAGATGCCATTTGAAGATTATAAATTGTCACTTCAAGTAATCGAAAAGATTGCAGAAGAATTATATTTTAAAAATAATTTTATTTTCAATCTAAATTATAAAGAGTATTTAGAGAATTAGGAGAGTTTATATGAAAATAGCAGTAGATAGTAAAAATCAAGTATATGAGTTAAGTAGTCCCAAAATGCTTAGTACTGATAATGAACTTTTAGTAAAGGCAATAAGTGAACTAACAAATAAAGAAAAAAGAATGAAAGCTAAAAGTTTAATATTAGTTCATAAAAGGACTAAGAAAGTTCTATTAGAAGTAAGTTTGATTCATAATCAACACTTTTATCCATTAAGCATTTTAGATTATGCAAATGCAATGATGAAGCTTATGAAAAAGGAAATACCAAATCTACCAATAATGTCTTTAGATTCGCATGATTATAATTTTTGTGATTTTAATTGCAAAGACTGTTTAGCAGTAGATACTAGAGAATGGTCTCAAAGAGAACTTGATTTTAATGTTTTTAATATAGAAGTTTATGAAAAAGTATTAAAGGAGATTGCCAGATATTCAAAAGAACGTGGTTGTGATTCAGTAAGATTTGAAATGTCTGGTGAGGGTAATCCAGATATGCACAAACATAGAGCAAGAATAATCAAGTTTGCATCTGAAGAATGTAACATGAAACCGGTTTATATTTCATCGGGTAGTAGATTAGATTCTGAAACAATAGATGCTTTAGCAAAGTATGCTTATTATGTAAGAATAAGTCTCCCAGGATTGAATTACAAGGCTTATGATATTTATTCAGCTCAAAATATGACAGAAGATCAAAAATTTAATTATGATAAAGCAATGCAACTAATCGAAACATTAATTAAAAAGAGAAAAGAATATGGTCGTGATGATGAATTAATGATTGGTGCTAGAACTTGTATGAGACCTGAAAATGAAGGTAGCTACATTAAGACAGCAAAAAGATTAGGTGAAATGGGAGCAGATAGCTTCCAAATCGTAAAAATACTTATCCCTAAGGGAAAAAAAACAGAACATTTCAAATTAACAGAAGAAACAATAAATGAAATAGAGGAACTAAAAACAAATTATAAAGATTATGGATTACTTCATATTCAAGTTCCTTATGATTTGGACTTTGTGTACTATGATAGAGAAATAGAAGATAGTAGAAAACCAAGTCAATGCTATAGTGCTTTTCTATCTCCAATTCTTTATGGACCACATCTAGTTATTTGTACTCATTGGGAAAAGATTAAAAATATAACAAATTCTCATTATGGAAAAATGACAGGAGAAGTCGGAGAATTAGAAAAAATGATATGTGGCGAAAATGGACAACGAATTAGAAAAGAGGTTCCAGAAAAATGCTCATCTTGTTGTTCAATATTCGATAATCAAATATTAGAAGTTTTACGTTCTCAATTAGCTTTAGAATCTAATTTAGATAATGTTGAGTTTTTATTAACTTATTAAGTGGTGATATATGTTTAGTTTTAATATTATTTTAACAGAAATATGTAATGCAAGATGTTCTCATTGTTACATGGCTAGTAATAATAGAAAAAAAACACTTACAAAAGAGAGCATTAAGACAATAATAGATATGATGCCCGATAATACAAAATCAGTTGTATTAACAGGTGGAGAGATATTTCTAGTATGGGATTTGCTCGTCTATACGATAACATATATAAGAGCTAAATTTCCTAATATTATTATCGGATTAGAATCCAATGGTATAGTTTTATATAAAGGACTAGAAACAGCTAAGGAGAAGTTAAAATGGTTAAAACAATGTGGAGCTACATTTATAAGATTTTCTGATGATCCTTTTCATGAAGCTGGAGGAGTGGATTTAGAAAGTGTTAGAAAGTTAAAAGAACTTGAATCAGAAGTTGGACTACAAATCAAATATCTAGTTCAAACTAAAGCATTAGCAATAGGTAATGGATCAACACTCTCTGAAGAATACAAAGAGAAGAACAACTGTATGAATACGTCTTCTACAGTTGAAAACCCATATCTATTCCTTGATGTTGAAGGCAATGTATATATATGTACATGGAAATGTATTCCACCAATAGGAAACATGATTAATGGTAAATGGGAAGAAATCACTAATAATTTAAAAAATGATTTTAATAAGTTAGTTCTTTCTGGACAAATAGAGGAAGCAATAAATTCAATAGAGAAGGATGAAACCAAAAGGAAAGAAAACACTCTTTATTCTAGAGAAAATGGTCAATGTATGTTATGCTATAAACAGTTTTCGAGTTAGGGGGAAAAGGTATGCCAAAGTATTCTTTTATGATACCTGTTTATAATAAAGAAGAGTATTTAAAAAAGTATTTTAATAGAGTACAAAATCAAACATTTGATGATTATGAAACCGTTGTTATAGATGATTGTTCGGTAAATGATAATTCGTACCAATATTTGCTTGATTTAGCTTCATCTGATAAAAGAATCAAACTGTTTCGTAATGCTCAAAATTTGGGCTTAGGATTAACTCGTAATGAGTTACTAAAAAGATCTAGTGGGGAATATGTAATTTTTATTGATCCCGATGATTATATTGAGGAAGAATTGTTAGAAAGAATAGATGAGGCATTACAAGAAAGTCCAAACTTGGATATTGTAAGATTTCAAAATGTTTCTGAAGCAATGACAGAAAGACAAGCCGAAATAGAAAGTAGAAAGAACCCTAATAGATTCTCTTGTGAACCAACTGGTGTCATTAGTGGAGAAGAGGCACTACTTAAATGGATGCTTGGTATAAACAAAATAAATACTATGCCATGGACCTACTGTATAAAACGCAGTTTATATAACAATGTAGAGTATCCAGAAACTAATATATTAGAAGACTTTGCAATAACACATTATTTAATTGCTAAAGCAAAAAGAGTTAAAGCAATCCAATTTGTTGGATATCATTATTTACAATATGATGATAGTTTAACCAAATATTATAGTTCTTCTGAACAAGAATTAGAATTTGATAGAAGAAAGCAAATATTATTTAAAAGTATAATTGATTTAACAAAACAGTATGTTGGGGCTACCGATATCTCTTCAGAAGCAAAAGCTATGTTCTTTAAAGATATTAACGATCGTTATAATCACAGAGAAGAACGATTAGCTGAAAAAGAAAGAGCTATGCAAGGGAAAAGAGGAAAATAATATGAGTATGTATGTAGTTAGTCATAAAAACGTAGATTTAACTCTTCCAAATGATTATCACATTATTGCTGTTGGAAATGCCCAAGAACAAGTTTTAGGAAAAACATTTTCTGATGATACAGGGGACAATATCGCTCATAAAAACAGTTCATATTGTGAACTTACAGCACTTTATTGGTTATGGAAAAATACTCAAGATAAGGATATAGGATTATGTCATTATAGAAGATTATTTATGTTTGAAGAACTAGGCAATAACAATATTGCACCATTTTCTGAATTAACTGAATTATTGAAGAAATACGATATTATTTTACCATCAATATATTACACCGATAAAACGGTTTACGAACGTTATGTAGCTGCTCATATAAAAACAGATATAGATAATGTAGGTAGTATAATAGCTGATATGTATCCAAATTATAGTGAATCATTTTCTCATATTATGAATGGTCAAAATGAATATGGGTTTAATATTTTTACTTCTAATCGTGAATTAATGAATGAATATTGTATTTGGGTATTTGATATATTACAAAGACTAGAATCAACAACAGACCTTACAGGTTATGATGACTATCAAAAAAGAATATTTGGATTTTTATCAGAAAGATTATTTACTACTTGGATTTACCATCAAAAATTATCAATAAAAGAACTACCTATAAAAAATCCTGAACACTCTGAAGAAAAAATTTATCAAAAGAAATTAAGAAAACTTGAAAGACCAAAATATACATTATAAGGATGAGAATTATGAAGTATGATTATTTAATTATAGGTGCAGGATTATTTGGTTCAGTATTTGCTTGTGAAATGAATAAATTAGGCAAAAAGTGTTTAGTTATTGATAAGAGAGGTCATATTGGAGGGAATGTATTTACTGAAGAAATATCAGGAATTAATATTCATAAATATGGGCCACATATTTTTCATACCGATTATGAAGATATATGGAATTATATAAATCAATATGCAAGGTTTAACAATTTTATAAATACACCTTTAGCAAAGTATAAAGATGAAATATATAACCTTCCATTTAATATGAATACTTTTTCAAAAATGTGGGGAATAACTACCCCTGAACAAGCAAGAATGATAATTGAAGCCGAAAAAGAAAGTTTAAAAGTAGAATCACCAAAAAATTTAGAAGAACAAGCTTTATCATTAGTGGGACATACTATCTATGAAAAATTGATTAAAGGCTATACGGAAAAGCAATGGGGAAAAAGTTGTACTGAATTACCCCCTAGTATAATCAAAAGACTACCAATAAGGTTTGAATATAATAACAATTATTTTAATGACTTTTATCAAGGAATACCTATAGGTGGTTATACAACAATAATAGAAAAGTTATTAGAGGGTGTAGATGTAAAACTAGAATGTGATTATTTCAGTAATCCTGAAGAAATGAAATCAAAAGCTAGAAGAATTCTTTTTACAGGTATGATAGATGAATTTTACAATTATATTTATGGAGAATTAGAATATCGAAGTTTGAGATTTGAAACCCATAAACTTGAGACTGATAATTATCAAGGTATAGCTGTAGTAAACTATACCGAAAGAGAAGTACCTTTCACTAGAATAATTGAACATAAATTCTTTGAAAGATCTGATAGCAATGGAACAGTTATTAGTTATGAATTTCCTGATAGCTGGACAAAAGGAAAAGAAGCATACTATCCAATCAATGATGATAAAAATAGCAAATTATATTCTAAATATAGAGAACTTGTACAAAGAGAAGAAGACATTATATTTGGTGGAAGATTAGCAGATTATAGTTACTATGATATGGATGACACAGTACAAAAATCATTGGAATTAGTAAGGAGAGAACAACGAATTAGGGGAAAATAAAATGATTTTTTTGTATAATTATACGCGATATAATATTTATAAAAGTTATTTTATTTGTTATTCGCCCACCTAATTATGCTGCTGTCCAAGCTGCAATCAAAGCTGGTATGCAAAATCAATAATATCAACTAAATATCAAATTAAACATATGATAAATCATATGTTTTTCTATATGAAATAACTATTGATAATTATTTCATCAACCATGTACATAACTGTTTTAATATTGTAATTATCTTTGATTGATAAATTTATTGAGTAAACAACAGATTCAATTAAATTACTTTGCATTAAATCATGATATAATTCACCATTTAATCTAATCAGCATATAATCGCCATTAATCTCATAATTGATTTGTCTAGCATCATTTAAATAGCTAATTAAATTAGTTTGATACATAGCTTTACTGGTAAGTTCTTCAATAATTATTTCAATTTTATCTTTGTTAGAATTGCTGATCATCGTAAGCGGAACGTAATAGTAATAATCTTTGTATTTGCTTAAATAATAGACGGTGGTACTAGTTGTACCTCTTATAGAAGTTAAATCATATACTTTATTAATTCCAAAAGTACGGTCGAGAGTAGGGGGAAGACTACTTTTAGAGTGGGGCATTTCCACTAAAAGACTATCTTCGACATAAATACTTACCTTATCAATTCCTTCAACTCCGGTAACAGAGTATATTATGGCACTTAACATTTTTTCTTCTAATTCGGGTGTTATATTATAAAATTCTTTACTGAAATTTAATTTAGCTAAATTATCATTAATATCGATTGATAATATCTTAGTATTTTTAGGTATAATTGGAGAAAATCCTTCCTTAATATAACTGGAATTTGGACTGTTAACCGTTAAATAATTAATTATTTCTCTTATTTTTTCTTCTTTATCTTTTTTTGTGATAGCAACATTTACTCTTGAAACATAATTTTTGCTATCTATTAAATATATAGATGTCTGAGGAATTTTTTCTTTGTTTTCTTTGATGACGGTACTACTATCTTTTGAAGGAAATAAATAAAGAATGAATAAAATAAATAAGGAAGAAAGAATTAAAAATATTTTTTTGAGCAATCTTTTTTTTAGCATAAAGCACCTCTAAAAAAATATATGATTTTACCATAAAAAAAAGTCGCTTCTAAGCAACTTTTATAGTGATATTTCACCCAATTTTAATAATTCAACTATAGCGCCAGCTCGACCTTTAACATTTAATTTTTGCATTACATTGGAGATATGATTTCGGACGGTTTTCTCACTGATGCCTAGGTATTCACTTATTTCTTTAGTAGTCTTATTTGAAACTAAAAGTTCAAAAACTTCTTTTTCTCTAAGGGTTAGTATACTTTTCACTTATGTTCCCTCACTTTCCATAGTCCCTTCATAGTATTTTATGAAAAACTGGTTAGAAAGTGAGTTAGAAAGCCTACTATTGGTATTTTACTGTAATGTACATTCTTTCATCGAATTGTTCTTGGATTGTTCGGATAATATTATTGGCTTTTTCTAGCGTTACGTCTTTTGTTGATACAATGGTGCTTACTTTATCATCTTTTATTTTTATGAAGCTCTTTAAGTTGTAAGTTTTTAAGATTAATGATTCCAAGGCAGCTTCTTTACCTTTATTTAGATTAATACTTAATAGTTTTTCATAAGCGTTATTTTTTTCTTCGGCACTTACTGAAGCATCTAAAAGAGTTTTTTGTAAATCAGTCATTTCAGTTAAGACTAATTCATCATCTTCAACCCTTAAAGAAGCCAAAATATCACTTTCACTAATACTGGTGTTTACTTTATCGCTTTTAGTTTCTTTCTCGGCAATCAGTAAAGATAATTTTTCCCCTGGCAAAGCAATATAATATACCGATAAGACTAGAATAATACTGAACAATGTCAAAAACCATAAATTTTGCTTGTTAATCATATTAAATCCTCCGCTATATTATATTGCTTTTTGTTTAAATTTATTACTTTTATAAAAATAAACTAATAGCATAAATTAATATTTTTAAAACTATTTTAAACATTAACTACCTCCTTTATATGCTCACTAGAGATCTCTACTCATATTTATTACAAAAAATTATATGATTCCTTTACCTATAATTTAAAAGGAAAATTATCTTGTCTTTCAAACAATAATAATGAAAGGAAGATTATGAAAAGATATATTGTCAGACAAGAGGATATGGCTGATTGCGGAGCTTGTTCGTTATTATCAGTTATTAGATATTATGAAGGTAATGTTCCTTTAGAAATTATTAAAACTGATACTTTAACAACTGAGACAGGGACTAATTTTTATTATTTAAAAGAAGCCGGGCAAAAATATGGGTTTAATAGTAGAGGTAAGAAAGTAGAAAAATTAAATAATTTAGTATTTCCCTGTATAGTTCAAATCAAAGACAATAATTATCTGCATTTTATTACTATTTATAAGGTAAGCGATAGGGTAACTTATATGGATCCGGCTAAAGGCATAGTTGTAAAGCCTTTAAATGAGTTTTATCAGCTTTTTACTGGATATGTGCTAGAACTAATACCTTTCGGAACAATTATTAAATATGAAGACAATAAACTGTTTCAGAAGATAATATTAAATATTTATAAGATTCACTATAAAACTCTTATCTTATTATTTATTTTAGCCTTATTTGTAGTTAGTTTATTTTTAGTAACCGGATTTAATCCTTGGTTTCTAAAGAACAAAAAATTAATTACTCTAGTGATAATATTATCGTTTAGTAAGATATTAATAATATATATTAAAAATAATCTGATGTCTCACTTAAATAAAAAAATCAATATTACATTATTAAAAAATTATTTAAATCAAATTCTTAATCTTCCTTTAAAATATTTGCAGTTAAAAAAAACTGGTGATTTGGTTAATCGAATTAATGATTTAGACAATATTAAAAATCTTTTTTCGAAGCTATTATTAGAAATTCTAATTAATGGGTTTCTTTTAATAGGTGGTCTAATATTTTTATTTTTCATGGAAATAAAGCTAACATTTATTTTATTTTTTATCACATTTATATATGCCATTATATTATTAAAGATTAATAAGAAGACTTATTATAAGATTATAAGTAATATTGAAAGTAATAATAATTTGATGGATAAAATAATTGAATATTTAAATAACATAAAAACAATTAAAACTAATCCCTTAAATTATTTTAAAAATAATTTAGATATATTAATTGATAATAATGAAAACAAAAAATATAGTTTAGATAAAATCCTTAATTTATTTGAATTTATCATGAATTTCTTTGAAGAATTAATGATGATTATTATTTTGATATATTATTATCATTATCAAATAAATTTATCAGTAATCTTAATTTATTTAAGTATCTTCAACTATTACTTAAGTTCTTTAAAGTACTATTTAAATTTATTACCGATGTATATGTACTATAAAGATGTTATTTCTAGAATTAAAAGTATTTATGAGATTATTCCAGACGATAAAAATTATCAGAT
Source organism: uncultured Muribaculaceae bacterium (assembly GCA_964416365.1). Classification (GTDB taxonomy): domain Bacteria; phylum Bacillota_I; class Bacilli_A; order RF39; family UBA660; genus DUUS01. The sequence continues at coordinate 25,949 of CAYQDO010000003.1, read as the reverse complement.
TAATGATGAGTTATTAAGGCTTACTGATATTTCATATAAAGTAAATAAATTTAAACCAATTTTTAAAAACTTTAATTTAACTATTGAATATGGAAATAAAGTTCTAATAAAAGGTCCTAATGGTAGTGGTAAAACAACCTTACTAGATATTATTTATGGCTGTATTAAAGATTATAAAGGAACAGTACTTCGTAGTAAAAATGTTAGTTACATTAATCAAAATAGTAAATTATTTTCGGGTACTATTTTAGAAAATATCATTTTAGATCAGAAATTTGACGATAAAAGATTAACGAAGGTTTTAAAAATTGTTTTACTGGATGAATTTATAAAAAATATATCCAATGGACTTGAAACACAGATGACATCATTATTAAATATTAGTGGTGGAGAAAGTCAAAAAATTATTTTAGCCAGAGGTTTATATCAATATTTTGACACGCTATTATTAGATGAATCACTTAGTGAAATAGCTTTATCTGATCGTAAAAAGATTATTCAAAATATTTTTAAAATATTTTCGTGTAAAACAATAATTGTTGTAAATCATAATTCAGATGATATTAAATATGATCAAATTATTAATTTAACGGCAGAAAGGAGAGGGATATGCTAACTGATAATGAATTATTAAGTATTGAAGGTGGTGCTGTATCTTGGGGAATTGTGGCATTATTAGGAGGGTTACTGACTCTCATTGCGGGAATTGTTGATGGCTATTTTCGTCCTTTAACTTGTCACAAGTAAAATGAACTCAATAAAAATAATTTAAGCGATTAATTTATAAAAAAAATAACAAGAGAGGAAAGATAAAGATATTGATTTTAAATAAAAATGAAATGTTTCATATTTATGGTGGCGCTTCTATTTCAGGTACATTAATAAACGCTATAGCCAAATTGATAGGTACATTATTTGATGTAGGAAAAGCGATTGGCACAGCCATAAATATGACTAAAAATAAAAAGAAATGTTAGTTCACAAAAAGAGCTTTTAATGATATACTGATGATGGGTGTTTTATGAATAGCAAGCTTCGAAAAGTATTGAAAAGAATTGAAGAAAATGGTTTTGAAGCCTATATTGTAGGCGGGTATGTTAGAGATCGTATTTTAGGCATTGAATCTACAGATATTGATATTTGTACTAATGCTTTACCTAAAGATATTATTAAAATTTTTAAAGTTACAGGTAAATCAGAATATGGATCATTCTCTATAAAAGTTGGTAAATATAATATTGATATAACAACTTATCGAAGTGAATCAAATTATATTAATCGTAAACCCCAAAATATAGAATATATCGATAATTTAATCACTGATATTAAACGCCGTGACTTTACTATGAATTCTTTATGTATGAATTCTAGTGGTCAAATAATTGATCTTTTAAACGGCCACAAAGATATTGAAAAAAGAATTATTCGGGTAATAGGAGATTTAAATCAAAAATTAACAGAAGATCCTTTAAGAATACTAAGGGCAGTGCGATTTTCCATTATCTTGGATTTTACTCTTGATGAAGAAATAATTTCGTTTATTAAAAAACATAAAGACTTAATAAAATCTTTAAGCTATACTAAAATAAAAGCTGAGTTAGATCGTATTTTTTCTTCCAAAAGAGCTGGTATAGGAATAAAAGTTTTAAAAGATTTAGATTTATTAGATGTGTTAGGTATAAACTATCAAAATGTTCAAGTTGTTCCTGATATATTAGGTATTTGGGCTCAAATTGATTTTGATAAAAACTATTCATTTACTAAAAATAGTTTACAGTGTATAAATAAAATTCGTTCAATTATTAAAAACCAGAAATTAACTTCCAAAACATTATTTGAAAATGATTTGTATGTTTTAATAGTTTCTGGTGAAATTTTAGGATATCAAAGAACAGAAATTACAAAAATGTATACAGCTTTACCAATAAAGTCAATCAAAAGTTTAAAAATTTCTACTGATGATATTATCAAATTATTAAATATTGAACCATCATCTAAAATAAAACAAATTTATGATGATTTAATAGACAAGGTCTTAAATAATGAAATAAAAAATAATAATACAAATTTAAAAAAATATTTATTAAGTAAATGGAAGTGATACAATGAGTAATTCTATCTTAGAAGGTTTGGTAAAGGAAAAAGACTATTGTTTTAAAAAACATTTATTTAAAGTAATAATTGATCAAAAGCTAACTTTAGAAGAATTATTAGTTCTAATATATTTTATCAATCAAGATCAACCGGCTTTTGATGTATCTAAAATTAAGGAAACAACCTTTTTAGATGAAAGCAAAATAATGGAAAGTTTTACATCTTTAACTACCAAAGGTCTTATTTTAGTTAATGTCGTAAAAGATCAAAATGGCAAAGTAAATGAAGTAATAGATTTGAGTCATGTTTATCGTGCTATGGTTAGTGGAATCAGCTCAGATATTAAAGCTAAAACATCGGAAAATATATTTACGATGTTTGAAAAAGAATTCGGGCGTACCTTAAGTCCAATCGAATTTGAAATAATTAATGCTTGGTTAAAATCAGGAATATCAGAAGAACTGATTATTGAGGCACTTAAAGAAGCAACATTTAATGGTGTAAATAATCTTAGATATATTGATAAAATAATTTATGAATGGGGAAAGAAGGGTTTTAAAACCAAGCAAGATATCGAAAATCATTTAAAACGTCCTGAAGAAAAAGAAAATAAAGTTTTATTTGATTATAATTGGTTGGATGATGATGAATAATTTTTATGCAGTTTTAGATCAAATGATACCCAATCCCAAGTGTGAATTAAACTATATTAAAGATTACGAATTATTAATTGCTACGGTTCTTAGTGCCCATTCAACAGATAAAACTGTTAATCTAGTAACTGCTGAATTATTTAATAAATATGATTTAAAATTACTTGCTGAAGCAGATATTAAGGATGTAAAGAGCATTATTCGTTCCGTAGGAAGTTATAATAAAAAAGCTAAATATATTATGGAAATTGCTCAGTCACTTTTTAAGCATTATGAAGGTATTGTTCCTAATAACCGAGAGTACTTAGAAAGTTTACCAGGAGTCGGAAGAAAAACTGCAAATGTAGTTTTAAAAAATCTTTATGATGTTCCTTGTATACCTGTTGATACTCATGTCGAAAGAGTTTCTAAACGTTTAGGATTAGCTCATAAAGCTGCTGTACCAAGTGTAGTTGAAGAAAGTTTAATGCACATAATACCAAAGGACAAATGGAATCGCGTAGGAGAACAACTTTTATTATTTGGTAGATATCATTGTAAAAGTATAAAACCAGAATGCGATAAATGTTTATTAATTAATGAATGTAAAAAAGACAGTTTATAACTGTCTTTTAACATGTGGTTTTAACTTGCCTTGTTAAAGTTTTGGATGTATTTGTACTTTTATGAGTAATTTTATGACTAACGGTATAATCACCAGGAATTAATGAATTACAATTAACGGAACTATTTGAACTATTTAAACAGGTTGTTAATACGGAAATATTTTGACTATTAGTAATGTCTTCACCGTTTTCTGTAACCTTAACAAAGTTTTGATTAATGCTTAGGATAGCGTTAAATTCATTAATAGTTAAGCAATTATTACCATCTAAAGCCGCTTGCCAATTTGGCGCAGTATTAACTGCTACGGAAATGCCTTCACTCATATTATTTTTAAAAATAGAATAGCTTGATTTGACAATGAAGCTGGTTCCACTAAGAACTGCTCCATCATAACGATAAGTAGTGTTAGCAGTCCAGCCTAAATCTGTAATATTACCATTAACATTTAAATATACTTGATAACCAATATTACCGATATTATTATTATATTCCAATCGTCTTTTTAAATATTTATTGGCCCATTTGCTGTATCCTTCTTCAAAATACTGAGTTAAATACTCTGAACTTATCGCATCTGGAGTTGGAATACCGCTCCAGGTAAGTGCAACTGAATTTCCTTCCACGGTAGCATTTAAATTAGAAGGTTTATTTAACTGAGAAAATCTCGTTGATACTTCAGTAGGAGCAGTTCCTTTTCTAAAGTATTCAACACTACGTAACTTAGAAGGCGTATACTCACTTGCTAGTTGTAATGGATTTGTTTCAAGTTCAATAGTGGCAGTTACAACACTTGATGGTTGTTTAAATCTAGAATTATTTTCCATTATGCCGGCAGTTAATAATTTTGCTACTGCCCTACGAGCACCACTACCAACTGAGTTTAATAAATAATATTCTTTAGTGATTTCTGGATAACCTATCCAAGCAGCACAGACATAATCAGGAGAATAGACTACTTGCCAAGAATCTCCGATAACATCACCTTTAAGTTTTAAATCTTTAATTATAGAACTGTCAACACTAGAAGTACCAGTTTTACTTGCAATATCAGTACCGCTTTTACTACCGGCTGAAATATCTCCGTTAGTTACGGCAAATTTTAGTATCATATTAATTAGATAAGCGGTTGAATCTTTCATTACGGTTCTTTTTTCTGGAGTAACCTTATAAACTTCACCAGAATCGAGAAATTCTACTTTGGTAAATGAATGTGGTTCAATATAGATGCCTCCACGAGCAAAGGTAGCATAAGCGGCCGCTAAATCTAATGGGCTTTCTCCGGTATAAGCACCAATACTGTGGGCTTCATGAATGTAATTATTGACATCATATTCTGGATGTAAATTTAAACCAGTTACGAATTCATTAATCTTTTTATTAGGTACAGCTTGGAAAGTTTGTAGGGCGGTAGTATTACGGGAAGCAGCTAAGCCCGTTTTAATAGTCATAATTCCTTTGTATCCACCATCCCAGTTTTTAACATTTCCGCCACCACTGTAACCATGAACATCATCAATAACCATCTGACCTGTTCCCCAATTCAAATATTCAATGGCTGGACCATAATCATAAAGTGGTTTAGCCGTTGAACCCGGGTGACGTTCATTTTGAGTAGCATAGTTCCAGCTTAATTTCGATTTTTTATTGCGACCTGCGCCTACAGCTACGATGCCACCAGTTTTGACATCTATTGCAGTAATACCAGTTTGTAAAACATTATTAGGCCATTTATAGTTTGTTCCATTATTGATATTATTAATTACTGCTTGTTTTTCTTTAATAAAGGTAGAGTAAATCTTCATTGCTACTAATTCTGGATTCTTTCCGGTACGTTTCTTTACTTCTGAAACAATAGTATCTATCATTCCTTGATTTTCTCTATCAATATTTGTGTCTTCCACTAGTAGAGAAGTTACAGAAATACTCTTAGCTATTTCACATTCTTCATCAGAGATATAACCGTGACGTTTCATTAAGTTTAATACTTGATTACGTCTAGCTTCGGCTTTTTCCGGATGACTGAATGGATCAAAAGCATCTGGGGCTTGGAATAATCCGGCAAGAACCGCAGCTTCGGTTAAAGATACTTCCCCAATAGTTTTTCCAAAGTAGGCTTGAGCAGCTTGCTCTATTCCGTATGTACCAGCTCCTAAATATGGAATATTTACATAAAACTCAATAATTTGTTCTTTCGTATATTTCTTTTCTATTTTAAAGACTGCCATATAAATATCAGTAAATTTACGAATAACACCTTTAATACCACTGGCTATTTTATCGGTAAAGGTTTGTTTAACAACTTGCATGGTTAGGGTGGACCCACCACCAGCACCACTGTTACCAAGTAATTGACCAAGAGAGGCTTTTAAGAATCTTGCTAAATCAATTCCACTATGTTGCATAAACCTAGAGTCTTCGGTAGCTAGTAATGCATCAACAAATACTTCGGGAAGTTCATCATAGGAAACTTTTTCGCGATTCTTAGCTCCAACTCTAGCCATTTCATCACCATTAGCATAATAAATTATTGAAGCATCTGATGTATATAGCCCTTCTTCAGAAAAATCAGGAGCACTAATAATTATATAGATAAAGAAGGCCATTGCTAACATGACTACAGCAATTAAGCCAAACATTAACAGTATCAGTATTTTTTCACCAATATTGCGATTACGAAATTTCTTCTTACTGTTTTTAATGGTATCTTTTATTTTTTTTGATTTTTTCATATCTTTTTCTCCTTTAAAAATATAGTTTATCAATAGCTTTTAGATAATCAAGTGTTGGATTATATTTTAATTTAATTTCCCATCCATAAGTCTTAATGTATTCATAAGGAATGCTTTTGCGATTATTGTTTTCTATAAAAGTAATTAAATCTTCACCTTTAAATAAATATACTTCGTTATTTATTTCGATAATTAAAAAACTTATTCCCCCATATTTTAATACTTTCCTAATATGATGAATCTGATGGTCACAAATATTACCTAAAGGAAAAGCTGTTTTATTGGTAGTGCTTTTGGCATCAAAATCCATATATTTTCCTTTATAAATACCAACATAGTCTAAGCTAGATTTACATTTTAATTTTCCACTAGTTAAGATATTATTTTGTTCATATGTTACTTTAGTAATTGTTACTGGTGTAGGTTTTTTGTAGATTAGAGTAATATCATTTACATCGTAATATTTATTAGCTTCATTGATAAATGCTTCTAAATTCATACCTCGGTTAGCATAAGAGACATTTTTAACATATTCTTTTTTAATGCTATTTGGATATAACAAAACAATCACCTTATATAATTATATATTATATTAATCAAAAATTCTAGGTAACCTCTAATTATTTGCATTTTTTTACACATTTATATATAATACATAGGTAAGGAGAAATTATGAAAATAGACAATTCTACATTAAGTGTTATTGCCGTAAGAACTAGTCAATATCCTGAACCTAATAAACCAGAGTTTTTACTTGTTGGTCGAAGCAATGTTGGTAAAAGCAGTTTTATAAATACTTTATTAGGAAGAAAAAATTATGCTAGAACCAGTAGTAAACCTGGTAAAACTCAAACATTAAATTTTTATTTATGTAATGAAGAGTTTTATTTAGTGGATGTTCCAGGTTATGGTTATGCGGCCACCGATAAGGTTACCCAAAAGAAATTTGGTTTAATGATCGAAGAATATTTAACAACCAGAACTAACCTTAAAAGAGTATTCATGATTGTTGACTCCAGAATTAAACCAACTGAGAATGATATTATTATGTATAATTATTTAAAATATTATAAACTTCCGGTTACGGTTATAGCTACTAAGTTTGATAAAATAAAATCTAAAGATAGAGAAAAGAATTTAAAACATATCCATCAGGTTTTAAATATTGTAGAAAGTGATTTTTTAGTATACTTCTCTAGTATTACTAAAAAAGGCAGGGAAGAAGTTTATAATATTATTGCTAAAGATTTAAATATTAAGGAAGAAACAGATAATTAATATCTGTTTTTTAATTGAATTATACGCTAAGATTTGATACTATTATCATAGGTGAGAATATGAAAAAGAAAACTGGTTTTACTTTAGTAGAGCTTTTAGCGGTTATAGTTATATTAAGTTTACTCGTAGCTATAGCTGTGCCTAGTTCTATTACTATCGGTAATAAAATTAAGGAAAAACTACTAAAGGATAAATTAACTTTTGCTGAAAAAAGTGCGATACTATGGGCTCAGGATAATAAAAAATGTTTTACCAATACCGGATGTTCTCAGTATTCTTTTACAATGGATAGTAACTGCACAGTTAATGCCAATCAAAAAGTGTGTAAAATAACTCTAAATGATTTAGCAGCTAATGAATATTTGAAATTAGATAATGGCAACAAAATTGAAAATCCAGTAGATCCTTCTAAATGTTTGAATAATTATCAAATTAACATTACTTATAATAAGAAAAACAAAAGTTTTTCAGCTGCTTTGGAAACAGCCAGCCAAAATAGTAGTTGCCCAGCATAAAACAAACAATATTGTTTGTTTTTTTGGTTATTTATGTTAAGATTATAGTGATTTAAAGGAATGATAACATGAGAAAAACTGTCTGTTTAATTGGTAGACCTAATACTGGTAAATCAACATTATTTAACCGTTTAATTAAAGAAAAAAAGGCTATTATTGATGATATGCCTGGTGTTACTAGAGATCGCATTTATGGTATTGCTAATTATAAAAATCAAAGTTTTCATTTAATTGATACGGGTGGTATTGATTTAGCCGATGAAACTTTTAATGAAAATATTAAATTACAAGCTGAGATTGCTATAGAAGAATCAGATGTAATTATTTTTATCATTGAAGGAAGAAGTGAGCTAACTAGTAATGACTTACTGATTGCTAAGATGTTACAAAAAAGTAATAAAAAAGTCGTTGTAGCTGTTAATAAATTAGATGATAAAAAACATGATATGGAAATTTATAATTATTATGAATTGGGTTTTGATTCTTATATTCCAATTAGTGCCGAACATAATAGGGGAATTAATGAATTATTAGATGAAGTGACTAAAGATTTTCCTTCTTTCACTTCTGAAGAAGATGATTCTCATTTAAAATTCTGTCTTATTGGAAGACCTAACGTAGGTAAAAGTTCTTTAATTAATGCTTTATTAAACGAAGAAAGAGTTATTGTTTCTGATGTACCAGGTACAACAAGAGATGCTATTGATACAATGTTAACCTATGATGAAAAGGAATATATTGTTATTGATACAGCCGGAATGCGTAAAAAAGGGAAAATCTTTGAATCAGTTGAAAAGTACAGTTTGATTAGAAGTTTAAAAGCTATTGATCGTTCTGATGTATGTGTCCTTGTAATTAATGCTGAAGAAGGTATTATAGAACATGATAAACACATCGCTTCATATGCATTAGATGCTGGTAAAGCTTTGGTTATTGCTGTTAATAAATGGGATCTAATTAAGAATAAAGATGAAGCTATTAAAAAATGGACAGAAGATATTAGAGATAATTTTAAATTTGCTTCTTTTGTAAATATTGTTTTCTTATCTGCTTTAGAAAAAAAACGTATTCACACCTTGATGCCGGAAATATTAAAGGCTTACGAATCAGCTTGTAGAGAAGTAAAAACTTCGGTATTAAATGATATTATCAGAGAAGCAGCTATCTTACATCCAGCGCCATCTTATAAAGGCAAAAGGCTTAAAATTTATTTCGTTCATCAATCAGGAACAAAACCCCCTAAATTTGAATTTTCGGCCAATAATAAAAAATTAGTGCATTTCAGTTATGAAAGATATTTAGAAAATAAAATCAGAGAAGCTTTTGATTTTACCGGAACTCCAATTATACTAAAATTTACTAGTCGAGGTGAAGAATAATGCACAGTAAAACTTTATGGATGATTATAATGTCTTTATTATTAGTCATGGTTTTAATATTAATTTTAGGATATATCTATACTAATGAAAATAGAGTAGTATTTTATGCTAAAGTAAAAGAGATCAGTGGTAATAGTCATCTCATAAATCCATATCCTAATGAAAAGATAGATTATGATGAAGTTAATTTAATAGTGCCTGATAATAAATATCAAATAGGTGATATCATTAAAGTAGTTACTAATGGTGAAGTTATGGAATCTTATCCTGTTACTATGCATGCTATAACTACTAAGTTAATTAAAAAAGCTACTAGGGAAGAAACTACAACTATTCATATTGAAGAACCAAGTAATGAAAATGTAATTAATGAAATCACTGGTTATATTAGTAAAATTCAAGATACAGATTTAGATCAAGCAAAAAACTATATCTTAGATACTGTTGATTTTATCTTTAATGAAAAAGAGGTTTTAAGTACTAAATTTAGTGACTTATCCAATGAAGCTAAACTAAAAGTTGTCAGAGGAGCTTTAGAACTAGATGATGTGATCAATAAGCAGTTTCCAAACTATAAGAGTAATCTTTCTTCTGAATATCGCAGTATGAAAGGAAAATTAGTTACCTTCTATTTAGAAAATACTAGTAAGTTTTGTGAGAATAATGATCCAATCTGTGCAGATGCCAAAGCAGTATTCCAAACTTTAAAAGATAAATTAAACCTTACTTGGGCATTTGTTACTAGTGTTAAAGAAGTAAGTGCTAATGAAATCCAAAAGTGGTATGAAATCTATCAAGGACAATAAAATAATCTTAAATGACAAAGAATATACTTATGTTATTCAAAGAAAGAAGATTAAAAACATATATTTTCGCGTTAAAGAAGATTTTAAAATATATGTAAGTACTAATTACTTAGTCAGTGAATCACAAATTGAAAAATTGTTAAAAGCTAATACTAATGAAATAGAAAAATTATATCAAAGAATGGCTCGTAAACAAGAAAACCTAATCTATTTAGGTGATAAACTAATTTTTCAATATGATAATACTAAACCAAGGATCGAAAATAATATTATCTATGGTAAAAGTGAAGAAGAATGTCAAAAATATATTTATAGCTTATCAGGTGATATTTTTAACCAAAGAATGACTAGAATCAAGTATCAGTTTAATGATCTTCCTGATTTTAAATTAAGAGTTCGCAAGATGAAAACTAGGTGGGGCGTTTGTAATAAGAAAAGCATGACTATCACCTTAAATTTAGAATTAATTACCAAACCAGTAAATTTAATAGATTATGTTATCATCCATGAACTTTGTCATTTTAAACATATGGACCATTCTCCAAAATTTTGGAGTTATGTCGAAAAATTTTATCCTTATTATAAAAAAGCAAGAAAGGAGCTAAAGTACTGATGATTGAATCTCTTCAAAATGAAAAAGTAAAATTATATGCTAAATTAAGTAATAAAAAGTATCGAAATGAGCTTGATTTATTTGTAGCTTCTGGTCATCATTTAGTAACTGAAGCTCTAAAAAGAAATATCGTTAAAGATATTTTCTTACTTAAGGAAGAAGAAAATATATATGATAATGTTACGTATGTAACTGAAGAAATTTTAAAAAAAATATCAGGGCTTGATAATGCTCCAAAGGTCCTAGCAATTTGTCATAAGATTCCTCAAAAAGAAGTTTATGGGAATGTCATTATGCTTGATGATATCAGTAATCCTGGCAATTTGGGTACAATAATTAGAACCGCGGTGGCGTTTAATTATGATACAATCGTTTTAAGCCCAGATACCGTAGATGTATATAATTCCAAAGTTATTAGAGCAACCGAAGGCATGATTTTTCATATCAATATTTTGCAAGCTGAATTAAGTGCAATGATTCCTAAGTTAAAAAACAAAGGATATCTAATTTATGGAACTGATGTAAGAGGTAAAAATAACTTTGCTATAAATAAAGTTCAAAATCATGCTTTAATTATCGGCAGTGAAGCTAGAGGAATAAAAGAAGATTTGCTCACTTTATGTGATCAGGCTTTATGTATTAAAATAAATCCAGAGTGTGAAAGCCTTAATGCGGCAGTAGCTGCTGGAATATTAATGTATGAACTTACTATACAAGCGAGTTCTACCGTGATACAATAAAAATAGGTGAAGGCAGTAATGAAAGATACGGAGTTTTTAAAATCATCTTTAATTGTTAACCGAGGAATTTATGATAATCAAATAATTTTTGAAAATACATTAGAAAGTTTTAATAATGCTATAACCAATAATTACGCTATCCTTTTAAGCGTGAATATGACCAAGGATGAAGTTTTAATTGTTTATCATGATGATAACTTAACTAGACTTATGAATTTAAAAGATAAGATAAATTCTATTAATTACAGTGAGTTAAACTATTTATGTCCTTATCATGTTCCAACTATCGAAGAAGCACTTAAGGGTATTGCGGGAAAAGTTCCCGTCATTATCAATGTGCGAACTACCAGTAAAAAGCATTTTCTGGAAAAAGAACTTTCTAAACTTCTAGATAAATATGAAGGCAAATTCGCAGTATTAAGTCGTAGTTCTAAAGTTATAAGATGGTTTAATAAAAATCGCCCCAATTATCTTATTGGAGAAATTTTAACACGTAGTCGAACTTTTTCTCTTAGTAATTTTATTTTAAACTGTTTAATTGAAACAGATTTTAAAAGCATTAATGTTGAATACCATAATTTATATAAAATTAAAAAAATTAAAGAATCATCTTTAGTAATTGGTTATTTAATAGATAATCAGGAAAAATATTTGGTCTACAAAGAAGTCTTCGATAACTTAATTATTGATAAAGTATATGAACTACAAATGATTAAAGAAATATTATAAAAGCATTTTTCGGATAGAAAAATGCTTTTTAACATGTAAAACCGTTATCTTTTAATGGGCCCTTGATGCTATCAATTATGTAGAAACCATCCTCAGTTAGATTAACTATATTTTTAATAAAATATTTTTTATTTTCATTTTTACAAGTTTGATCATAAGTATAATAAGTTAATTCCATATCCTTGATGGATTTATCTAAAAGATTGTTAATTTCAATAATATCTAGGTTTATTAGTTTATTATCATATAAAGTAACTTTATTTATTTCTTCTTTAATAGTTGATTCTTCAATCAGGTAGAACTCACTATTAATTATATCTAAACTAACAAAATTATTTAAACTAATTGTTTTATTTACTTGACCAGAGAAGATTAAATTATGCATTATTGAACCATTTTCTTCAATTGATTCCAGTTTGATTTTTAAATCCTTAGTTTCTAGGATGCTTTTATTGCATTTCTTTTCTTCTTGACATAGGTCTTTAAAAGTAAAGCTTTTAGTAATTTTTTCTTCTGATATTTTAGTGGTTGTTTCTGTAGTAGATGAAGTAGGGTATTCCTGATTCTTTTCTAAACCTTTATCATAAGCAATATAACTGATTAAAACCATAATAATTATTAGCAATACAGCTACTAATAAACCATAATTCGATTCTCTTTCTCTTATTTCTATCATTCCTTTCAAGACTTCTATCAATTAAATATATTATTCACCCAAAAAAATATTCCTCACTATTTCTAGACATTATCATGATATTTTGTTAAAATCTAACTATGAAAAAGATTTATGTTGGGAAAATTACTGGTGTTTTTGGAATTAAGGGAGAGCTTAAGGTTTTAAGCACTTTTGATATACCAGAAAAAGTATTTCTTAAAGATCAGTTAATATATATTAATGATGAAGAACACTTAATAACTAATGTAAGATTTCATAAAAATAAATATTTAATCGAAATAGATAACTTAAAAGACATAAATCTAGTTAATCAGTATCGTGACTGTGATATTTATTTCGATTATGCGAAGTTAAATTTAAAAGAATATGAATATCTATTGGCAGACTTAATAAGTTTAGATGTTTATAATGAAAATAATTTAGTTGGTAAGGTTACCGATGTTTTTAATAGTAATGATAATATTTTAATTAGAGTAAATAATAAATTTTATATTCCTTTAAAAAGTGATTATATAGTAGAGATAAAAGTTAAAAAACAAAAGATCATCTGCCAGAATCTAGAGGAGTTGATGGTATGAAAATAACTATTTTAAGTCTATTCCCTGACATGTTTACCGGATTTTTAAGTGAGTCGATTATCAAAAGAGCTCTTGATAAAAACCTAGTAGAGATTGAAGTAATTAATTTTCGTGACTACTCTAAATTAAATAACAAGCAAGTAGATGATACTCCATATGGTGGAGGATCTGGGATGGTTTTAAGAGTTGAACCAATCTTTGAATGTTTAGATAATATTAAAACGGAAGATTCCTATGTAATAATGATGTGTCCAACAGGTAAAACTTATAATCAGCAAAAAGCTAGAGAACTCGCACAAAAAAAACAATTAATTATTCTATGTGGTCATTATGAAGGTTTTGACGAAAGAGTAAAAAGCCTTTGTGATGAAATAATTAGTATCGGTGATTATATTTTAACCGGCGGAGAAATTCCGGCGATGGCTGTTACCGATAGTGTCGTTAGATTAATAGATGGGGTTATCACCGAAGAAAGCCTCGAAACGGAAAGCTTTAATGATAATCTGCTTGATTATCCAGTTTATACTAAACCAGCTGAATATCGTGGCCTAAAGGTTCCAGAAATATTACTCTCGGGTGATCATAAAAAAATAGCTGAGTATCGCCAAGCAGAAAGAATTAGAGTAACTAAAGATAACAGGCCAGATTTGTTGTAAAAGATTTAGGGGGATTTATGAGATATATTTTAATTAAAGAAAAAGAAAGTAATAAGGTAAATAAATTTGATTTAAGTCATAATTCATATACTATTAAACTAAATAGAAGAGAAGTTTTAATTGTTAATCAAAAAATAATTGATCGAATTTTACTAATGGAATTATTTGAAAAATTAAATCCAGTTTTTAAAAAAATAGTCTGTTTTTTAAATGAAGAAGCAGATGACCCAGAAAGCGCTGGTAAATTATTAGATGAACTAGCTAGACAAAGATCGATTATTTTAAAAAAATATGAAAAATACTTATCATTAAGAGCTAGAGAAGAATATTTAAAGAAAATCCGCTTTTTAGCTATCGAACTTAAAAGAAGACTAAATACATATACTTATGTTGAACAAAAAGGTAAAAGTAGATGATTTTTTGATTGAAATTCCCAAAATGCTGTGTTATAATCGATGTGCTTAAGGAATTAAGCCTTTATAATCCGCTTTCTATGGATATGATTATAAGTGATATATTTTACAGAAAGGAAGCGTTGTTTGATGAATGAATTAATTAAGAAAATTGATGCTAAACAAATCAAACCTAACACTCCAGAATTTAGAGTTGGAGATACAGTAAGAGTTGATGTTTGGATCAAAGAAGGAAAAAAAGAAAGAATTCAATCATTTGAAGGGCTAGTAATTGCTAAAAAAGGAGGATCTGTTTCTGAAACTTTCACAGTTAGAAAGAAAAGTGGTAGTGTTGTTGTAAAAAGAACATTCCCAGTAAACAGTCCATTAGTTGATAAAATTACTGTTCTTAAAAAAGGTCTTGTTCGTCGTGCTAAGTTGAACTTCTTAGACAAGATGGCTAAAGAATATAAAGTAAAAGAAAGAGAATAGTCTTGAAATAAGACTATTTTTTTTATATAATCTATATATACTAAGCTAATAATAAAAAGGGAGTACCAATGAATATAGTTGACATTATCATCAAAAAGAAAGATAAACAAGAGCTATCCTATGACGAGCTCTCTTTTGCGTTTAATTCTTATTTAAAGAAAAGTATTCCGGATTATCAAATGAGTGCCCTTTTAATGGCTATTACGATTAATGGTATGACTATGAAGGAAACTATCAATTTAACGGATATTTTTATTAAGAGTGGCGAAGTATACAAATTTAATAAAAACGTTTGTGATAAACATAGTACCGGAGGAATAGGTGATACTGTCACCTTTATTATTGCTCCAATTGTTGCTGCTTTAG
The DNA here is from genome assembly GCA_964416365.1 of uncultured Muribaculaceae bacterium. Classification (GTDB taxonomy): domain Bacteria; phylum Bacillota_I; class Bacilli_A; order RF39; family UBA660; genus DUUS01. Next base: position 10,647 of record CAYQDO010000003.1, on the reverse strand, counting down.
ATATTCCTATGGCTAAAATGAGTGGTCGTGGATTAGGTTATACTGGAGGGACCATTGATAAACTAGAAAGTATTCCTGGATATAAAGTAGAACTAACCAAAGAAGAATTTTATAATCAGTTTAATAAAATAGGTTTAGTAATCAGCTCCCAAACCGATAAATTAGTGCCTTTAGATAAAGTTATTTATAGTTTAAGAGACATTACTGGTACGACTGCAAGCCTGCCTCTTATTGCTTCATCTATTATGAGTAAAAAAATAGCAGCTGGAGCTACTTATATTATTATTGATATCAAATATGGTAGTGGAGCTTTTATTAAAACTAAAGAAGAAGCTAATGAATTTGGTGATATGCTAAATGATATAGCTAAGCATTTTAAACGCAAAATTAGAACAATTATTACATCTATGGATAATCCACTATCTTCATGTATTGGTAATGCCTTGGAAGTTTTAGAAGCTATAGAGGTATTAAAGGGTAAAAAATGTCTTTTAAGAGATGTAAGCTTAGAAGTGGCAGCCCACATAGTTAGTATGGCTAAAGACATATCAGTCAAAGAAGCTAAAAGATTATGTGAAAAAGTTTTAGCTAAAAGAGAAGCTTATAAAATGTTTGAAAAATGGATTACTACTCAAGGTGGTAATCTATCTAAAATAAAAATAAGTGATAAAGTTATTACTCTAAAAAGCAGTGTTAGTGGCACAGTTTCTTCTATCAGTGCCTTAAATTGTGGTAAGCTCTCTGTTAAATTAGGAGCGGGAAGACTTACAAAAGAATCCCCAATTGATTATGGAGTAGGAATAAAACTCTTGAAAAGAGAAGGAACAAAAGTTAAAAAAGGCGATATTTTAGCTGAATTATATGTAAAAGATTTAGATATTAAACTAACAGATGAGGACTTAAAATTATTTTCTATCAAATAACTTAAGATTTTAAGTATCTTAAGTTTTTTTGTGCCATTTAGTCTTTACAAAAGCCTACTTAGATAATATAATAAAACTCAATCAAAGGAGGCGGAATATGAAAGACAATCTACCAGTTCTTCTTTTGAAGAAATTAACGCTTTTGCCTCTTCAAGAAGTGCGTTTAGAATTAAATAATGATTTATCCAAAAAAATCATTGATTTAAGTATCGAATCATTTGGTAAAAAAATATTAGTTATTTTACCCTTAAATGCTTTAGAAGTATCACCATCGGTAAGTGATTTACCAACAGTAGGTATTTTAACTAAGATTGTAACTAAAATTGAACTACCTAATGGTAATTATCGAGTTGTTGTAAAAGGTTTAAATAGAGTCAAGGTTTTAAATTATTTTACCTATAAAGATAACAAAAGTATTTTGATTTCCAACGTTCAAAGATTATATTTTGATAATGGCGAAAGTACGGAAGCTGTCGCTTTAAAAAGAAAATTAATAGAATTAACTAAATTATATATTAAATTAAATCCTGAAGTTTCCAATAGTATTTCTAATAATATTTCAGACAGTGAATCTCTTGATGTATTAACTGATATCATTTTAAATTTTATTAAATTACCTAATAATAAAAAAGTAGTTTATATGAATGAGTTTGATGAAGTAGAAAGAGCTAAAGAGTTAATCAAGGAATTAAATATTGAATTAGAACTTATTAAATTAAATCAAAAATTAGAATCTGATATTAGAAAAGACTTTGAAACTGAACAAAAAGAATATTTGTTAAGAGCTAAACTAGCAAAATTAAATGAAGAATTAGGTATCTCGGCATCTAAAGAAAAAGAAACCTCTTTATATTATGAAAAAATAAATAGTTTAGATATTTCCGATAATTTACGAGATAAACTAATTAGTGAATTAAAGAAATACGAATATACCCCGGCAAACAGTCCAGATTCATCAGTTATTAGAAATTATCTAGATACAGTTTTAAGCTTACCCTTTAATATATCTTCTAAAGAAGAATTAACTACTAAAAAAATTCGTGATTCGCTTGATAAAACTCACTATGGTATGGATTCTATCAAAGGAAGAATCGAAGAATATGCTGCCTTAAAAAAAATAAACCCAAATATAAATAGTCCTATTATTTGTTTTGTTGGGCCTCCAGGAGTAGGTAAAACTACTTTAGCTATGAGTATCAGCAAGGCCTTAATGAGAAAATGCTTTAAAGTTAGTGTGGGTGGTTTAAATGATTCTAGTGAATTAATTGGTCATCGTCGTACTTATTTAGGGGCTGCTCCCGGTAAGATAATAGCGGGCATAAAAAAATATGGAGTTAATAATCCAGTTATCTTAATTGATGAAGTTGATAAGATGGTTAAAGATTATAAGGGAGATCCAGCAAGTGTTTTATTAGACATCTTAGATTATAATCAAAACCAAATGTTTACTGATAATTATGTTGAGGAACCTTTTGATTTATCTAAAGTATTCTTTATTCTAACCGCTAACGATGAATCAATGATTCCGGCACCATTAAAAGATCGTTTAGAAATAATTCATATAGATTCTTACACTATCTATGATAAAAAAGATATTGCTATGAATTATTTAATACCTAATATTTTTGATAAATATGGTGTTAAAAAGATTAAAATTAAAGAAGAAATTGTTTTAAATATTATCAGAAATTATACTTTAGAAAGTGGTGTCAGAGAATTAGAAAGAATTCTTGATAAACTTATCCGTAATATTATTATTAATGATTCCAAGCCTTCCCAAATTAATGAATCATTAATTCAAAAGATATTAGGCAATAAAATTTATGAAACCATTCTAAAAGAAGAATCTGTTGGTTCAACTAATATTTTGGGAGTTACTCCATTAGGTGGTCAAGTTATTAATATTCAGTCACTACTTGTCCCATCTGAAGAAGATGTAATTATAACTGGTAACGTTGGAGAAAGACTAATTGATAGTATTAATATTATAATCAGCTATCTAAAAAGTGCTGATTATATTGAGCAGAAAACCTTTAAAAATGAAGCTTTACATTTAAATTTTGAATCTAATTATCAACTTGATGGATATAGTGGTTCATTAGGTATTGCTACAGCCATTATAAGTTTATTAAGTAAGAAAAAAATCAATTCTAGCACAGCATTTATTGGTGGGATGGATTTATACGGAAGAATATTAAAAGTAGCATCGTTAAAAGAAAAAGTAATTGCGGCCTATAATAGTGGTATTAAAACTATTTATTTACCTGAAGATAATACAACTGATCTAAAGAATATTCCAGAATTTATTCTTAATGATTTAAACCTTATATTTGTATCTAAATATTCTGATGTTTATCAAAAATTATTTACTAGCAAAAAAAAGTCTTAGGACTTTTTTCTTTTGTATTAATTTAAAAGATAAATCATATAATTTCCTAGAAAGGATTGATTATATGAATGAAGTCTATGTAATAGATAAAGAGTTCTTATTTAAAAATAATGTCCATTCTATTACAAGTATTTCCATTGAACATGAACAAAAACTTGAAAATTCTCATTTAATAGGTGAATTTATTATTTCCGGAGACTACCGTTTGCATGAGGTAAGTATTAATAAAGAAGATTTTAGCTTTAAAATTCCTTTTGATGTTGAAATTAAAAGCAATGTTAATTTAGATTCTGTTGAATTAGAAATCACGGATTTTACTTATAATGTCAATGAAGATGAGTTAGCTGTTCATGTCGAATATTTAGTAACTGGCGAGCAAAGTCTGATAGAGTTCGTAGAAGAAAGTGATTTAGAAAATTTCTTGAAAAATAATGAAGCAGAAATTGTTGATTTATCAGAACAATTACGTAAGGAAGAAGAACCACAAGAAGAAAAAATAAGTACATTTATCAAAGATGAACCGCTTGAAGAAAGAGAAAGCCAATTTAATGAAGTAGATAAAGAAACTATTATTGATAATATTAAAACTGAAGAGAATTTCGTGACTTATCATATTCACACAGTCACCCCAACAGACACTATTGAAAGTATTTGTACTAAATATAATATCAGTTTAAACGATTTAAAAAAATTAAATAATGTCGATGAATTAACCATTAATATGAAGTTAATCATTGCTGATGAAGAAAATATTTAGAAATGAAAAACCTCAAAAAATAACTTTTAAGGGAAATGCTAAAATTCTATCTTCGGAAAATGAAAAATATGTTATTAAGCCTAAAAAGAAAGATTTAAAATCTTTATATGATTATTTAAGAACTAGACAGTTTCATCAGTTTCCAGATATTGTTGAAGAAGATGAAGAAAATTATGTGTTTAGTTATATCGATAATGTTGATGTTCCCATAAATCAAAAGTCTTCAGATATGGCTAATTTACTAGCTATGCTCCATAATAAAACTGCCTATTTTATTCCCATAACTGCAGATTATGTTAAGAAAATTTCTGAAAATATTGAAAGTAATATTATTGATATAGAAAAATACTATAGTGATGTTTTTGAAAAAATAGCTGCAGAAGTAGTTATGAGTCCTTCTAATTATCTACTTATTCGAAATAGCAGCAAAATCTTGGCTAATTTCGATTATATCAAAAAAGAATTAAATAAATGGCTCAAACTGATGGAAAATAAAACTAAGGAAAGAGTAGTATATTGTCATAATAATTTGTCGGTTGATCATTGTTTATCTAATACAGAGGATTATCTTATTTCTTGGGATAAGTATCAGATTGATACACCTGTTTTGGATTTAATGAATTTGTATCATAATGATTTTGATAAATATGAATTCAGTAATTTCTTTGAAGTATATAATCAAAGATTTTCTCTAAATGAAGAAGAAAAACTGTTGTTTTTTCTAATGGTTGCTTTACCAGAAAAAATAGAATTTATGGAATATGAATATGATAATACCGAAAAAGTAAATAGGTTACTTAGGTATATTTATAAAACCGAACAATTAGTAAGGCCATATTATTCTCCACAAAATCCAAAATAATAAAAGAACTTCAACAAATAAAATAAATAAATTAAACCGAAAAGGAAAGAAAAAAGAGATTATAACTTGATAGCTGATTAAAACACATAAAATAAATATCCATATTATTCCAAAAAAACCTTTAAATGGTCCGGGTTTCCAGCACATAGTATCACCTGTTATAATATATGTGAGTTTTTAAGGACAGGGGATTATCTAATGAAAGTATAATAACTCTTTTTTTTTGCTTTATTTTATACTATAATGATAATAGTAGGAGAGTAGGCTATGGAAAAGAATAAGGGTTTTATTGCAACTTCATTATTATATTCGTTTTTCTTGGTTTTTTGTGCTCTTCTTTTAGCTTTAGTTGGATCCTTTATGCATAATAGGGTACTACTTGATCATACTGTAGAAAATATCAAAAAAGATTTATCTACAGCAACTAATAAGACATTGATTTTAACTGAAGTAGGTGATTATGTTAAGATACCATTATTCTCTTCCAGAGCTGATATCAACTTAGAGAATGTAAAATGGATAGTAGCAGGTCATGACGCTAGTAATAAAACCATAACTTTAGTTAGTGACAATGTTGTTGTTATGACTAATAATTATCGAAATATTAATCTTTTTAATGAAGAAGTTAATAGTTATTTTAATTTATATACTACGGGAAGTACTAGTGGAAGTTATGTTAGAAGCTTGACTAACCAAGATATTACTAATTTTCAAAGTATAAGTAATATTACTATTCGCAAAGCTTTATTAAGTGAAGGTAATCCCTTTTTATATCGCAATACTAGTAATAATAGATTTTATCTTTATAGGTATACTTGTACTACAAGTGATACTTGCTCTGTCACAACTAATCAACTACTTCAAACTACCAATACTAATCTATATGGTTTAAGACTGATGATTACTTTAGCAGATACTACGCCAATTGCATCTGGTGCCGGCACAATAAATGATCCTTATAATCTTCTTTATTATATATATCAAAAAGATAATAATAATGTCTTAAAATTACATTATGATTATCTTAATACTACCAAAAATCTTGGTTTTCAAACCACTATCAATACTATAACTGATTTAAGCGGAAATAATTATAACGGTACATTTACTTCTAATCATACCAATAGTTTGAGTGATGGAATAACTTTTTCTATAGTAAAAAGTTTACAAACGGATTTGCAAATATGCTCGGTTTTTAGTAGTAATGGTTATTCAATTGAATTATTGTCTAAAAGAAATATTAGTTTAGTAGCAAATCCTTCTAATCAAAACATTTTTGATATTACCGGTAATGGAAGCTCTACTAATTTACGTGGTCAAGGTATTGTTTTTGGTGATGTAACACCAAATGTATTTCATACATATTCTTTTATTAAACGACCAGGCTCTAATATTATGATTTATATTGATGGCAAATATAAACAAACTTCAGTTACAGCTAATTTCCCGTGTATATTAAGTAATGTTTTATTTTTAGGTGCTGTTAATGGAAGTGGCACTAATGGATATTTAAAGTCATTAAGATTTTATAAAACTGCTTTAACTGATGCTGAAATTCTTCGTAATTATAATGTAGATCAGAGGTGGAAGATATCATGAGAAAACGTAATGGTTTTATTTTGATTGAAAC
>CAYQDO010000003.1:0-3986 GCA_964416365.1 uncultured Muribaculaceae bacterium | reverse complement strand
GCAGATGAAGAATTTTTACAAAATTATTATGATGAGACACTTAGGTATAATCCTAATACACTTACTGTAGGATTAGAAGAGCTAAGAGATGCCTTGTCAGCTCGTCTTAATCAATTGGGTAAAGCTAAAACAAATAATGTCAAAACTCTAAAAGACCTACAGGAAAAAAATCCTAAATTGACTAGATTAGAAATAATAGAAACTAAGAAAGAAATCAATGATAACAATATGGATATTGATTATCTTTTGTATAAAAATGAAGAAGGCAATATTAGGCTACTTGAGTGTCAGTCACCGGAAACATTAAGTGATTTATTATCTGAAAATGCTGCTGAAGCTTTAAGTGGCACCCCAGAAGATGTTTTTAACTATTTTAATTATTATAAATATCATGAAATGGAATTTTTAAAGTCTAATCAATTTTTGGAAAAATATCCTCTCTTAAATGATAATATTATAAAATTTCAACAAGAAGTAAGTGAAATTGAAAAATACATCCAAAAAAGCAATATTCATATAGAACCAGAAATAGCCATTAATACTCACGGAGAAAGATTATATAAACTAGGTTCATTGATTATTAAATTTCATAATGAAAATAATCTAAGAAAAATGGTTATCATAAATAATACAGCTTTAAATCAAAAATTATTGAATCATTCAGTTCCTGAAAAGTATAACTTGTCAGAAATCAATAATATATTAGCTAAACTCTATGACGGACATCAAATTCGGGAAGAAGATAAAACCAAATTAAGTGCATTTATGAAAAATGGTTTAAAAGATATGTCGGAGTATGAATTACATTATGATTATCAAAATACCATTGATATTTATATTGTTTATTTAGAAAATAAATCTAATCTAAAACAATTATCAAAAGAGGAAAATAATCTTTTAAGAGAATATCAAAATATTATCAGAACTAGAGAAGAAAAAATCACAAATTCAGAATTTTTAACCCAAAATAATCAAAAAACATTAAAGCTAATTCCTAAAGATTTAAATACTAATGGAGCTATAATAACCGTAGCAATTTTAGAAACAACTATTCTTTTAGGGATTTTAATAAGTGTATTAGCACTTGTAAAAAGATAAATATCTTAATATAATATATAACATAAGGAGAGATTAATCATGGATAATGTAATAAATGAAGCAAAAACTAAAATGATAAAAGCTATTGAAGATTTAGAAAGCAAGTTTACTAATGTCAGAGCTGGTAGAGCTAATCCAGCAATGCTAAATGGTATTATGGCTGAATATTATGGAGTACCAACTCCTATCCAAAATATAGCCAATATTACCGTGCCAGAAGCTAGACAACTATTTGTTAAACCGTTTGATAAAAGTAGTTTAAAAAATATTGAAAAGGCAATTTCGGAAGCAAATCTTGGCATAACTCCAACTAATAATGGAGAAATGATCATCATCACCATTCCTGAACTTAACGAAGAAAGAAGAAAGGAATATGTTAAACTAGTTAAAACGCTAGCTGAAGAAACTAGAGTATCGTTAAGAAATGCTCGCGAAGAAGCAAGAAACACAGTTAAAAGGGCAGAACTTCCTGAAGATGAAACCGATATGTATTATGAAGAAATTCAGGATTTAATAGATAAATATAACAAATTAGTTGAAGAAAAAACTAAAATTAAAGAACAAGAATTAATGTCATTCTAAGCGGAAGGTGAGAAAAATTAAACAAATTAATCAAGTAAACAAATTATTAATGGGATTAATTATCCTAGTAGTTGTTTTTCTTGTTACCGGGATAGCGTATTCTTATTTTATGGCTAATTTACAAGGTGCTGAAACAGAAACTACGATAAATTTAGAATCAGGTAGTATGCATATTGTTTATGATGGAGGCTCAAAAATTGAAACCATGGATTTTGCTCCGTCTAATGAACCATTTATAATAAAAAATTTTACTATTACCGGTACTAGTACCGTAAATAATACCGACTTAGGTTATAAAGTAAGTTTAATAATTGATGAAAACACTTTTAGTAAAGATGCTATAAGTTATACCTTTGAAAGTACTAATAATGCTAGTAACGGAGCAGTAATACCACCGGTAACCATTCATCAGATGTTAAATACTGAAGATGTTATCTTAGGTACCGGATATTTTACGGGAATGTTTAGTAACTTGGTTCATAGTTATAGATTAAAACTATATTTTTTAGATTTAGAAGAAAATGATCTTCAAGATCTTAATAAAACTATTAAAGCTCATATTTTAGTTGAGGGTAGTAGGATTTAATTAGTAGAAGGTGATAGTATTAAAACAGTTAGTATTTTAAACAAATTTTTAATAGGATTAATTATAATTGTAACATTCTTTTTTGTGTCCGGAGTAGCATATTCCTATTTTGTAGCTAACTTATATGGTTCTGAAACAAATACAACCATAACAGTAGAAGCTGGAACTATGGATATTACTTATAATGGAGGTCCTAATATTACGGCAAGTAATTTTGGGCCATCAAGCGAACCTTTTGCGACTAAAACATTTTCACTAACTGGCACAAGTACTCTAGACAGTGATAATTTAGGTTATAAAGTTAGTTTAATAATTGATGAAAATACTTTTTCTGCTGGTGCTATCAGTTATACTTTAAACAGCTATAATACAGACAAAAATGGTGATGTAGTAGAACCAATTTTAGAGAATCAAACAATTACAACAAGTAATATAATCTTAGGTAATGGTTACTTCTTAGGTGTAATCGATGGACTTAGTCATGATTATGAATTAAATTTATATTTTCTTGATAATGGTGAAAACCAAACTACTGATATGGAAAAAAGTTTTGAAGCTCATATTCATGTAGAAAAATATAATCCCTGTGCTACTGGGAATTGTTTAAGAAATAATATTTTAGGTGCAAAAAAATCTAATGTAACCGAAGCATTAACATATCCAGGAAGACAAATATCATTATATAATGAAGCCGTACTAGCTCCTGCAACTGATGATTATGGAACTAGTTATTACTTTAGAGGTGCAGTTGAAAACAACTATATTGTATTTGCTAATATGTGTTGGCGCATCGTAAGAGTTACAGGCAACGGTCATATTAAATTAGCCTTATATAACTATAATCCAACTGAAGCAGTTAATCCATGTCTTGATGCTGAAGATGTCGATGATTCTGTTTATGCAAGATATGATGGTAGTACTTTTACAACTGTGTTTAATGAAAATACAATGGAAAACGCTAATGTAGGTTTCATGTATGGAACTCTAAATAGTGAAACATATGCTGAAGAACATGCCAACATTAATAAAAGTATGGTCTTGCAAAATTTGGAACTATGGTACCAAAATAAACTTTCTACATATTCTAATTATTTAGCTGATACTATTTGGTGTAATGATAAAAGTATTGAAACATTACATCCTTATGGAACTATTTTAGGTTATGGTAAGAATCAAACTGGATATGCAGCTTTTGGTAGATTATCTGATTGGTATGTAGAAGAAGTTAATCCAAGTTTAATTTGTCCAAATGATGCTTTAGGTGGTAAATTATCTCAGTTTACCGTTTATGATACTGTATATGGAAATGGAGCCTTAACATATAAAATCGGCTTGCTTACTGCTGATGAATTGGCTTTTGCTGGTGCGATGAGGGAAATAAATAATGACTATTATTTAAAAGAAAATATTACTGAAGATTATTGGACATTAACCCCAAATAATTGTGACGGAGTGGAAAGTTATATGTATTCAGGACGGATTGGTGGAAATATCAATATCGAAGAAGTCGATGATGATCATTTAGCTTTACGTCCATCCATAGCTTTAAAATTTACCACCCAAGTAACGGGAAATGGCACAAGTACTGATCCATATAGAGTAATATTAAATTAAAAAAGTCTTTAGAAAACTAAAGATTTTTTTATTTTTAATAAATTAGCACTCATATATTGACAAGTGCTAAATATAATAATATAATGAGACTAGCACTTGATGAAAA
>CAYQDO010000002.1:0-57726 GCA_964416365.1 uncultured Muribaculaceae bacterium | reverse complement strand
TTTGTTGAAATTTATAAAAATAAAAAATTAGTTACTACTTTTTTAGGTTTTAAAACTAAAGAAGAAATTCAAGAAATACTTAAAGAAATTTAAGTTTTTTTAATTTACATATTTATAGTAATATGTTAAACTAATAATAGAAGGTAGTGAAATTAAATGACTGATAGAAATAGAATGTTAGCAATATTTTTAAGCTTAGGGATTTTATTTTTAATAACAATTGGCATATCATATGCATACTTTACTGCTAGTATAACCGGAGAAGATGCCACAACCATCACAGTAACCGGTGGTAAAATGAAAGTGAATTTTGACGGCGGGAATATAATTAATATTACTAATATTATTCCGAGTACAAATCCCATAGAAACAAAAACTTTTACGGTGACTGGTATTAATACTACAGAACTAGATATGGGGTATGCTTTATATTTAGTAGTGGAAGAGAACTCTTTTGATAACTATGCTATACAGTATAAACTATCTGGCGAAAATACTGATAGTAGTGGAAGTACCGTTCCAAATAGTACTGATGTTGTTCCTATTAAGAGCGGGGGAAGTACTACTTTACTGGGTAAGGGAACATTTGCTGCTCCTACGGGAAACGAAGGTAAGGTTCATACTTATAATTTAGAAATCTTTTTTTCAAATATGCCTTTTGATCAAAATACTAATCATAATAAAGAATTTAATGCTCATATTCATATTGATGATTATTCAACAGGTGGAAATCGTCTAGTCAATTCTTTAAATCTTGCGGAAAAAGCCAAAAAAATTAATATGTATCAATACATTTCGGATATGATAAACAAAGAATACCAAAATAAAGCAAGAGAATTAGATGCTGAAGAATTAGAAGATTTACAAGATTTAGCAGACGACTATCATGCTATGGCATATGACTTAAGAGGAGAAATAAATTCAACCCAAACTTTCCTTAATACAACTATAAGTAGAGATAAAGTTGAAAGTATAACGTTTACTAATACTAATGTTGTACCTGAGGGAGTTTTAGGTTCTTTTGATGTTTCAGAACTTAATAATGGTTCTGTGATGTTATGGTACGAAAATGGTATTACTCCGGGTTTATATAATATAATCATTGGGCAAAATGGTGGCGTAAAAGCTCCAATTCATAGTGATTTTTTATTTGCTATTTTACCTAATCTAAGTTCAGTAAGTGGTAATTTGCTTACCAATGATACAAGAACAATGTCATATATGTTTACAAGTACTGGATATAATGTGATAAGCGGTTATGATTTAGACTTAAGTGGTTGGAATACCACTAATGTAACTGATATGTCTGGTATGTTCAGTGACGCTGGAAATGGAGCAACGGATTGGTCAATTAATGGTTTATCAGGCTGGGAAGTTTCTAATGTAGCTGATATGTCCAAAATGTTTAATGGTACAGCTCAAACGGCAGATAGTATAGAGTTAGATTTATCATGGGGTCCAAAGACATCTAAAGTTACGGATATGTCTGGTATGTTTACCTCTTTTGGAACCATGGCAACTACGTTTGCTATTATTGGTTTAGATAATTGGGATGTATCTAGGGTCACTAATATGGCTTGGATGTTTGCTGAAATAGCTAACAATATCGAAACAGCATTTAGTCTAGATTTAGATAATTGGACAACTGACAATGTTTTAGATATGTCAGGTATGTTTCTTGATACAGCAACTCACTCAACTGATTGGTCGGTAGGAACATTAGCTGATTGGAATATTTCCAATGTTAATAATTTATCTAGTATGTTCTATAATGCTGGTCATAATACAGCAACCTTTGAATTAGATTTAAGTGAATGGGTTACTTCAAATATAACATTGATGAATGATATGTTTTACGAAGCTGGTTATAATGCTACAACCTGGTCAATAGGTAATATAGGTGGTTGGCAACTTTCTAAAGTAGTCCATTCTCGCTGTACTGCATTTGATAATATTAGTATAGCTGCTCAAACAAGTTTAAATAGTGTATTAGAAACTTGGGGCTGTGGTAATTAAATTTCCTTGCGCCGGAGTTGTAAGAGTGCTATAATAAAGTAGCTTTTTTGAAAGGAGGGAGAATATGACTAGAATAGAAGTAAGAAATGGTAATCTTGATGGTGCTATGAAAAAGTTTAAAGTTGGTGTAGCTAGATCTGGTATCCCTTCAGAACTTAAAAAGCATAAATTTCATGTTAAGCCTGGAGTTAAAAAAAGAGAGGCCTTGAAAACAATGATAAAAAACTCTCATAAAAGGAAGAAAAATATCTAGGTGATTAAAATGTTAGAACAAATAAATAATGATTTAACCAATGCTTTAAAATCAGGGAATAAAATTGAATTGTCGACATTGAGAATGCTTAAAAGTGATCTTAAAAATGCCGAAATTAATAAAAAGTCTGAGTTAACAGATGATGAAATCTTAATGATTATTAAAAAACAAGTTAAGATTAGAAATGAATCTAAAGAAGAATATGTTTCTTATGGACGTCAAGATTTAGCAGAATATTTAGAAAAAGAAGTAGCAATTTTAAGTAAGTACTTACCCGAAGAATTATCCGAAGAAGAAACTACTAAAATTATTGATGAAATTATTTCTGAAGTAAAACCTGATGATATTAAAGCTATGGGAAGTATTATTAAAATATTTCAAAGTAAATATGGTAGTAGAGCTGATATGAAAATTGTTAGCAATATTATAAAAGATAAACTAAGTAACTTATAATAATAGGTTACTTTTTTTTGCATATAATTTATTGGTGAATATCATGCTTGATGTTATTAATAATGCTTTAAAAAACACGGATTTTTACATATGCCTATATGATAATAAAGTATATATTTATAACTATCAAGAAATAGTTAGTTTTAATAATGATTTAATTAAAGTAGCTTTAAAAAATTGTTTAATTAAGATTAAAGGCAAAGATATGTTGATTAAAAAAATGCAACTTCATGAGCTTTTAATAGAAGGTTTAATTGAAAGTGTTAAATATGAATAACTTGATGATAATTAAAGTCAGTAATCATTTAAGTCGATTTATAAAAAAATGTATAAACCATCAAATTAATCTGTATGATGTAATATATATAGATAATGATAATATGTTTGTTAAAATAAAATTAGAAGATTATCACCGTGTAAAAAGATTAAATTACTATTCAGAAATAACAATTATTAAATATGAAGGAACAGAAGCTATAAAAAAACATTTTAAAAAAAATATTTATATTTATTTAATAATTATTTTTTCTTTTATTTTAATGGATATCATAACTAATTTTGTTGTTAGAATAGATATTATTCATGAAAACTCTCAAATCCGTAAATTAGTTAAAAATGAGTTGGAAGAACAAGGTATTAAAATGTTTTCTTTAGGTAAAGATTTCGAAGAATTGGAACAGATTAGAGAAAAAATTCTGAACAATAATAGACATCATTTAGAATGGATAAGTATTACTAAAGAAGGTATGACATATGTTGTTCGTATTGAAGAAAGAATAATTACCGAAGAAAAACAAACTGAAGGTTATGCTCATATAGTAGCTGCTAAAGAGGCTTTGATTACTAAAATTATTAGTTCGAAAGGCCATGTTTTAGTGCGCAGCGGTGATTATGTTAAAAAAGGAACTATTTTAATATCCGGAGAAATTAAATTATATGAAGAGATTAAAGGCAATGTCCATGCTAGTGGGGAAATATATGGGGAAGTCTGGTATGCTACCGATATAAGTTATCCATTATATACAGAGATACAAGAATATACTGGAAAAAAAAGATTTAATATCATGATTAATAATAAAGCAATTTTTTTAAATAAATATCAATATTTTAAACGGAAAAATCTTAAAAAATTAAGAATTTTGGGAATCAATTTTGCTTTTTATAATGAAGCTGAATATAAGATTAAAAAAATAAAATATACAGCTATGGAAGCTGAAAAGTTAGCTTTAAAAAAAATTGAGGAAGAGTTTGCTAAAAAATTAAATGGCAAAGGTAAGATAATCGAACAAAAAGTTTTGAAAAAAGAGCAAAATAATAGTACAATAAATATGAAGGTATTTGTCATTACTAATGAATTAATTAGTAAAGTACAATCCTATGATATAGGAAGTGATATAATTGATTCCGGAGATAGCCGTTGATGCCATTTATGATTTATGGCCAATGATTACATTATTTATATTAGTTTTAATTACGATTCGAAGTATTTATCTAAAGGCTAATCATAAATCTTTTATTTTATATAAGGAATTACTTAACCTTTGTTTTATCATTTATGCCCTTTTATTATTTGAATTAGTAACAAATACCGATTTTAATTCTTATAGTAATAATTTTATTCCTTTTCGAGAAATTTTTCGATATAGTTTAACTAGTAAACTATTTTATCGTAATGTCATAGGTAATGTTTTACTTTTTCTACCTTTTGGTTACTTTGTTTCCTATTACTGCAAATTAAACAAATTTTATTTAAATCTATTAGTAGTATTTATTACCAGCTCAGCTATTGAAGTAATCCAAAGCTTTATTGGAAGAAGTTTTGATATTGATGATATTATTTTAAACATAATTGGCGGTTACATTGGTTATTTGCTATATATTATTTCATCTAGAATGTTAAAAGTTTATTCTGTGAAAATTAAGAATAATATTCTGCTTAATATAATTTTTTTCATATTTATCTTAGCATTGTGTTATATTATCTTTAGCTTGTATGGAGTGTTAATATGAATGAAATAGAAATAATAAATAAATATAGATATTCTAATACTGAATATTTAAATGATTTATTGAACTATACATTAAGTAAATTAAAGGTGAGTAACGCGTGTTTTTCTATTATTCTGACTGATGATGAAGAAGTTCTTAGTCTTAATAAAGCATATCGTAATATTGATAAAACAACCGATGTTTTAAGTTTTGCTTTAAATGATGGTAAAGCTCTAGTTAGTCCAATCAATGTACTAGGAGATATATTTATCTCAATCCCCCAAATGCAAAGACAAGCTAATGATTATGGAACTGGGGAAAGAAGAGAACTAGCTTTTTTAGCTCTCCATGGACTTTTACATCTACTAGGATATGATCATGATAACAAAGAAAAAGAAGACGTTATGTTTAATTTACAGAAGGAGATTTTAAATGAAAAAGAAATTTAGTATCAAAAGAGTAGATAAATCATTTAAATATGCTTTTGCTGGTTATAAAAGTTCTTTTCAAAGTGAACAAAATATGAAAGTTCATTCTATTATTGGTGTTTTAGTTATAATAGCTGGTTTTGTTTTTAAACTTTCGACTATTGAATGGATTTTTTTAGTTTTTGCTATAGGACTTGTTATTGGAGCTGAACTTTTAAATACGGCAATTGAACATTTAGTAGATCTAGCAACTCAAGAATATAAAATAAAAGCTAAGCTAGCTAAAGATACAGCAGCAGCTTACGTAATGGTTTTAAGTTTTACATCAGCTGTTATCGGGGGAATTATATTTATACCAAAAATAATAGAAATAATAAGGGGATAGTTATGAAAGAAAATTTAAAAATGATCATTAAAAATTCTTATGCTCCATATTCAAATTTTAATGTAGCGTGTATTGTAAAAATGCATGATGGACAAGAATTTTTAGGAGTCAATGTTGAAAATGCTTCATTTAAAAATGGACTGTGTGCTGAACAAGTAGCTATTGCAGCAGCGATTGCTGAAGGTTATAAAACTGGCGATTTTACCGAAATCCATGTTATGGGTTCTTCGAAAAATATCAGTTATCCATGTTTTTTGTGTAGGCAACTATTAGTAGAGTTTTTTAAACCGGATAGTAAAGTTTTTTGCTATAATATAACTGGAAAGAAAGAAGAATTTTTAGTAAGCGAATTATGCCCTCATGCATATTTATTGGAGGAAGTAAAAAATGATTAATGAATTAGAGAGATTATTAAGCAATTCCAATTCCCCATATGATAAAGTATGTTTTAGCTCCGTTGTTGTAATGAAAGATGGTAATACTTTTAGTGGGGTAACAGTTAAAAATTCCATTTTCCGCGATGCCGTCTATGCTGAACAGACTGCTATTGCTAGGGCAATTACGGCTGGATATAAATATGGCGATTTTTCTGAAATCCATATTATGGTCAGTACTTCAAACATTAATGATTTACGTCATATTAATAAAGACATGATTATAGAGCATTTTGAACCAAGTTCAGAGGTCTTCTTATATGATATTAATCGTAATACGAAAATCATGAAAGTTGGTCATTTAATATTTAATATATACTAGAAAGAAGGTGTTTTATGAAAAGTGGATTTGTCAGTATCATAGGACGTCCTAATACAGGAAAAAGTACTTTGTTAAATACAATTTTAAATAATCATATAGCTATTGTTAGTAATGTAGCAGGAACAACCAGAAATACTATTCAAGGAGTATATAATGATGAGGATACGCAAATTGTTTTCATAGATACCCCAGGAATTCATAAGCCGAAAGATAAATTGGGTAAATATTTAAATCGGCAAAGTTATAATGCCATTCATGATATAGATGTCATTTTGTTTGTAGTTGATGCGGCCCAAGGCATCGGTAAAGGGGATAAATTTATTATTGATTCCTTTAAAAATACTGAACTTCCGGTCATACTAATATTAAATAAAATTGATAAACTAACTGATGAGGAAATAATTAAAGCTATAGGTGAGTCAAAAGACTTATATAACTTTGCAGAGATTGTTCCAATTAGTGCTAAGAAAAACGACAATGTTGATCGCTTGCTTAAAGTTATTAAAAAATATTTAACTGATGATATTATTTATTATGATGATGGTACTATTACTAATACTAGCATTTACTTTATGATTAGTGAGCTAGTTAGAGAAAAAATATTAAATCTAACTACTGAGGAAGTTCCTCATTCTGTAACTTGTGCAACGACTTATTATAAAGATAAAGGACATATCATTGATATCTATGTTGATATTATTATTGATCGCGATTCCTTAAAGAAAATAATTATTGGCAAGCAAGGAACCATGCTTAAAAATATTGGAGCTTTAGCTAGACGAGATATTGAAAACTTATTAGGTAAACAAGTATATTTAGAATTGTTTGTCAAAACTATTAAAAGCTGGCGAGATAAAGAAAAGTATTTACAAGAATTAGGATTTAAAGAAGAAGAGTAGGTGATGGCAGTGGCAGGTATAAAGAGTAAAATTGAAAGAGGAAAAGACGCTTTTGAAACTTTATTAAATGAAGGAGAAGACAAATTACAATCAGTTGCAGATAAATATCAAATTTCCATAATAACTTTAAAAAGTGATATGCGTAATTATATGAAAAGAACCTATGATCCTAAGCCAACTGATGATCAAATAATCGATTATCAAAAGTACTTTTATCAAAAACAACAAAATGCTTACATTAATATGAAAAATCCTGAAGCGATAGAAAACTGTCGTAAGTCTTTTTTGGCCTTTTTGGAATCAGGTGACAATTCATCTGAATTAACTGATTTAGCTGTCGAACTGAATGTATCTAGTGCCAAAATAATAATAACAAATGCTCATAAGTATGCTCAAAGAACAGTAGATCCAAAGCCTACTGCTGAAGAATTGGCAACTTATAAAGCAGTTTGTCAGCAACGCAATGAAAGTGATAAAGATAATAATCAGACATATTTTGTGCCTGTTGTGAGACTATTAGAAATGTCATCTAAAAATGTTGGGGATTATTTAAAAGCCGTAATAGATGGTAGACATTCACGTGAAAATATTTTAGAAAGAATCAATCTATATATAAAGAAATATCCTGAAAAGGCTGGACAAATAAATAAACTAAATCAACTTAAAAATTATTTTGATAAATATGAAGAATATATTGAAACTCAAAAAAGAAAAAATTCCAAACTAAAATATAATAATGCTAAGATTGTTATTTATAAACCAAAGGTTCAGGAAATTATTGAGACCTACATTATTGATTCGTCTAAAATGTTAGATTCTTTATTAGGTCAATATGAGATTACCAAAGAAAATTTCGATAAATATTTGGCATTATTTTCGTCTGGAACTCCTAAAGAACAATTACTATATAATACATATACTAAAAAACTGGAAACAGAAATTCAGGATATAACTAACTATATTCAACTTATGAATGAATATTTTGAAAATGGCATAGTTAAAAACGGTCAAACAGCAACATTTAATATATTAGATTATTATCGTTATATAAATATAAAACCTGATGTTTTTTTAAGTAAAGCTCGTAAAGCCTTACTTAAAAAACATTTAATTAGAAGAGAGTATGAAAATGTTGAAAAGTTTTTAATCGCAAATGGGACAAATAATCCCCTTCTTTTGGAAGATGAATTATTAAAATTTCATCATAGTATTAATAATCAAGAAGTTGATGAACAAACTAAAATAGAAATTATTGAAGAACTTAGAAAACAAGGTTTGCCATTATATTTAAATGTATACTATGCCGCCTTGGATGAATATATTAAAGGTTATTTTGTTTTTGAAAATCATAACGTGAATAAAACTTTATAACTTTTCCCATTATATTTTTAGAAAGGTAATGGGAATACTATGACTAGAGATGAAGCCTGGAATTTATTTAAAAAAACTGGTAAGATTGAATATTACTTAATTTATAAGAGAAGTGAATAATAATGTTAAAAGCAGTAGAAGGTATCATAGTTAATGAAACTAACTATGGGGAAACTAGTAAAATAGTTTATATAATTACTAAAGAAGGAATTGTTGGGACAATAGCTAAAGGAGCTAAAGGATTAAAAAGTCCATTACGCAGCTATACCCAAAGATTTACCTTTGGTAATTTTTGGCTTTATTATAAAGAAGACAAGTTATCTATAATTAAAAGTATCGATGTCATTAATGAATTAAGTAATACTAAAAAGAATTTAATTTTAATTAGTTATTTGAGCTACATATCAGATTTAACTCATCAAATAATGAAACAAAATAATGATGAAATTTTATATAAAAACTATATTGATAGTGTTTTAAAAATAGAAGAAGGTTTAAACCCTTTAATAATATGTAATATTTTTGAAATAAAAGCCCTTGATTATTTAGGTGTTGGTATTAGTTTTAATGCTTGCTGTAAATGTGGTTCTTGTAAGGAAATAGTCACAATTGATCCTGATGCTGGAGGCTATATCTGTCAAAAGTGTTATACTAATGAAATAATTTATGATGAAAAAACTTTAAAGATGCTTAGAATGTATTATTTAGTAGAGATATCTTCTATTAGTGATTTAAAAATAAGTGATAAAGTTATTAATAATATCAATAAATTTGTTAATTCTTATTATGATAGATATACTGGCTTATATTTAAAAAGTAAGAAATTTTTAGAAAACATCCAATAATATTATTGGACTTTTTTATGATAAAATGAAATAGGTGGATTATATGAAAATAATTAAAGCAAAATTTGATAAAGACATTAAAAAAAAGATAAAAGAACTTGATGATACTTTTAACTCTTATGAAACGGTTGATATTTCTTGGTATGATAGATATAGTGATGATAGTGATATTTACTTATTAGTGGATAATAATCTAATTGTTGGCTACGTTTGTGCATGTCCAATAACTAAAGAATTATATAATCAGTTTATTAATGGCCAAATTAGTAATGATTATGAAATTGATTCCAAGCATTTTTTAAAAAAATCTGATTATTATTATATTCCTTCAATTTTAATTAAAGATAGTTATCGTAATAAAGGTTATGGTCAAAAGTTAGTTAAATTATTATATGATGATATAAATAATAAAAAAATTGTGGCCATGTCCATAACGAAAGATGGATTTAAATTATGCCAAAAATATCTAACTCTAATCAAAAAACTTGATAATGAGAAATATATTTTTATAAATTAATATCTTGTCATAAATCATTTTTTATTTTATAATGGAACAAGAGTTAGGAGAAATGATATGAAAAAAATCCTAAAGATTAAAATTCCAGTTATTGTTTTTCCTGAATTATTATTGTCTTAAAAAATATGAAATTTTCTATTTCATATTTTTTTTGGATAAATAGGAGGTATTTATTTGAAAGGAAAAAGATTAATTGATCCAAGTGATCTAACAGTTGATGAAATCACAGATTTAATTCAGTTAGCTAATCAAATTATTCAAGATGAAGAAAAATACTCTAAGTGCTGTGAAAATAAGTTATTAGCAACTTTATTCTATGAGCCCAGCACGCGAACCAGATTTAGTTTTGAAGCCGCTATGCTCCGTTTAGGAGGAAAAATCATTGGTTTTTCTGAACCCAATTCCAGTTCAGTAGCTAAAGGTGAAAGCATAGCAGATACCATTCGTACTATATGTTGTTATGCTGATATTATTGCTATGCGTCATCCAAAGGAAGGTTCTGCTTATGTAGCAGCTAATGCATCTTCAGTGCCATTTATTAATGCTGGAGACGGAGGCCATTATCATCCCACTCAAACTTTAACAGATTTATTAACGATATATAATTTAAAAGGTAGATTAGATAATTTAGTTGTTGGTTTATGTGGTGATTTAAAATTTGGGCGCACTGTGCATTCTTTAATAAAGGCAATGGCAAGATATAAAAATATTACCTTTATCTTTATATCTCCAGACGAATTACAAGTTCCCGATTATATTAAAAAAGAAGTTTTAGAAAAAAATAAACTTAAGTATTATGAAAGTACCAATTTAGAAGAGGTAATGCCTAAATTAGATATTCTTTATATGACTAGAGTCCAAAAAGAAAGATTCTTTAATGAAAGTGATTATATTCGATTAAAAGATATGTTTATTTTAGATTTAGAAAAACTAAAAAACGCTAAAGAAGATTTGACAATATTACATCCACTACCCAGAGTAAATGAAATAAGTGCTGAGGTAGATGAAGATTCAAGAGCCGCTTATTTTAAACAAGCTAAATTTGGTATGTATGTTAGAATGGCATTAATGATAAGATTTTTAGGAATAGAGGTGGAATAATGTTAAAAGTAACAAGCATTGATAAAGGTTTAGTAATTGATCATATTCCTCAAGGAGAAGGAATTAAAATTTTTCACTTCTTAAACTTAGATAAAGTTAAATACAGAGTGGCATTACTAATGAATGTGCCTAGTCAAAAAATGGGATGGAAAGATATCATTAAGATTGAAAATGAAATCGATATGAATCTGGATATTTTAAGTATTATTCATAATAATATTACTATTAATATTATAGATAAAGGAAATATAGTAAAAAAATATCATCCATCTTTACCAAAGGAAATTAATCAAATAAAATGTAAAAATCCTAGATGTGTCACATCCGTAGAAAATGATATTAAAAATCACTTTAATTTAATTAATAGAAAAACAAAAGAATATAGTTGTCAGTACTGTGAAGAAATTATTAAACTAAATACTTTGTAAAACCTTATTTTCAAATAATTCTTTTCATGATATAATCTAGTTCAAGGAAGTGAACTTCATGAATTTGAGAGACTTATATATCAATTTCTTTATTGAGAAAGGACATAAACATATTCCTTCAGCCCCAGTCGTTCCAGAAAATGATCCGTCTGTTTTGTTTAATACTGCCGGAATGCAACCTTTAATCCCTTATTTGATGGGTAAAAATCATCCTTATGGAACTAGACTGGTTAGTTATCAAAAATGTATTAGAACCAATGACTTAGATGCGGTTGGTGATAAGACGCACCATACTTTTTTTGAAATGCTTGGTAACTGGTCATTAGGAGATTATTTTAAAGAAGAATCTATTAACTATAGTTATGAATTTTTAACTAAGGTTTTAAATATTCCTGTCGAAAGATTAGCAGTAACGATTTTTGCTGGTAATGATCAAATTCCTCGTGATGAGGTAAGTGCTAGTGTCTGGCAAAGACTAGGTATTAAAAAAGAAAGAATTGCTTATTTAGGAGTCGAAAATAACTTCTGGATTGCTGGAGATTCTGGTCCTTGTGGGGGAGATACGGAAATCTTCTACTGGAGAAGTAATGATCCAGTTCCGGAAAAATTTGATTCCGAAGATGACCGCTGGGTAGAAATTTGGAATAATGTCTTTATGGAATATTACAAATCACCAGAAGGTCAAATAAGTGAACTGGAAAATAAAAATGTCGATACTGGAATGGGTTATGAAAGAGTTAGTGCCATCTTAGAAGGTGTTAATGATAACTATTTATCTTCCGTTTGGATTGATGTCATTAAAAAGATTGAAGAAATAGCCAATCTTCCATACCAAGGAAATGAAGTATCAATGAGGATTATCGCTGATCATATAAGATCTGCGGTCTTTATTCTTGGTGATCCATCAGGCATTAAACCATCTAATACTGATCAAGGTTATATTTTAAGAAGATTAATTAGAAGAGCGCTAAGACATGCTCGTAAATTAAATATTGATTCAGGTAAGAATTGGGAAAGAGAAATAGCTGAAATTATCATTAATAAATACGCTAATTATTATAATGAGCTTATTCAAAACCAAGAGATAATTTTAAATGAGCTTACCAAAGAAAAAGAAAAATTTAATCATACTTTAGAAAAAGGACTTAGAGAACTAGAAAAATTAATTCGTAATTTGGACATTAATCATAAAGTTATTGATGCTACAAATGCTTTTAAATTATATGATACCTATGGCTTTCCAATCGAACTTACTGTAGAGCTAGCTAGGGAATATGGGTTTACTGTAGATACAGAAGGCTTTACAACTAAATTTAAAGAACATCAAGAAAAATCAAGAGTAGGAGCGGAACATAAATTTAAAGGTGGTTTAGCTGGTGATTCTGAAGCTGAAACTAAACTACATACAGCTTCCCATTTATTAAATGCGGCTTTAAAAAAGGTTTTAGGCAATGACGTTCATCAAAGAGGATCAAATATTACGGCAGAACGCTTAAGATTCGACTTTAATCATAATCAAAAAGTTACTCCTGAAGAGTTAAAAGAAGTTGAAGATATCGTAAATAATTGGATAAAAGATTCTATAAATGTTGAAGTAATCGAAATGCCTAAAGAAGAAGCTATTAATTCTGGAGCAGAATGTATGTTTATCGAGCGTTATCCTAATATTGTTACTGTTTATAAAATTGGTGAAATATCCAAAGAATTATGTGGTGGACCACATGTTAGAAATACTAATGAACTAGGAACATTCAAAATCCTTAAAGAAGAAGCATCCTCAGCAGGTATTAGAAGAATTAAAGCTAATTTAATTTAAAATATTGAAGGAATTCAATATTTTTTTAAAGGAATTTTAAATAAAATATTAATATATATATTTGGAAGTGAATTATGAAAAAATATATTACTTTAATGAATCCATACACTTTTTATTATTTATGGAACAGTAAATTTAAAACATACATAGAAGATTTAATTATTGATATTACGAAAGATAAAGACACTTATGAATTAATTGAAACATTTAATAATATAACTAATAATTTAAAAAGTTATGTTATTTTAGAAAGCAAAAATAATATTCTATATTTAGATTTTAATCACGAACCAAATAACACTATAGAAGACAGTTTTATTATTTTGGATTATCTCACTACCATATCAGATAAGAAAGTGATTATGATTGTCTTTAATTCTTTCAAAGGAATACCCCAATTTAAAGATAATATCTATTATATTTATAAAAATAAAAATAATAATGAGTTTTTAAAATTATTATTAAGCCGAAATTTTAAAGAGCAAAGCAAAACTGAATTAAATGATATTTTGGATTATTTATATAGTTTAGATGATAAATTTTATAAAAGCTATTTAAGAGAAGAAAAACTAATGGAAAAACATTTATAATTTTTGTGATATATGATAAAATTACCTCTAGGTGATTGACACGATGGAAAAAATTCGCAATTTTTGTATTATTGCTCATATTGATCACGGTAAAAGCACTTTAGCCGATCGAATTTTAGAGCTTACTGGGGTTGTTGATAAAAGAAATATGAAACCACAGCTTTTAGATAGCATGGATATTGAAAGAGAACGTGGTATTACAATTAAATTAAATACTGTAGAGTTAGAGTACAAAGGGCACACATTGCATTTAATAGATACTCCGGGGCATGTCGATTTTTCATATGAAGTATCAAGAAGTTTAGCTGCTTGTGAAGGTGCTCTTTTAGTTGTGGATGCTGCCCAAGGGGTAGAAGCGCAAACTTTAGCTAATCTTTTTTTAGCTTTAAATAATAATTTAACAATTATTCCGGTAATAAATAAAATTGATTTACCAAATGCGGATGTTCCTCGTGTCCAAAAAGAACTACACGATATGTTTGGTTTTACCAATAATGAAATTCTTCTTTGTAGTGCCAAAACCGGTGTAGGTGTTTTAGAGATGTTAGATGCCATTATTGATAGAATTCCTGCTCCAAAAGAAGATAATTCTAAAGAAACAAAAGCTTTAATTTTTGATTCATATTTTGATTCATACCGAGGGGTTATTGCCTCAATTGCTGTTAAATCTGGTGAAATAAATGAAAAAGATACTATTAAAATGATGGCAACTGGTGCAGAATATGAAGTTGTTGAAATAGGAGTTAATAAACCAGATGAAACGCGAGTAAAATCTTTAAAAGCTGGTTCAGTAGGATGGATTAGTGCTAGTATTAAAAATATTGATGTGGTTAGAGTGGGAGATACAATAACAACAAAGAGAATGAAAGCTAGTAATCCTCTTCCGGGTTATCAAATAATGAAACCAATGGTTTTTTCAGGTATTTATCCCATAGAACCAAACAAGTTTGAATCATTAAAAGAAGCTTTAGAAAAACTAAAACTTAATGATGCTTCCTTTACTTTTGAGCCAGAAACCAGTGAAGCATTAGGATTTGGTTTTAGATGTGGTTTCTTAGGGTTATTACATTTAGAAATTATTGAAGAAAGAATTAAAAGAGAATTTGGTATTGATATTATAGCCACTAGTCCATCTGTTGTATATAAAATTTTATTAACTGATGGAGAAGAAATATATATTGATAATCCATGTGAAATGCCAGATCGAGTTAAAATCGAGTCAATAAGCGAGCCCTATGTAAAAGCTAGTATCTTTGTTCCAAGTGATTACATCGGAACTATCATGGAATTATGCCAAGATAAAAGAGGACACTACATAACTACGGAATACATTGATTCGAAAAGAGTCAATATTCATTATGAACTGCCTTTAGCCGAAATAGTTTATGACTTTTTTGATCGTTTAAAAAGTTATACTAAAGGATATGCTTCATTTGATTATGAATTAGCCGGGTATAAAGAAAGTGATTTAGTTAAGATGGATATTCTTCTTAATGGGGAAATAGTAGATGCCTTAAGTGTTATAGTTCATAAGGATACTGCTTATCAAAGAGGAAGGACTATTACTAAAAATTTAAGAGACATTATTCCTAGACAATTATTTGAAGTTCCTATCCAAGCTAGTATTGGCTCAAAAGTAATTGCTAGAGAAAATATCAGTGCCATGCGTAAAAATGTTTTAGCTAAATGTTATGGTGGAGATATCACTCGTAAAAGAAAACTATTAGAAAAACAAAAAGAAGGTAAGAAAAGAATGAAAATGGTTGGTAGTGTTGAAATACCTCCTGAAGCATTCTTAAGTATTTTAAAAACGGAAAGATAACCATTTAATTTTTACACAAAATTGAAAAAAAATAATTTATGGTAAAACAATTGTCATCAAAAAGGGAATCTCGGATATATGGCAGCTAAAACAAGAAAGATTTTAAAAAGGAATGACATTCAACATAGGTTTTAAAGACTATTTTATAGTCTTTATTTTTTTTCTAAATTTAATATGTTATAATATATTGTATAGTCGGAGCGGTTCTAGCTACACCCTTTAATAATGATCAAATTAAAGAGCAATTAGATCAAATATTTAATGATATTTCCATATGCTCCAATATATGAATTTGGAAGTTCGCAAATCGATTTTTGTTTAAATAAAGAAAATAAATAAGGAGTAGGATATGGATCAAAATTTTATAAGTGTAGTTAATTTAAATGGTATTAATTATTACGTAAAAAGGGATTATCTTTTAGATAAATGGATTTTCTATGTTAAAGATGAACAGGAAAATTTTAATTATATTGGTGATCAAGAGAACGAAAGATTAAATCAACTATTATATATAGATCTTAAAAAAGTATATTTACGTAATAAAATTAATATTAAAGCTCTATCTATAATATTAGGATTAAATATTACTTTAACATCATTAACTGGTTGTGCTATAAAAAAAGAAGATCTCAAATCTATTGATAATTTACCGAATTTTAGTATTGAAAACATAGCAGAGCCAACTCCCGAACAAAAAGATATATTTGATGAAATAATTGATGAATATGATGAAAATAAGGAAATCGCCGCAGAAATAACTATCAAAGAAGAAATTGATGAACAAGACTTTAACTTACCCAATACGACTGAACAAACCGCAGGTATTCAGCCTGAAATAATGGAAAACAATCAAGATGAAATATTAAAGCAGACGCAAATTAATATTGAAAAATATAACATGGAACAATTCCAAGAAATTATTATGGAAAATCAAGAATTATTCAATCATATGTGCTTAGTTATGGAAAATAACAATAATATTCCCGATTATGCTAAAAGGATAGGTATTAGTACTTTTCCTCGTTTGATGTTAGCTAAAAATTATATAAACTTTGATGATTATTTCAATAAATTAAGTATCTTAAATTATTTGGAAAGAGAACCATATCCTGATGAAACTTATGCGGGGTATTATGCTAATACCCCAGAAATTGTAGTTTTAAAGCAGGCTGAGAAGGAATCTACTATCTATCATGAATTTGAGCATTTTAATGGAAGTAGAAGCGATTATACTTGCCATGCTATTGTAACTTTTCAGGAAGGTAAATTTTTTAATGATATATATGGTTTGCCTAATCCTATAAATGGAAGTCTTTTTGAAGAAGGTTTAGTTAGTTCTTTTACGCAAGATATAGGATATACTGATTGTTATTCTTATACTAGAGATCAAAAAATAGTTGACTTATATACTTACATTTTTGGGTCAGAGCTAATGCTTGAAGCTCATCAATCTGAAAGCAAAATAGTCATCCTCATGAATGCTGTATTGGAATTGGGATTCACAGAGGAAGAAGTATTAGATATATTTTCGAGGTTAGATTTATATCATCGATTAATGTATGTCTACAGAGGTAACAATAATGTTGATTTCTTGAGCTATCAGATTATTGATGACCTTACCCACATTTTTGAAAAAAAATATCAAAAATCTTTTTTGGAAGATCAAACATTTGGTCTTTTAATTGATGCCTTCATGACTATTGAAAAAGGTTATAATATTGGAAATGAATTACTAGATTCAGGTTATAAATCCTATAGTAAAGAATTGTATGAAATAATTAATAATCAAGAATCTTTACTAAAAAAATATTTTCCTAACGAATTAAATTTTGATCCAAGTTTTAAAATTAGTTTAATAGATATGGAATCTAAAAGTTTTAGTGTTTTGGACAAAAATACTAAAATTAAAGTTGAGCTTGATAATAATCCGGATAAACAAGAAGGTGAATTTCAAATTATTAATCTAACTTTTGAATATAAAGATAATAAACTAATTCTTGAAGATATTAGTATGGAAAACTTCAGATTTGTTAATTATATATCTTCTGAAAAGTCGGAAATAAATAACGAACCTATTTTTGAAAAATAAAAACGATTATTAACTTTCAAAATAATTGTTTTTTTTGTATAATAATAATTGAGGTAAGATATATGGAAAGTATTTACATTCATATTCCTTTTTGTCAAAATATCTGCTCTTATTGTGATTTTTGTAAAATGTTATATACAGCTAAAGATGCCGAAAGATATTTAAATGCTTTAAGACAGGAAGTAGAGGAATATTACTTAAATGAAGATATTAAAACTATTTATATAGGTGGGGGAACACCTTCGATTTTAAATCCTAAAGAATTAAACATATTATTTGAAATAGTTAAACTTATTAATAAAACATCTGACTGTGAAATTACTTTTGAATGTAATCCAGAGGATATTAATGATTTATTAATTAATATTTTAAAAATAAATGGTATAAATCGGATTAGTATTGGTGTTCAATCATTTAATCAAGAAAAATTAGCATTTATGGAGCGCAAAAATAATTTTGAGGAATTAAAAAAGAAAATAGAACTAATTAGAATTAAAGGTATTACTAATATTAATTTAGATTTAATGTATGGTATACCTAATGAAGGATTAGAAACCCTAAAAAAGGATTTAAAAATGATTTTAAAACTAAATCCTGAACATATTAGTACATATTCATTAATAATTGAAGACAGTACTAAGATTAGAATTAAAGGTGAAAAAAATATTGCTGAAGATAAAGAAGAAGAAATGTATCGGTATATTTGTAAAAAACTTAAATCCAAAGGATATAATCATTATGAAGTAAGTAATTTTTCTAAAGATGGATGTTTTTCTAAGCACAATTTAAATTATTGGAATAATGAAGAATACTATGGTTTTGGTTTAGGTTCTGCTGGTTATATGAATGGTTTTAGATATGAGAATACAAAAAATATTGATGCTTATTGTCAAGGAAATTATCGTTTAAATGAAGCCCTTTTATCCAAACAAGAAACAATGGAATATGAATTAATGCTTGGTTTAAGAAAAATGGCAGGAATAAGCTTACAAGATTTTTTTGATAAGTTTGAAGTTAATATTCAGGAGGTATTTCCTGTAACACCTCTTTTAAAAAGTAAAGATTTAATATATAAAAATGGTTTTATATTTATTAACCCCGATAGGATTTATGTAATGAATGAAATCTTATTAAAATTAATATGATTATGTATAACAATTGTAAAATAATTAGCAACTTGAAAAAAAAAGGAAATATGTTAAAATAATTTTATAGTAAAGAGGTTATCGAATTGAAAAAAGTAATTAAATTAACTATTTATGTATTATTCTTATATATATTTAATATTTTAAATGTCAACGCTGCTTCATTAACATTTGATGGGGATAAAACAATTAGTGGGTCAAATACTGGATCAAATGATATTATGATTACTGTGAGTAGTGGAGAAAAAATTAAAAAAGTAGAGTTTTCTATTGAAGTTTCTGATTCTAGTTTGGTTATTTTAAATCTAAGCAAAGAATCATCGTTAGCTGGAGAAGCAAATGTAAGTAAATCGTCTTTAAGTATTGCCGATTCAGAAAGCTTTTTTACATCTAGTAAAATAGCCAACTTGAGAATTACAAATAATAATTTAATTTCTACTAATATAATAACTAAAATTAAAATTACTGATATTGTTTTTACCAATGAAGATGGTAATGAAATTAATGGCACAGATTATTCTAAAGATATTACTTTAGTGCCTGGTACTACTAGTAAACCTAAAAGTACCAATGCTAAATTAACTGGATTATCTGTATCAGTTGGTAATTTGACACCAGAGTTTAATAGTTCTGAAACAAGTTACAAAGTTTATAATGTCAGAGATACTGTTAAATCATTAACTATAAGTACTAAGTGTGATATGTGTAATGTGACAATTAAATGTGATTCTGGATGTACAAATTATCTTAATCAAAATAAACCAGAATTAGTCGTTGGCAAAAATATATTGAAAATCTCTACAATCAGTGAAGATGGAAGCAATACTTCAGAATATGATTTAATTATCTATCGTGGAGTAACAACCGATAATTCACCATTTTTAAAAGATTTAAGTGTTGAGAATTTTATTTTAGCTGAAAAATTTGATAAAGAAGAATTAGATTATACTTTAACTGTTTCCTATGAAACTGAAGCATTAAATATCATTGCAACTCCGGAAGATGAAAATGCTAAAGTAGAGATTAAAGGTTTAGAAAATCTAATTGTTGGTGAAAATGTTGTAACTATAACCGTAACCTCTGCCGAAACACAAGATAAAAAAATATATAATATTACTGTCGTAAGATCGGAAGCTGAAGAAACTACTACTTCGACAGAACCGGTTGTCATTGCTCCTGGGCCTAAGAAGAATAATAATAAAACATTATTAATTGTTATTATTAGTATTATTTGTCTTGCTATTATAGGGCTTGCTGCATACTTTATTTTTGGCAAGAAAAAATCTAAAAAAGGTAAACCAGAAAAAATTAATAATAAAAAAGAAAAAAAATTAGATATTCCTAAAACTGAGTTTGAAGTTAGAGAAGATGACTTAATTAATGAGTTAAATCTGACGTCAGAAAAAACTAAACAATCAGTAGATGATGCTTTAGCAGACTTAATGTCAACTAAAGAAGTAATTTTCAAGGAAGAGAAGGAAGAATAACTTCTCTTTTTTAATTTTAATATAATACATTAGGTGATAATATGCAGTTTATAGCTCACCGTGGATTATATAACGATGAAATAGGAGAAAATACCATCTCTGCTATTGATAATGCTTTTAAAAATGGTTTTTATGGAGTAGAAATAGATTTAAGAAAAACAAAAGATAACAAAGTAGTAATCATTCATGATCCCTTTATATCTAGAGTTAGTAATGGAGTAGGTTTAGTTAATTCTTTAACTTATAATAAGCTTTTAAAATATAATTTTGGAAAAAAAATCATTGAAAGACTTCCCTTATTATCAGAAGTTATAAATAAATATGAAAATCATTTTTTTATTTTAGAACTTAAAGAAAAGATTTTTATTTCGGAATTAAATCTCAATGATAAAAATACTTATTATATTTCTAGTTTCAATATTAATTATATTTATAATATTCCGAAAAGTACAAAATATAAAAAAGGCGTTATTAATTATGTTTTTAATAAGAATATTAATTTAAATAAGATAGATTTTATTATGATTTTAGATGTTTTTATTACTGATAAAATTTACAAATATTATAACGATAGAGGAATAGAAGTTCTAATATATGGGGTAGGTAAAAAAATCAATTTAAATCTAAGTAAGGAAAACCGAACCAAAGTTAAATATATTATTTAAGTTAGTTGTAAATGTCATTTAGCTGTGCTAAAATAAAAATATCTAGAGGTGATAAAAGATGCTGGACAAAACAAGATTATTTGAACTAGACGAAATCGAAGATGCTCTTATGAAAAAAACATTACTTGATGTTTATGATGCTTTAGAAGAGAAGGGTTATAATTCAATTAATCAAATCGTTGGTTACTTAATCAGTGGTGATCCTGGTTATATATCTTCTCATAAAAATGCAAGATCTAAAATGTCTGAATATGATCGTAGTAAGATTCTTAATTGTATCTTGAAGGATTATTTAAAGAAATGAGATATTTAGGAATGGATTTAGGGACTAAAACCCTTGGGCTAGCTACCAGTGATAAACTAGGTATAATAGCCTCACCTTACAAACTTATTAGATATTATGATATTAATAAGTTACTAGACGAAGTAGTAGAAGTTATTTCTAAAGAAAAAATTGAGGGTTTAGTATTAGGATTACCAAAGAATATGAATAATACTATAGGCCCGGCAGCACAGCGCAGTCTGGAATTTAAAAAGTTATTGGAAGAAAGATGCAGTATGGAAGTAATACTTATTGATGAAAGACTCAGTACTGTTGAAGCAGAAAATATATTAATTCAGGCTGATATATCTAGAAAAAAAAGAAAAAACATAATTGATGAAGTATCGGCCAGTATAATACTGGACACTTATTTAAGGAGAGTTGAAAAAAATGGATAAATCTACAGGTAAATTTATAATAACAAATAATGAAGGTCAAGAAATAGAATATGAAGTTTTATTTACATTTGATAATAATGAAACTAAAAAGAGTTATATTATTTTTACTGATAATACTTTAGACGAAAATGATAATATTAAAGTGTTTGCTAATACATATGATCCAGAAGGAAAATCTCTAGATTTGGGACCAATTGAAACTGATAAAGAATGGCAATTAATCGAAGGAATTCTTTCACAACTTCAAACAAAAGTTGGTGAATCTAGTGAACAAGAAGGAAACTAATCTAGATACAATAATTTCCAAGATAACTCTAGGAATTACGATATCTATTGCTGCTTGCTTGGGGATTTTTATAATAGTTTCATTTATTTTTTTGTCGCCAGTTGATACTGAAAATGACACAATGGAAAGTTTTGTTGTTGAATCAGGTTGGTCTAAACATAAAGTTGCCGAAGAATTATCAAAAGCAAAACTAATAAAAAATGCTTTTTTCTTTAAATTCTATATGAAAGTTAATGAAAAAGAAATTTATGCGGGAACTTATCAATTATCTAAAAGTATGACAGTTGATGAAATAATCAGAGTATTAAATAGTGCTAACTCTTTAGAAAATGAAACTATTACAGTTACATTTATTGAAGGTAAAAGATTGACTGATTACGTAAAAAAAATTAGTGAAACATTTAATATCTCGGAAGAAGATATTAACAATAAATTATCTGATGAAAAATATTTAAGAAGTTTGATAAACCAATACTGGTTTTTAACTGAGGACATTTTAAATGCTGAAATATATTATCCTTTAGAAGGTTATTTATTTCCTGATACCTATATCATTAAAAAAAGTGCTGATATAGAGGTAATAATCGGTAAAATGCTAACTACTATGGGAGATAAACTAAGTATTTATAAGGATGAGATTACTGTATCAGATTACAGTGTTCATGAACTTCTAACTTTAGCCTCAATTATCGAATTGGAAGGCGTTGGTGTTGAAGATCGCGCTGGAGTTGCTGGAGTTTTTTATAATCGTTTAAAAGATCACTGGACTCTAGGATCTGATGTAACTGCATATTATGGAGTTAAAAAAGATTACAGTGTAGATATATATCAAAAAGATCTTAACGATTGTAATCCATATAATACAAGAGGCACATGTGTAGAAGGATTACCTATAGGACCAATTGCTAGTCCAAGCTTAGCTTCAATTACAGCGTCTATCGAACCAGGGGACCATAATTATTATTACTTTGTAGCAGATAAGAATAAAAAGACATATTTTAATATAACAGATGCTGAGCATGCTGCAGAGGTTGCTCGTTTAAAAAGTGAAGGTTTATGGTTTGAGTATTAGGAGGAAAAACAAATGAAAGAAGTCATTATGGAAATGGAGCGTTATGCGGATACAAATAATGTTCCAATCATCGACGTTGAATCAATTAAATTCATTATGAAATATATTAAACTGAATAATGTCAAAAAAGTTTTGGAAATTGGTACCGCAATTGGATACTCAGCCATTTTAATGGCTAATGCTTCTCCAGATGTTGAAATAACAACCATCGAAAGAGATGAAAAAAGATATCGTGAAGCTGTTAAAAATATCAAAAAATGTAATTTGGATAAAAGAATTGAAGTTGTCTATAATGATGCTTTAGAAGTAAATTTAGCTGGATATAAATATGATTTAATATTTATTGATGCTGCTAAAGGAAGTTATATTAAATTTTTTGAAAAATTTTGTCATTATTTAAATCCCGGAGGCGTTATTATAACTGATAATCTTAAATTTCATGGTTTAGTTAATAATAAAGCTTCGATTAAAACCAAAAGTCTAAGAGGAATAGTCGACCGTATTGAGCGCTATATTGAATTTTTAAATAATAATGGGGATTTTATTACGAAATTTTACGATATAGGAGACGGCTTATCAGTAAGCATACGAAAAAATAATGAAAAATAATAAAATATTAATTAGTATTAAAAACATTGATGAGATTAAAAAATACAAGAAAATTGGGATAACTAATTTTCTTTTTGCGCTTAAGGACTTTAGTATTGGTTACCCGGAATTTACTTTAGATGAACTTAAAGATTTAGATATAAATGTTTATTTAAATATTAACTTAATTATGGATACTAAAAAAATACATGAATTTAAAGATATTATTCCTGAATTAAACTTTATTAAAGGCATTTTTTTTGAAGATTTAGGCATATATTATGTTTTAAAAGAACGCAATATTCCTTTAATATGGAATCAAAATCATTTTGTTATTAATTCCGTAAGCATTAATTCTTGGCTACGAAGAGTTACTTCAGCATGCCTTGCTAATGAATTAACTAAAGAGGAAATCAAATATATATTAGCTAAATCTTCTAAATCACTCGTTTTACCGGTTTTTGGGCACAATATAGCTATGTATTCCCGTAGATACCTATTATCTAATTTTAACCGTTATCATGGCTATAAAATTGTAAATAAAGGCTATTTAAAGATTAATCAGCAAAATGAGTTCAAAGCTTGGGAAACCGAAAATGGAACTGTTTTAGTTTATCAAAAACCTTTTAACTATTATCCAGCAATTAAAGAATTAGATGACCAAAAAATATGGTTTTATTATTTTGATTTAACGAATTCAAATATAGATGAATATCAAAAAATTATAAATAATGAACCGACAGATAGTGAAGAAAGATTCTTAAATCAAAAAACTATCTATAAACTGGAGGATTAATATGATTGAATTATTAGCTCCTGCCGGAGATATTGAAAAATTAAAAGTTGCTCTTCATTATGGAGCAGATGCCATCTATTTTGGTAGTCAAAATTATAGTTTAAGAGCTAATGCTAAGAATTTTTCCTTAGAAGAAATAAAGGAAGCTGTGAAACTTGCTCATAATTTAAATAAAAAAGTTTATGTAGTGGTAAATATTATTTTTCATGATGAAGATTTTAATGGTTTAAAAGAATATTTATTGTATTTAGATGAAATAGATGTCGATGGCATCATGGTAAGTGATATAGCAGTTTTAGACCTATGTAATGAACTAAATTTAAAACTAGAACGTTATATATCAACTCAAGCTTCTGTATTAAATGAAGAAGCTGCTATGTTTTATAAAGAATTAGGAGTTAAAAGAATTGTTTTAGCTAGAGAAGCTATGAAGGAAGACATTATTGCCATAAAAAAACGTACCGGTTTGGATTTGGAATCCTTTATTCATGGCGCTATGTGTACCGGTTTTAGTGGCAGATGTGTACTATCTAATTATTTAACTAATCGTGATTCCAATAGAGGAGGATGCGCGCAAATCTGTCGTTGGAAGTTTGATTTTTATGACGATAATAATCATTTAATCTCTGATAACTTCTGGATTGCTTGTAAAGATTTAAGCATGATTGATTATTTTAAAGAAATGATTGAAGCTGGAATCTATTCATTTAAAATTGAAGGGCGAATGAGAAGTATTTATTATATTGCGACCGTATTACATTGTTATCACCTTTTATTTGAAAAATTAAGCAACAATTCATTAGACATAGCATATATTAATTTTATACGTAATATATTAAATAGATGTGCCAATAGGGAAAATGCTCCACAGTTTTTTAATAAGTTCCCGGATGATAACGAACAATATTATTTAGGTAGTCGTGAAGAAGTATCCAATCAAGATTTTCTAGGTATAGTTTTGGAAAACAAGGATAACATTATTACTATCGAACAAAGAAATTATTTTAAAATAGGCGATGAAGTGCAATTTTTTGGTCCTAAAATAGAAAGTTTAAATTATAAAATAGATAATTTATACGATGAAAATTTTACAGAAATTGATATTGCTAATCACCCCCAAATGATCGTAAAAATTAAAGCAAATCTGCCTGCCAGCCCAGGAGATATGCTGCGTATTAAAATATTTGACTTTTAACTCTATTTGTAGTATCCTTATTTAGATTATTTTAAAACAAGAAGGGACGAGAAGTTATGCAAAAAAAGGAAATTCTTTTAACAACCGAAGGGTTTCTAGAACTTGAAACAGAGTTAAACTTCCTGAAAACCGAAAGAAGACCCGCAATAATAGAAGCTATCAAGGATGCTAGAGCTCAAGGTGACTTATCAGAAAACGCTGACTATGATGCTGCTCGTAATGAACAAGCCGAAGTAGAAAGCCGTATTGCTGAATTAGAATATATGTTAGCAAATGCTAAAATCATTTCTAAAGTAAATAGTGATGTTGTTAATCTTGGTTCAACTGTTGTTATTGAATATGTAGAAGATGGAGAACAAGAAGAATATCAAATAGTGGGTTCAATGGAAGCTGATCCGTTTGAAAATAAAATCTCAAATGAATCACCAATTGGAAAAGCTATTATAAATAAAAAAGTAGGAGACATCATAAGTGTTGAATCACCTAATGGAAATTATGAAATAAAAATCGTTAAAATTAATTAACGTTTTTTTATTTTAAACTTTTAAATTTAGGATGTCTAAGCCTGCCATGCTGGGTTTTTTCAATAAATTCTATAATACATTCTAAAGTAGGTATTATTGGTATATATCCTTCTTTGGTTATTATAGGATTTTGATCTTTAGAATGATTTAGGATAATTTGATAATCCGGATTCTTTTTACCGATTGTTACAGTACCAATTAAAGTCATTTTATTTTTGATTATTTTACCTAATAAAAGGCTAGCCATGGCATTATCTTTTGCTTCATCATAACCTAAAATTAAAAAATCATCATCATCAATATTCTTAATTTTAATCCAGTCTTTAGATCTCTTATTCATTTGATATGGACTATCAATTTTTTTAGCAACGATACCTTCTATGTTGTGTTTTTTGGCAAACTTAAATAGTTCTTTACCATTTTCTAAAATATATTCTGCTTTCATAAAATAGTCTGTATCAGGATATTTCTCTAGTATTTTCTTACGTTCAATTAATGGTAAATTAGTTAAATCTTTATCTTCATATAAAATATCAAAGGCGACAAATACTATAGGTAACTCTTTGGAATAATTTAATATTTTGTTCTTGTTTTCTAACAATATTCTTTTCTTTAATTTTTCAAAACTTGGTAAGCCACTGGCTAATAAGATTATTTCTCCATCAAAGATAACTTCTTTCTTAATGATATTCTTAAGTTCTAATAATTCTGGATATCTTCTCGTAATATCTTGTTTCTTGCGATTACGAATTATGATTTCTTTTGGACTTCCAAACATTAAAGCTCTAATACCATCTAATTTAATTTCAAAAAGATAATTAGAATCATTAAAAGGTTCTTCTTGTTTACTTAAAAGCATTGGAATAAAATTATCCTTAAATAAACTCATTTTTTTACTTCCTTAAGACTCATTTTTAAAGCTTTCATTAAATCATTAATGCTTTTTTGCGGTTTAGCCTTAACCATTTTAATCTCTTTACCATTTATTTTTTGTTCTATAGCATCTTTTATTTTATCTTGATATTCATCTTTATATTTTTGGGGTTCAAATTTGCCAACCATAGCTTTTATAAGTTTAGCAGCTAGTTCAATCTCATCCTTACTAAATTTTTCGATAGTTTTGTCATCTTCTAGATTGATTTCTTCATCAAAATATAATGTATTTAGAATTAAATTGTTTTTTTCAAATCTGATTATGACATAATAAAATTTAGTCCCAATAACAGTTTTAGCTAAAGCTACTTTTCCTTCTTTTTTTAAGGCAGTTTTAAAGAGTTCAAAAGCCTTGCTACTTGTTTTACCAGTTTTCAAATGATAACTTTTTTCAAAATAAATTGGATCAACTTCCTTCATATCAATAAAGGAAATAATTTCAATGGGAGTATCATTAGATAACTTAAGATTTTTAAAGTCTTTATCATCAAAGGTTACATAACTATCTTCACTGTATTCATAACCCTTCATAATGTCTTTACTCTTTACTTCCTCTTTGCAATGAGAACAAATTTTTTGATATTTAATCCTCGAACCGCATTTTTTATGTAGTTGATTAAAAGCTGTATCATTGTTTATTACAATTGGATTTAACTCTATAGGTATATGAACCAGACCAAAGCTAATAGCTTTCTTTGCCATAATATCACCATTTTTAGTATGGATATATAGTTAAAAAAAGATACTAAATTGTAGGATTGTTAGCAATAGCTTTTTTATAATAATTTTTAGCTATTTCAAGATATTCGTCGATATCATCACTATTTTGAGTGATTCCTTTAAATTTTAAAGTAATGATACATTCTAAGAGAGTATCTTCCGCATGAGCAAGCATATTATCTAAATAATACTCGGCAAAATCATCAGTAAATGCTCCGAAGCGAAAACTATCTAAAAAAGAAATTAAAAATTTAAATTTAACTAATTCATTCATGTTATTAGTATTTACAAAAAATACTTTTTTATTTATATTTAAAAAGCATAACGCTTGCATAAAATGTTGATATAAAGTATAATATTGAAACGTATAAAGGAGAAAAAAGAATGAAAAACAATGTTAAAGAAATCGAAGTATCAATTGAAGGAAAAGAATGGGAAAAAGCTTTAGATAATGCTTTTAAAAATAAGAAAAAAGATCTTAAAATGGATGGATTTAGAAAAGGTCAAGTACCGAAAGAAGTATATATTAAAAAATTTGGTCTTGAGTCTTTATTTATGGATGCTGTTGATTCATGCGTTAGTGAGGCCTATCAAAAAGCTTTAATAGATAATAATTTAAATCCAGTTTGTGAACCAACTGTAGATATTAATCATATTTGTCATGACTGTGTTACTTTTAAATTCACTGTTATTGAAAAACCAGAAATTAAATTAGGCAAATACAAAAAATTAGGTATCAAAAAAGAAGATGTTAAAGTAACAGTTGAAGAAATAAAACAAGAAATTAATCAATTAAGAGATAAATATGCTGATATCGTTGAAGACAACGATGGAACTATTGAAGAAGGAAAGACTGCAGTAATTAATTTCATAGGTATCGTAGATGGTAAAGAATTAGAAGGCGGAAAAGGAGAAAACTATCCTTTAGAAATCGGATCTAATACTTTTATTCCAGGTTTTGAAACTGGTATAATTGGTATGAAAGTCAGCGAAGAAAAAGTATTAAATTTAAAATTTCCGGAAGATTATGTTGATAATTTAAAAGGTAAAGAAGTCGAATTTACTGTTAAAGTAGTAGGTATCAAAAAACGCAACCTTCCTGAATTAAATGAAGACTTTTATAAAGATTTAGGTTATGAAAATGTTAAGACTGAAAATGAATTAGAAAATGAAATCAGTAAACATTTACTTGAGCATAAAGAAAATGATGCAGAAAATCATTTTATTGATGAATTATTAAAGAAAGCTGTTGAAACTTTAGAAGTTGAAATTAATGAAGAAATCATAAGTTCTGAAGTAAACAGAATTTTAGATCAATATCGTCAGCAATTACAAATGCAAGGTTTAACTTTAGAACAATATTTAGAATTTACTAAATCAAATATTGATTCATTAAAGAAGATGATGGAACCGGAAGCTATTAATCGTATTAAAGTAAGATATCTTTTAGAAGCTATTGCTGAAAAAGAAAACATTGAAGTAAAAGATGAAGAAGTAAAAGAAGAACTTAAAAAGATGGCTAAAATGTATGATACAACTGAAGAAGAAATTGAAAAAATGATTGGCAATAAAGAAATGGTATCATACGATTTAAAAATGCGTAAAGCTATTGAAATTCTTAAAGAAAATAATTAAAAACTGAAAATATTTCAGTTTTTTTAATTTAGAACCTTTCTAATTTTAAAATATGAAGATATAACCACAACTGCTATAAATATTACTTCTGAAAATATTAATGAATAAATACCTATTTTAAATAAACTAAGGATTACCATCATAACAAGTTTAACGATTATTCCTAAAGTTGTGGTCATCATACAGTGTTTGGCATAACCTAAAGCCTGAAGTGTACTTATCATGGGTCCTTCGATATAATATAAGGTAAAAAACAAAGTTAAAACTTTTATATAAGAAACTCCAGCATTGGTATCAAAGATAAACAGTAAAATATATTCGGCAAAGAAATAAAAGAAAACATTAGCAACTAATCCTAAAAGAAAAGCCCAAGAAATTGCTTTCTTAAATATTCTTTTGGCTTTAATTTTATTACAAGTATATTTAGAAATTTCGGGAAGTAGTGCTATTGATAGGGCAGTTACAAAGAAAGTTGGTACAATTAAAAGGCCAATAACATAAGTATTATAGACAGCGTATTCCGTAATAACATATTCACTAGAATAGCCCATTAACATCATAATCCAAGTTAAAACTATCGGTTCAAAGAAAAAACCAATATTACCGATAATTCTTCCTCCCACACTAGGAAGCCCAATTGCTAAAAGTTCTTTAATAGTTTCCGGATCAGGTTTAATATCTTTCTTATGGATAGAAAATCTTTTTGGTAAGAAAAGTAAAAAGATAATAATCGAAATAATCTCGGAGATAATATTGATTAAAATATACCCGCAAACGGCTACAATTGTTCCATATTTTAACAAAATAGGTAAGATGGCTATAACTATAACGAATTTAAAAATTTGTTCTAAAATATTAGATAAAGTATGGGGGGTCATTTTCTGTTTACCAAAAAAATAGCCTCTGATAATACTGGAAACAGAAATAAAAGGTAAGATAAAAGATAAACAAATTAATGGTAATTCGGCTCTAGGTTCATGTAATAGATTATGACTTAAAAATTTGGCTGATAATACAATAACAGCA
The DNA here is from genome assembly GCA_964416365.1 of uncultured Muribaculaceae bacterium. Classification (GTDB taxonomy): domain Bacteria; phylum Bacillota_I; class Bacilli_A; order RF39; family UBA660; genus DUUS01. The sequence continues at coordinate 27,176 of CAYQDO010000002.1, read as the reverse complement.
ATAATAATTAAATTTAAAACCAAAGTAACCGGAATAATAGAAAATATGACTTTTTTACCAGTTTTTTCCCCTTTAGCAATAATATTAGATATCGCAATTGGTAAACCTAACTGGGCAATGGTTATTAATAAACTATAGGTAGGCATAATGATGGAATAAATATTTATACCGTCGGTTCCTATTATTCTTGTAAAGTAAATTTTAATTATAAAACTTAGTAATTTAGTTAAAATACCACCAATCATTAAAATAATTGTACTTTGAATGAATTTATTTTTCATGTAATCTTCCTTTTAAAAAAATTAACTATGTTATATAATAAATATATGAAGGACGATTAAAAATAATTTAAGGTGATTTTATATGAATAATTTGGAGTTTAAAAATTTAGAAGAACTGTATCAAAAAATCTTGCCGGCCTTGACTACTAAAGTAAATGAATTAAAAAGAAATAATGTCAAGTATATTAATGAAGTAGATATTTGGCGTTTTTTAAGAAAGAACTACTGGCAAAATTCTAGGGAACTTACTTTAGGAGAAATGGTGGAAGATATTTTATCAACCCCTAATCATATATTAGAAGAATATATTGCTCAAATTATGCAAAATCAAAAAAATAATGATAATAATTTAAAAAGGGATAAAAGAGATAATTTACTATAAGGAGTGCTACCATGTACACTATTGAATATATTTTACAAAAAGCCAAAGATAATGATCTATCTAAACAAGAATTAGAAATCATCAGTGAAGCTTATAAGTTTGCTAAAAAAGCTCATGACGGCCAATTAAGGAAAAATGGTGAACCAGAAATTGTTCACTCTTTATCAGTGGCAGGAATATGTGCTGATCTAAATGTTGATGCACTTACCATCATAGCGGCCTTACTACATGAAACAAATTCATTGTGTAATATATCTTTGGATATTATTGAAACTAAATTTGGAGAACCTGTTAAAATAATCATAGATAACTTATCTAAATTAAATAGATTAAAACTAACTGACAAAAATGAATCAGCCAGTATATATTTACGTAAGGTATTAGTTGGTATTAGTGAAGATGTGCGTGTTTTAATTATTAAATTAGCAGACAGATTACATAATATGCGTACAGCTGATGCTTTACCAGAAGATAAACGTAAGCAAAAAGTTAATGAAACAATGGAAGTTTTAATACCGATAGCTCACCGTTTAGGCATAAACAGTATCAAAAGTGAGTTAGAAGATTTATGCTTAAAATATGGTAAACCTGCTGTATATGAAGAAATCTTAGAAAAACTAGATGATACTAGGGAAAATTTAGCAAACAGTCTTCAAGAAATGAAAAATAGTATTTCCGAAATAATGATTGAGCATGGTATTGAATTTGAAGTTAAAGCTAGAGTTAAAAGTGTCTATAGTATTTATAAGAAACTTTCTTCCGGAAAAAAATGGTCAGAAATATATGACATTTTAGCGATGAGATTAATCGTTCCTACCGAGAGCGATTGTTATTTAGCTGTGGGATTAATTCATTCAAAATATCGTTCTATTCCTAAAAGATTTAAAGATTATATTGCTATGCCAAAAGAGAATATGTACCAATCACTGCATACGGGAGTTTTTGGGATAGATGGTCATATTTTTGAAATCCAAATCAGAACTCCAGAGATGGATGAAATAGCAGAGCACGGTATTGCTTCCCACTGGTCTTATAAAGAGCGGGGTAGACCAATCCAAGCTATTATGGAACAAAAACTAGAAATGTTCCGTAATATTATTGATAGTAATATTGAAGAACAAAGTGATGAAATATTCGCGCGTAATATGAAAGAAGAATTCTTAAAAGAACAAATTTATGTCTTCACACCAAAAGGCGATGTTATGGAGCTGCCTAAAGGTAGTACTCCAGTTGATTTTGCTTACCGTATTCATTCTGATGTTGGTGATTTAACCGTTAGTGCGATTATAAACGATGTTATCGTTCCACTAGACTATGAACTTAATGATGGCGATATAGTCAAAATAAATACCAATAAAAGTGCTAAACCTAGTAAACAGTGGTTAAAATTTGTTAAAACCACTCAAGCTAAAAATAAAATTAAGTCATATTTCAGTAAAAAAGATCGAGAAAGTTATATTGAACGTGGTAAAGAGTTACTGGAAAAAGAAATTCGTAAACAAAAGCTTAATATAGGAGAAGTATTAAGTGAAGAAAATATTAATAAAATCTTAAAAGATCTTAAACTTACTAGTTATGATGATTTACTCTTAAGTATTGGGTCATTAAGATATACTGCTGTATATACCATTAATTTGATATATGAAGATAAAAAATCGGTCCAAGATATTATGCTTTCTAGAGTTAATAAAACTCCAATTTTAAAACAAAACTATAAAAATGATGTTATAGTTGCTGGTACTGATAATATTTTAGTAACCCTAGCAACTTGCTGTAATCCAGTTCCTGGAGAGCCCATCATTGGTTATATTACCAAAGGCAAAGGAGTAACCGTTCATAAAAAAGATTGTTCCAATGTTCGTAATATGATAACTAGGTTAATTGAAGTAGCTTGGAACCCTAATTTAGAGAGTACCAATTTATTTGATGTCAGAATAGTTGTCAAAACTAATAGTTTAGTAAATCATATACTGGAAATAGTTACTAAAGCTAGCCTAAAAGGAGTTTCTATTAATAGTATTAAAGAATTTAATACTGATATTTCCATTGATTACGAAATAATTTTAAAAGTTAAAAATAATAATAATTTAAATGAATTTTTAGATGAATTAAAAGCTCTTGATTTCGTTATGGAGGTCATTAGGTGAAAGTAGTTATTCAAAGATGTCAAAGTGGAAGCGTTTCTGTAAATAACAAATTAATAAATAAAATAGGTAAAGGCTTTGTAATTTTAGTAGGGATAGCTAAAGATGATAATGAAGAAGATATTGACTATCTAGTTAGAAAAATTTTAAATTTAAGAGTATTTGACGATGAAAAAGGTATCATGAATAAAAGTATTCAAGAGATAAACGGAGAAATCTTATCAATTAGTCAGTTTACTTTACAAGCTGGTACTAAAGATGGTAACAGACCAAGTTATATTAATGCCATGAGAAGTGAAAAAAGTATTGTCTTATATGAACAATTTAATCAAAAACTGAACGAACAAATCAAAACATATCCTGGAGTTTTTGGAGCTGAAATGCTTATTAATATTGAAAATGATGGCCCAGTTACAATAATCATTGATTCTAAAAATAAATAAAAACTAGGAAAATGAAGTGAACCCTATTTAGTACACTTTAAAATCTTAGTTTTTTTTAATGTTTTTTTGAATTCCTATCATTGATCCTACGGTAGTTGATCCAACAATAATAAGATAATATATCAACGAGCTTAATTTATAGCTGCTATCAAATATTAGACTGAATAAAAACATAATTAACGAAAGAACAATTCCTAAAATAATTCCATGGAGATAACCATGCTTATCTATTTTAGAGCCTATTGTTAACCCTGCTATTAGCGAGATAATAATCATTATGATTAATGGAATAACATCATAAGTTCTAACCCCTAACATATTTAAAATAGCTAAAAAAATTGGGGCTAGGATAATGATGGCTAAGGGTACAATTAAAGCTTTCCCATAATTTATTAGTTTATTTATCAAAATAATCACCTAATAAAAATTATGTAATTATTTAGTTTTTATACATTCATTTGCACATTTAGCATAAGTTCTTAAAAGAAGTGGAGCTCCTAATTTCTTACCACCAAAATAACGTACAACAATTAATATATGTTTATTTAAATTATAGCGATCCAAAACATTTAAGATTTGAATACCTGCTGTATTATTTGGTTCCTTATCATCGGTTTTTCCTGCTGTATTAATAAATTTATAAGCATAAGGAAAATGAACTGCTTTCTTATGATTGTCTTTTAATTCATTTAAAATTATTTTAATTTCATTTACATTATCTAAATCATAAAGAAAACCATAAAATTTACTTTTCTTTTCTTCAATAGAAGATGTACTTATTAATTTCATAATAACACCTTTTTATATTATACTATAATTAAGAAATTTAGTATAATAAAGAAGTGATGACTTATGTTTAAAGAAGAATTGAAATTAGTTCCTAACAAGCCAGGCTGTTATTTAATGCATAATGCTAATAATATCATTATCTATGTCGGTAAAGCTAAAGACTTAAAGAAACGGTTAAGTTCTTATTTTCGTGGAACTAATACTGGTAAAACTGCCAAAATGGTTAGTGAAATTGCTTACTTTAAATATATTGTTACCTCATCTGAACTAGAGTCTTTTATCTTAGAATTAAATTTAATTAAAGAATATAATCCAAAATATAATATTTTACTTAAGGATGATAAAAGTTATCCTTATATTGAGTATCAAAAGAAACCTTTTCCTAAATTAAAAATTGTCAGATATTTAAAGATTAAAAAAAATAAAGATAGGCTTCTTTTTGGTCCTTATGTCAATGCTTATGCAGCAAGGAGAATAGTGTATTTAATTAATAGGTTATATCCTTTAAAGAAGTGTGATGGAATGCCTAAGGATGTTTGTCTTTATTATCATATTCACGAATGTTTAGGCTACTGCGTTAAAGAAATACCCGAAGAAGCGATTAATCAAATGGAAACCGAAATAATATCATTTTTAAAAGGTAATGAAGATATTATTAAAAATAAACTTTTAGAGAAAATAAACTACTACTCTGAGGAAATGAACTATGAATTAGCTTTAGAACTTAAAAGAGAACTAGAATATATGAAAGTAGTTTTAGAAAAACAAAAAGTTCAATTTCTTAATAAAGAAGATATGGACGTTATCAATTATTATTTTGATAATGGTTATCTAGCTATTGAAATCTTATTTATTAGGACGGGAAAACTGATAGGTTCATTTAATGATATCTTTGCGGTAACTGATAACTATTTAGAAGAATTAGAAGCATATATATCTTTATTTTATCAAAAAAGAGAAATTCCTAAAGAAATCTATTTATCAGAGGATATTAATAGAGAAATGTTAAGTAAAGTTATTGATACTAAATTTGTTTATGTTACAAGGGGTCCAAAGAAAAAACTATTATTATTAGCTAGAGAAAATGCTAAAATTAATCATGAAAATAATTTTAAAAAAGCCATGAATAAATTAGAAAGAACTAGCGGAGCTAATGATGAATTATCCGCTCTGATTGGAATTGATATTACCCGGATAGATGTCTTTGATAATTCCAATCTATTTGGATCATTTTCGGTGTCTGGGATGGTGGTTTTCATAAATGGTTTACCAGCTAAAAATAATTATCGTAAGTATAAAATTCTTTTAGAAAAAAATGATGATTACAACACCATGAAAGAAGTTATCTATAGACGTTATTATCGCGCTTTAGTAGAGAAAGATGAGCTTCCAGAGTTAATTATAGTCGATGGGGGAATTAATCAAATAAGAGCCACTAAAGAGGTTCTAGATATCCTAAATTTAAAAATAAAAATATGTGGCCTAGTAAAAAATGATTATCATAAAACTAATGATTTACTTGATGGAGACTCTTTAGAGACTTATAACATCGATAAAACTAGTAAACTATTTCATTATTTAACCAGAATTCAAGATGAGGTTCATAGGTATACCATTAATTATCATAAACAAATTAGAAGTAAAGGCACTATTGCCAGTGTTCTTGATAATATTCCTGGGATAGGTAATAAGCGTAAAAAAGAATTAATTAAAGCCTTTGGTAGTGTTAAAAATATGAAAGAAAAATCATTAGACGAACTTAAAAACTATATACCAATTAAAGTTGCCGAAGACTTATATAACTATTTACAAAATATCTGAGTCAATATGATTGACAAAACCCATATTTTTAAGTAAAATTATGGGGAAGCAATTGTTTTGAAAGAACAGAGGTTTATAATAATCTACTATAAGAGAAGGCTAGCCGGTGAGAATGCCTAAGTAGAAATATAAACAAGAACAGTCTTTTAAAAAACAACGTGAATTCGCGATAAGAATCAGGAGAGTACACTAGTAAAGTAAGGTGGCACCGCGGGTATATTTACTCGTCCTTACATAGGCTGGTGTTTTTTGTTTTATAAAGGAGAAGAAAATATGATAACTAAACAAAAAGGAACTATGGATATTTACGGAGAAGAATCTCAAAAAAGAATGTATGTGAATGATATTCTTCGTAGTATTTGTGAAAAATATAATTACGCTTATATAGAAACCCCGGTTTTTGAAGCAAGTGAACTATTTCATAGGGGAATAGGTGATGCTACTGATATTGTAAGTAAAGAAACTTATGATTTTGTTGATCGTGGTGATCGTAATCTAACTTTAAGACCAGAGGGAACCGCTGGTGTTTGTCGTTGGTACATTGAAAATAAACTTTATGGTAATCAAACTGAACCGGTTAAAGTTTACTATAATGAGAAAATGTATCGCTATGATCGACCACAGCTAGGTCGTTATCGTGAGCTGACCCAATTCGGTATTGAACTAATTGGGTCTGATGATGTTTTAGCTGATTTAGATGTTATTAGTTTAGCTTATAATACTTATACTATTTTAGGCTTAAAAGATGTAACCATTAATATTAATTCTTTAGGTGATAAAGAATCAAGAGACAATTATCGGAAGGCTTTAATAGAATATATAAATCCTTTTAAAGCAGAATTATGTGATGATTGCAAGGAACGTCTTGAAAAAAATCCGTTAAGAGTATTAGATTGTAAAATTGATGGAGAAAAAGAGATTCTAGCAAATGCTCCTAAAACTATCGATTATTTGAATCAATGTAGTCTAAACAGATATAATAAATTAAAAGAATATTTAGAGTTATTAGATATTAAATATAAAGAGAATCCTCGTTTAGTTAGAGGTCTTGATTATTATGACCATACTGTATTTGAAGTAACAGCTGATGTCCCAGAAATGGGTAATTTAGCCTTAGGTGGTGGCGGACGTTATAATGGTCTAATTGAATTATTAGATGGTCCTAGCGTTCCATCCGTAGGCTTTGCGATGGGTTATGATCGTACTGTTATGGCCATGACTTACACTGGAGTTAACTTTGCTATCAAAGATGATATTGATGTATACATCATGTATGTTTCTGATTCTGAAAAAGAAACTGCTGCTTTTTTAGCTCAAGACTTAAGATTAAATGATTTTATTACCGAAACAGATTATTTAAATAAAGGCTTAAAAGGAGAATTTAAATCTGCCGACCGTTTAAAAGCTAAATATTTAGTAATTTTAAATGATCAAGATTTAGAGAAAAATGAAGTTAATGTTAAAGATAATTTAACTAAACAAGAAGAGAAAGTAAATATTAATAATCTAGTTGAATATTTAGATTCACATAGATAAGAGGAAATAATATGGATATAAAAGATTTATATAAAGAAAATAATATTGGTAAAGAAGTAACCATTAGTGGTTGGATTAAAAATCATCGTAAACAAGCTAAATTTGGTTTCATCGATTTATTTGATGGTACATATTTTAAAAGCATTCAAGTAGTTTATACCGATGAAAATAAGGATTTTGAAGAGATTCAAAAGATTTTAATTGGTTCTTCTATTGAAGTAACTGGAAAAGTTATTGAAAGCCAAGGAAACCAAACTTTTGAAATTCAAGCTACTAAAATTACGCTATTAGGTGATTGTGATGAAACATATCCCATTCAACCAAAAAGACATACAAGGGAATTCTTAAGAACAATAGCTCATCTAAGACCACGCACTAATTTGTTTAATGCTATTTTTAGAATCAGAAGTGTAACCTCTTTTGCTATTCATGAATATTTTCAAAATAATGGTTTTATTTACTTTCATGCTCCCATAATTACGGCAAGTGACTGTGAAGGAGCTGGTAATATGTTCCAAGTAACTACTTTAGAAATAGACAAATTAAATGTAAAACCAGACTATAAGGATGATTTCTTTGGAAAGAGAGCAAATCTTACGGTTTCTGGTCAATTAGAAGCTGAAACATTTGCTTTAGCTTATAAAAAAGTCTATACTTTTGGACCTACTTTTAGAGCTGAAAATTCTAATACTAAGACCCATGCCAGTGAATTCTGGATGATTGAACCTGAAATGGCTTTTTGTAATTTAGATGATGATATGCATGTCATGGAAGATATGCTTAAATATGTTGTTAAAGCAGTTTTAGATAGATGTCCAGAAGATATGAATTTTTTAGATAGTTTTGTCCAAAAAGGCTTAATTCAAAAACTAGAAGATTTAATTACTAGTACATTTACCAAAGTAACTCATAAAGAGGTTATAGATATTTTAAAGAAAGCTGATGTGCAGTGGGATTTTGTTCCTGAATATGGCGAAGATATTGCTAAAGAACACGAAAAATATATTACTGAACACTTTAATGGACCAGTATTTGTTTATAACTGGCCTAAAGATATTAAGGCTTTCTATATGAAATTAAATGATGATAATGAAACGGTTGCCGCTGTAGATTTACTAGTTCCTGAAGCTGGAGAATTAATTGGTGGTAGCCAAAGAGAAGAGAATTACGACAAATTAGTAAAACGGATGAAAGAGCTACATTTAAATCCAGTGGAAATGTCATGGTATTTAGATTTACGCAAGTACGGTAGTGTTGTTCATAGTGGATTTGGGATGGGATTTGAAAGATTACTGATTTATTTAACTGGAGTAGATAATATTAGAGATGTCATTCCATACCCAAGAACCCCAAATAACTGTGACTTTTAGAAAGAGGAAACAATGAAAAAATACGATAATGGAAAATTTACAACTAAAGAAGTTGGTGAAATAATAACTGTTTATGGCTGGGTTAATAAACGCCGTGATATGGGCGGAGTTATCTTTGTTGATTTAAGAGACCGCTCTGGTCTTTTGCAAGTTGTCTTTAATCGAGAGTTTTTAAAAGATGATTTTACCCTTGCGGAAAGTCTAAAAAATGAATATTGTATTAAAGTTACTGGTAAACTACAAAAAAGAGCAGAAAATGAAATAAATCCTAATCTTCCAACCGGAGAATTAGAACTTATGGCTGATAACTTAATAATCTTAAGTGAAGCAGATCCAGTACCATTTAATATTTATGAAGATAAAGAAATTAATGAACAAATTGCTCTAAAATATCGTTATTTAGATTTAAGAAGAGATAAATTAAAAAATATTATGATTTTAAGACATAAAATTAATAAAGCTTTTAGATCTTATTTAGATAATCATGGCTTTATTGATTTTGAAACTCCAATCTTATGTAAAAGTACTCCTGAAGGAGCTAGAGACTATTTAGTACCCTCAAGAGTTAATCGTAGTATGTTTTACGCTTTACCTCAAAGTCCACAATTATTTAAACAAGTTTTAATGATATCTGGATTTGAAAAATATTATCAAATTGCTAAATGTTTTAGAGATGAAGATTTAAGAGCTGATCGTCAACCAGAATTTACTCAAGTTGATATTGAAATGAGTTTCATTAACCAAGAAGATATTTTAGTAATGACTGAAGAATTAATTAATCATGTTTGGAAAGAAGCAGGAAATGTTTCCATTGATTATAAATTTCCACGTTTAACTTATACCGAAGCGATGAATCGTTTTGGTAGTGATAAACCAGATACTAGATTTGGCTTAGAACTACAAGATTTAACTGAAGAATTAAGAAATACTTCTATGAATGTTTTTGCGGGCGCTATCGCTGATGGTGGTATAGCTAAATGTATCGTTGTTAAAAATAATCAATATTCTCGTAATGAAATTGATCGTTTAACCGATTTTGTTAAAATATATGGAGCTAAAGGTTTAGCTTGGTTAAAATATGATAATAATGAGTTTAGTGGAGTTATAGCTAAAAATTTAGAACCAGAAATTCAAACAATAATAAAAGAAAAATTTAATGTCGAAAATGGCGACTTAATTGTAATTGTTTGCGGTAAACCTAAAGTAGTATTTGCCTCTTTAGGAGCTTTAAGATTAAAAATTGGTAATGATTTTAATTTAATACCAGAAAATACCTATAATTTCTTATTTGTTACTGATTTTCCAATGTTTGAATATTCTGAAAATGAAAACCGTTATGTAACTACTCATCATCCATTTACCATGCCAGAATCACTTGAAAAATTAAATGATCCAGCCAACTGCTCATCAGTTGCTTACGATTTAGTATTAAATGGCTATGAACTAGGTGGTGGATCAATCAGAATCCATAATCCAAAGATGCAAGCTGAGGTATTTAAAGCATTAGGTATTTCTGATGAAGAAGCAAAGAGAAAATTTGGATTCTTCCTAGAAGCGCTTAAATATGGCACACCTCCTCATGGTGGAATTGCCTTTGGCTTAGACCGTATTGTCATGCTTTTAAATAATACTGACAATATTAGAGATGTCATTACATTCCCTAAAACTCAATCAGCATCAGATTTAATGTGTGAAGCACCTTCTGAAGTAGATATCAAACAATTAGATGAATTAGGCATCGCACTGATAAAGGGTGATAAAGAATGAAATTTAATAAAGATATAATAAATGAATTAGCAGCTAATCTCTTATTTCAAGTTACTGATGAAGAAGTAGATACTGTATTACAAGAATTAGATTATTTAAAAGAACAAATGGATTTAATTACTCAAATTGATGGTTTAGAAGAAGTAGAACCCCAAACTCATCCTTTTGATTTATTTGAAAATGAGTTACGAGAAGATGATGATTTTGAAGAAGGTACAGATATAGAGTCTCTTCTATCTAACTGCAAAGCTAAAGACAACCGTCAAATAGAAGTTCCTAAGGTGGTGGGATAATGATAGAAAAATTACATGAAGAATTGTTAAATAAAAAAACTACTAGTGAAACCTTAGTAAAAGAAGCTTTTAATAAAGCTCAAAAAGCTCAAGATATTTTAAATCCGTTTGTTACAATCTTAGAAGACGCCAAACCAAATGAGGAAATTAAAACTTTAATTTCTGGTATTCCTTATGCCGCTAAAGATAATTTATCAACTGCTGGAATTCTTTCAACTGCATCTTCTAATTCTTTAAAAGATTATGTACCATTTTTTGATGCAACTTGTATTAAAAAATTAAAAGAAGCTGGAGCCGTTAATATTGGAAAAACCGTCATGGATGAACTAGGCATGGGTGGTTCTGGTACAACTGGCCATACGGGTACCGTCAGAAATCCATGGGATACGAATAGACATACGGCAGGTTCATCAGCAGGTTCATCAGCTGTCGTTGCCGCAGGTGTTGTTCCTTTTGCTTTAGGGAGTGATACTGGAGATTCAATTCGTAAACCAGCTGCCTATTGTGGTGTCGTTGGTTATAAGCCTACCTATGGTATGATTTCTCGCTATGGTTTATTTGCCTTTGCTTCATCTTTAGATCACATCGGTGTACTTACCAGAAGTGTTAAAGATGCTGCAATTGTTACCGATATCATAAAAGGCAAAGATGATTATGATATGACAACTTGGGATAGTTCAAATATCAATTTATTTAAATCTTTAGATAGTAATGTTAAAGGTAAGAAACTATTTTATCTTAAAAATATTTGTGATCCTAATAATTATTCAGATATTCGTCCTGAAACTCAAAAAACTTTAGAATTATTTGCAGAAACTATTAAAAAATGCCAAGAACTTGGTATAGAAATAGTGGAAGAAACATTTGATCAAAAATTATTAGATGCTATTTATCCAATATATTTTACAATTGCTTGCGCTGAAGCTACTAGTAATATGTCTAACTTAACCGGTTTAATCTTTGGTCCGCGTGGTAAAGGTTCCACCGTTGAAGAAATGATGTTCGATTATCGTACAAATAATTTCTCACCACTTATTAAGAGAAGATTTATTATTGGTTCATTTGTTTTAAAAAGAGAAAATCAAAAGAAATATTTAATAAATTTGGCTAAGGTTAGAAAATTAATCATTGATGAAATGAATAAATTATTTAAAAAATATGATGGGTTAATATTACCAGCTAGCTTAGAACCTGCTCCTAAATTTGGTGAAGAAGTACCAGCATATTTAAAAAATGAACAATTCTTAGCGATAGGTAACTTTGGTGGTTATCCTTCAATAACTATACCAAATGGTTTGATAAATGAACTTCCGGTAGGTATTAATATTACTGGAAAAATCAAAGATGATGCTAATGTTTTAAATATAGCATATGCCATTGAAAATCATCTAGGCTATAAAAATTTAATAGCAAAGGGGTGGAAATAATGGCTTTAAAAGTAGTTATTGGACTAGAAATGCACTGTGAATTAAAAACTATCTCAAAAGTATTTTCTAAATCACGCAATACTTATAGTGATTTACCAAATTCGACTGTTACAGCGATTGATATGGCTTTCCCAGGAATCTTGCCAATTGTCAACAAAGAAGCGGTTAAGAAAGCTATTAAAATGGCTATATGCTTAAATTGTCAAATTCCTGATATGCTAGTATTTGACCGTAAAAACTATTATTATCCAGACTTACCAAAAGGTTATCAAATTACGCAAAGTACTAAACCAGTTGGTATCAATGGTAAAATTGATATTGAAGTAGGAGAAAAATTAGTTCCTGTCTATATTCATGATATTCACCTTGAAGAAGATACAGCATCACTTGATCACTTTTTTGATTATTCATTAATAGACTATAACCGTAGTGGAGTACCACTACTAGAAATAGTTACGGATCCTTGTATTTATTCTCCAGAAGCAGCGGTAGCGTTCCTAGAATATTTAAGAAATATTTATAAGTATACGGATTGCTCAGAAGCTGATACTAAAAAAGGTCAAATTAGATGTGATGTTAACGTTTCTTTAATGGAAGAAGGTGCTACCGAATTAGGTACTAAAGTTGAAATTAAAAACGTTAATTCGTTCAGTAACGTTCACGCAGCAATTCTATACGAAATAGAACGTCAATCCAATTTAATCAATTCTGGTAGAAAAGATGAAATTATACAAGAAACTCGTCGCTGGGACGATGAAACTGCGACCACTATTAGAATGAGAGAAAAAGTAGAAAGTATTGACTATAAATATTATATTGATCCTAATATTCCGAAATTCAAAATCGAAAAAGCATGGTTAGAGGAAATAAAAAAAGAAATTCCCGTTTTACCACTTGAAAGGAAAAATAACTATATTACGGAATATGGTCTTTCTAATTATGATGCAGGTGTTATCGTTAAAACTAAAGAAAACAGTGACTATTTTGAAGAATGTATTAGATTAGGCATTGATCCTAAAGATGCTACTAACTGGATTACAACCCAAATAATGGGATATTTAAATAAACATGAAATGGAAATAAATGAATTTTTTATTACACCAAAACGTTTATATAATATCCTAGATCCTTTAAAGAAAGGTTCTATAAGTTCTAAACAAGCTAAAGATTTATTCTTTAAGGTTTTAGAAGAACAAGAAGAACCAGAAACGCTTATTAAAAAATATGGTATGGAGCAACTAGATAATGAAGATGAACTAGAGGCTATTATTGATAAAATAATTGCAAATAGTCCAAATCAGGTTACAGAATACAAAAATGGCAAAACAAATTTATTTGATTATTTTGTCGGACAAACTATGAAAGAAACCAGAGGAAAAGCAAATCCAGTTAAAGTAAAAGAGATTTTAACGAATAAATTATCTTAATATGTAAAGTGACAAGCTCACAATATGCTGAAAAAAAGACATTGAAAAAGTAATGTCTTTTTTTCAGCGTCAAGTTGCATAGAATGTCTATTATTTTTAAAATAAGTGATATAATTGAAGCAAATAGAAAGTAGGATAGACATGCTAATTAAAGAGTTTTTAATTAATAATAAAGATATTATCATATATTCTGTATTAGGAATATTAATCTTAATAATGTTTATCTTATTAATTGTTTTACTAAGAGACCGATAATCTCTTTTTTTTGCTATTTAAAAATTATATTAACTATGATATAATTTTTTTATAATAATAAAGAATAAAGAGGTTGGTTATAATGTTTGGAAAAATAAAGTATATTAGTGATAATATAGCCGTTGTAGAAATTAATAAAGAAGGCCAAATTATCGCTAATTTAATGAATCTTCATGTTGTATTCGAATATGAGAAAGACACCCTTTTAGGGGAAGTAAAAAACGTTGATGAAGATACCGTAAAAATACAACTTTTAGGTGAATTTGCTTCCAACAAATTTATTCCAGGTACTATCAAAAAACCTTCATTATCATCTAGAATGAGAATTATTAATGATCATGAATTAGATATTATCATGGGTAAAAATGAAACAGAAAGTTTATATATTGGTAAAAGTCCAACCTATAATGAAAGAAATATTTATATAAATATCAATGATTTATTTTCCAATCATTTAGCCATATTCGGTAATTCCGGATCAGGTAAATCTTGTTCTGTATCAAGAATAATTCAAAATATTTATTTGAATAAAAACTTTTTAACTTACAATGCTAATATGTTTATTTTTGATGCTTATGGAGAATATAAAAGTGCTTTTAAAGTAATTGATCAAGTTAATTCTAACTATCAATATAAATTTTTAACTACTAACCCAACTGAGTCAACAGACATGCTATTACAAATACCAATTTTCTTACTAACCAATGATGATATTGCTCTTTTATTAAGTGCGGAAAACCATGCTCAATTAACTATTATTGAACGCATGATGAAACTAGTTAAATTGTTCAGTAAGAAAGATGAACAAACGGAAAAATTAAAGAATCATCTAATAGCCAGTGCCATTCAAGCTGTTTTATTCAGTAATCAAAATGCCAGTGGTAAGAAAAATGATATTTTTACTATTATAGCCTCTTGCCAAACACCAGCCTTTAATATGAATGCAGAAATTCAAGGTATAGGATATACAAGAAGATTCTCAGAATGTTTTAAAATTGATTCCAAGGGAGAATTTGGTGAGTCCGTTTTAATTAATGAATATATTGCCAAAAACTTAGATGAAAATATTGAATCTCAAATGGAAATTGCCAAAGATGCTTTCTTTACTTTAAATGATTTAGAAAAAGCTCTAAACTTTACTTTAATTGGTGAAGGATTCCTAAATAATCGATTAATGCAAGATTCTGCTATTATTTTAAAGGTTAGATTGCATTCTTTATTAAATAGTAAAAACCGTCAATATTTTGATTTTAAGCAATATTTAGATTTAGATAGTTATATTTCTAGTTTAATTATTATGAATAACAAAAGAAGTCAGATAATTAATATAAACTTAGAAGATATTGATGACAATCTAGCTAAAGTGATTGTTAAGATTATGAGTAAAATGATTTTTGACTTTGCTAAATCTAGAAAAGTAAGAGCTTCTATACCATTCCATTTAATTATTGAAGAAGCCCATCGCTATGTGGTTAAAGACAATGATCAATTCTTATTGGGTTATAATATATTTGAAAGAATAGCTAAAGAAGGCCGTAAATATGGTGTATTACTTAATTTAATAAGTCAAAGACCAGTTGATATAAGTGAAACTGTTGTTGCCCAAATGAGTAATTTCCTAGTTCATAAAATGACCCATCCAAAAGATTTAGAGTACATTGAAAAAATGCTACCTAATATTTCTACTGATGTTATAGAAAAATTAAATTCATTACAACCAGGAACTTTAGTATCATTTGGTAGTGCCTTTAAAATTCCATTATTAATTAAAATGGAACTGCCAAATCCACTTCCATACTCAAGTAACTGTGATGTCGTAGAAAGATGGAAAGGTAGTAAAATAGCTTAAAAATAAAACATATAGTTTTATTTTTTTTGATATTTTGATATTATATTTATATTAACAAAAGAGGTTATATATGGGAAAAATAGATAATAAAGATATAATAAAAAGTGTTTTAAAAACTTATCGTAAAGATATATGGAAAAAAACCATTAAAGCTATGGATGAATACAAGATGATAGAAGAGGGCGATAACATAGCTGTCTGCATAAGTGGTGGTAAGGATTCCTTTTTGCTTGCTTTAGTTTTAAGGGAAATAGAACGTCACTATATTATTAAGTTTGGTTTAAAATACATTGTTATGGATCCAGGATATTCTCCTAAGGTCATAAATTTAATTAAAAAGAACGCTCAATACTTTGATTTAGACATCGAAATCTTTAAAACCAATATTTTTGAAGAATTAGATAAAGAGAAAAATTCTTGCTATTTATGTGCGAGAAAAAGAAGAGGGTATTTATATCGTAAAGCGATGGATTTAGGTTGCAATAAAATTGCTTTAGGCCATCATTTTGATGATGTCATTGAAACTATTATGCTTAACCTGCTTTATGCCGGGGCATATGGATCAATGATGCCCAAACTTAAAAGTGATCATTATCCAGGTATGGAATTAATTAGGCCCCTTTATTTAGTCAAAGAATATGATATTAAAAGATGGGTTAATTATAATAATTTAACTTTTATTAATTGTGCTTGTAACGTTACAAGTAAAAAAGTAGATAGTAAAAGAAGAGAAATAAAAGAGTTAATTGAAAATCTTCGGAAAGTATATAAAGATATCGATAAAAATATCTTTAAAAGCAGTGACAACATCAATTTAAATACTGTATTAGGTTATCATTATAATAAAGAAAAACATTCATTTTTAGATAATTACAAAGACAACTAATTTTTGTATAATTAATATAGAAGAATTTATACTAAAGATAGGTGTAATTATGAAAGTAATATTATTAACTGGAATACATGGTGTAGGAAAGAACCACATTTGTGAAAGAATTAATAAAAAGCTCAATATTCCTATTTATTCCGCAAGTGAATTAATTAAAAAGTATAATTCTCGTACTGATATCAACAAAAGGGCTCTAAATATTAATAAAAATCAAAAAATATTATTAGATAGTCTAAAAAAAGACATTAAAGATCATCTTTTTGTCTTAAATGGCCATACATGTCTAATTAATATTAAAGATAAAATAGTTAAGTTAGATAATAATTGGTTTAAGAGAATGAAAGTTATTGGGATTATTATCTTATATGATAATGTCAAATCAATTAGTAAGAGATTATATGAAAGAGATAAAATAAAATTTGATCTAAAGTTATTAGAAAAATTCCAAGAAAATGAAATAGAAAATTCCCTTAGCATAGCAAATGCTTTAAATATACCTGTTATTAAAATGAAAAATAATGGGCACATTATGCCCATTATTGAATTTATCAAAAGTTTGTAAAAATACTTTTAATTTAAATAATCTAATGATATAATTAAATTGTCTAGTAACAGTTATATATAAGACCGACAAATTATATAATTGGGAGTCTAATTAAGCAGTGGTGTTGAAAACTAGTAAAACCTAGGATCCTAAAACTTCTTATGTGATGCCCACCTTTGATAGAGCGGGGCTTTATCATTGACTGTTACTAGGCTTTTTTTATTTTGGAGGGGCTATGTTTGAAAGATTAATTACCTTAATTGGTAAAGATAAATTTTCAAGACTTCAATCTACTAAAGTACTTGTTGTAGGTATTGGTGGAGTAGGGGGCTATGCTCTAGAAGCTCTAGTGCGTTCTGGTATTCAAAATATAGCGATTATTGATCGTGATAATATTGAAATTTCTAATTTAAATAGACAAATTATAACTTCCAATGAAAATATTGGTTTAACTAAAGTAGAAGTAGCTAAAGAAAGAGCTTTAAAGATCAATCCCAATCTTAATATTACAGCATTCAAATATAATTTGGATAAAGATAATATTGATGAGGTATTACAAAATAAATATGTTTATGTAATCGATGCCTGTGATACCGTAAGTACCAAATTATTAATAATTGAAAAATCTTTAAAATATAAATATAAATTTATTTCTTGTATGGGTACTGCTAATAAAACTAATCCAGCCTTATTTTCCATCACAGAATTAGCAAAAACCAAAAATGACCCTATTGCAAGAATCTTAAGAAGAAAAGTTAAAGAACTAAAAATAAATAAAAAAATTATGGTAGTTAGTAGTACGGAAAATCCAGTAACTACTGATAAACTAGGTACGGTAAGTTATATGCCGGGAATAGCTGGTTTATTATGTGCTAGCTACGTTATTAATGATATAACAAAAAAATAAACTCAAATGAGTTTATTTTTTTGTAATTAAGAAATTGACTAATAAAGAAGGATCTTCATTTTTCATAACTATTTTATAAATTAAATCAATAACAGGCATTTTAATTTTCTTACGACGTAGAAGGGTATAGATTGATTTTAAAGTATAATATCCTTCAACAGTGGTAGTTTCTAGATACTTTCTTGCTCCATCATAATCTTTCTGACCTAATAAAATGCCATATGAATAATTACGACTTTTAACACTAGTACAAGTAAGTAGTAAATCTCCAATACCAGAAAAACTTAAAATAGTTTTTTTCTTACCACCTAAACCTTTAATTAATTCTTTAATATCATGCATTGATTCAACAATCAAAAAACTTCTAGTAGATTCTTTATATCCTAAGCCTTCTAACATACCTGCGGCAACAGCAATAACATTTTTAATAGAGCCACAAAGTTCGACTCCAATTATGTCAGAACTTGGTCTAAGTTTAATAGTATCACTAGTAAGAGCCTTAACAACCACATTACGGGATTTAACTGACTCACTGGCTATAGCAAACCCAATTGGCTCATTATTAACTACATCAACGGCAAAAGATGGTCCTGATATTACCGAAAGATTTTTGGTCTTGATATGTTCTTTAAAAATTTGATGAACAAATTTACAACTGCCTTGTTCAATACCCTTACTACCAATACAGAAATGCATATCGGAGTTTATATAAGGTTTCATTTGCTCCGCAACATCGCCGACGAATTTAGCAGCTACCATGATAAATACTATATCACAATTTACTAAAGATTCTTCATAACTTGAAGTAAAATTTATATCTTTAGGAATCTTGATTCCAGGGATAAGTTCTAATTTACCATTTTGTAAATCTCTGACTTGTTCCTCTGAATGAGACCACATTTTAATATTATGGCCATTTTTTCGTAACATCATAGCAATCGCAAAACCAAAAGCCCCGCTACCCATTATTGTAATATTCATTTATTATTCCTCATTTCTTGATTTATTTTGTTTAAATTATTTTCATAATTGTTTATTTTTGGATAATAAAATTTGTTGTCTTTCAAATTATCTGGTAAATATTGCTGTTCAACCCAGTATTTTTTATAATTGTGCGGATATTTATAATCTTTACTACTGGTTTTAAGATGTTTTGGTACGGGATTAATATTACCATTGCTTATTTCATTTAAAGCATTATCAATTGCTGATATAGCACTGTTACTTTTAGGTGACAAGGCCATTTCAATAACAACTGTGGCTAGTGGGATTCTTCCTTCTGGTAAGCCTAACATATTTACTGCTTCAATAGCAGCCATTACTTTAGGTCCAATTCCCGGATTAGCTAGACCTATATCTTCATATGCAATAACTGTTAGTCTTCTAAAAATAATATCTAAATCTTCAGCCTCTAAAAGTACTCCCAAATAATATAAGGCAGCATTAGCATCACTACCCCGAATTGATTTTTGCAGAGCACTAATCGTATCATAATAATTTGTGTCATTCTTATCAATATAGATTACTGGTTTGGTATTTATAGTTAGTAAAACTTCTTTAGTTATGACATGATCATTAGTACTGTAATAAGCCATCTCTAGTAAATTTATAGCGCTTCTCAAATCTCCAGAACTAGAAGAGATTATCATGTCTAATACTTTATCAGTTACCTTAATATTTTCTAAATATTTACAAGCTCTCTTTAATCCTTTTTTAATATCATCAGAAGATAGAGGAGTAACCTCAAAAATCTGACATCTACTCCTTATAGCCGGATTAATTGAATGATAAGGATTAGAAGTGGTAAGTCCAATAATAATTATTAAACCACTCTCAATATAGGGTAAAAGAAGGTCTTGTTTATCTTTATTCATACGGTGGATTTCATCAATTATTAAAATCATTTCACCATTCATTTTCGCTTCTTCGATAACAATATCAAAATCACTTTTATTATTTATAACGGCATTAAGCAATCGATATTCTTTTTTTAGATCATTAACAATCGCTTCAGCAAGTGAAGTTTTTCCAGTACCTGGTGTTCCATATAAAATTATCGAGAATAATTTATTATTATTAATTAAATTTGTTAAAATTTTATTAGGTCCCACTATGTGTTCTTGACCAATAATATCTTTTAAACTTTTAGGTCTCATTTTATTAGCTAGTAGTTCCATATCTTCACCAATTCTTATTATATTATACATTTGCTTATTTTTCTAGTTGTATGTATAATTAAATAGGGTGGTAAAATGAAAGATGAAGAATTAATTAAGCAACAAAATGAAGACTTAATCAATCAATTTACTGAATATCTATCTTTGGAAAGAAACTACACCCAAAATACCGTATCTGCCTATAAAAATGACATGAAAAAGCTAATGAAGTATAATCACAATAACTTACTGGAAATAACGTCAGAAGACTTGCAAAAGTACTTAAAATCTTTATCTGATTTGAACAGTAATACAATTGCCCATAAAATAAGTACTTTTAAATCTTTTTATAATTTTTTAGAAAGAAAAAAATTAGTGGAAAAGAATCCAGCTATTAGTGTCATAAGACCTAAACAACAAACAAAATTACCAACTTTTTTAACAATTGAAGAAGCTATTAAATTATTAGATATAGAAGTAAATACACCTTATGATGCCAGAAATAAAGCTATTTTAGAATTATTATATTCTTCCGGTCTTAGAATATCTGAGCTTATTAATCTAGAAATGGCTAACATTGATTTAGAAAGCTGCTTAATAAGAGTAATGGGGAAGGGCAGAAAAGAAAGAATTATTCCTTTAGGAGATTATGCAATTGAAGCTTTAAAAATCTATATAGAAAAGTACCGTAGTATCTTAAATAAAAAAAATAGTACCTATATATTTTTAAATAATCAAGGGACAAAAATTAGTAGGCAATTTATATTTAAAACCATTAAATTAGAATGCCAAAAAAAAGGTATCAGGAAAAATGTTTCTCCTCATACCTTAAGACATACATTTGCAACCCATTTATTAAAAAATGGTGCTAATTTAAGAATCATTCAAGAATTACTAGGCCATGAAAATCTTTCCACTACTCAAATCTATACTCATTTAACTAATGAGAAACTTCGTAGTGATTATGAAGAATTTCACCCTAGAAATTAATTAGCGTGCTTGATTACTTTCGTTATTCTTTGAATTATTTCTCGCATTATTGCGAGCATTATTGCTAGCATTATTTCTAGAATTATTCTTAGCATTATTTCTTGATTTTGCTCTGCTCATAACTACCTCCTATTAGTAGTATGGAATAAACTATAATAAACATTCATTGAAATATTCTTTTTTTTTGGTAATTTTTGGGGGTTGTATTTTAAATAACCAAGTATTTTATTTTACTATAAACATATAATTTATTGTGATCTTATGAATATTTTTATACCTTTATTAATCAGTCTTATTGCTGGATTATCTACTGTTATAGGTAGTTTACTAATCTTTTTAAAACCAAAAAATATTAATAACTATATTGGGGCATCTCTGGCATTTTCTGCCAGTATAATGATGCTATTATCCATTACTGAACTAATTCCAGAAGGATTTATTTATCTTGAATATAAGTATAATCTTTTAACAGCATCAATCATTTTAATCCTAGATATCATTGTAGGAAATATTTTATCAAAAACTATTAATAAAAAGATTAAGCATTATAAAAAAATTAATTCCAGCTTATACAGAGTAGGGATATTAAGCATGATAGCCTTAATGCTTCATAACTTACCCGAAGGTATTTTAACCTTTTTAAGTTCAATGATTGATATCAAACTAGGTATTAAATTTAGTATAGCTATAATGCTTCATAATATTCCAGAAGGTATAGCTATAGCAATTCCAATTTATTATGCCACTAAAAATAAAATTAAAGCTGTAAAAGCTACATTAATAAGTGGATTATCTGAGCCTCTAGGAGCAATAATTGCCTGGATTTTCTTTAGAAATCATTTAAGTAATCTAATTATCAGTATAGTGTTATTATTTGTAGCTGGATTAATGATTTCTATATCTATTAATGATATATTTGAAGAAGCAAATAAATATCCGAGAAGAAGTATTATAATAGGCACAGGATTAGCGATATTAGTATTTATTATAAATTTTATATTTATCAAATAAAAATAACTCATCAATCAAATAGGTGAGTTATTTATTCTATTCTTTCTTTTTTCAAACATACGTTGGTTAACATAATATATATTATAGGAAGTTATATATAATAAAATAATACATCATATTTTTTTTATACATTATCTTGTATTTTCATTTTGAGGTAATCTAAGAAACTCATACCTATAACGTTTGTATATATTGCCAATAATAAAAATAAGTAATATGATATAATGTAAACATGAATATAGAAAGATTAAAAGAAATTAGAAAAGATAGAGACTTATACCAAATAGATATATGTAATATACTTAACATTTCACAAAAACAATATAGCTTATATGAAAATGGTTTAAGATTGATTCCTATTGATAAGTTAAGTAAACCTAGCTGATTTTTATAATGTATCAGTAGATTATTTAATAGGCAATACGGATGAAAAAAGACCATACCCTAAAAGTAAAATAAATTAGAAAGGAATAAAATGAAAATTGCGGAAACATTTCAAGAAATATTTGGAATAAATATTCCGAATTATGAAAACCCAGTATTATTACTATGGATAATAATAGTACTACTAATATTTATAAGCATTGTTTTAATAGCAATATATGGAAAGATAAAAAAATAAAAAAGCCCTGAAAAGGGCTTTTTAAATAGCTTACAACACATTATACTATAGGAAGTTATTTATATGATTAATTGGTCACTTAAAATAATACATTACTATAATCTATATATATATTTATTACTCACTTATTCAATATAATTCTGATTAGTTTAGTTTCATCAATTTAATTATTATATTTATGCTATTATATCTATTATCTACAGGTATCCATATTTAATAATCTATATCCTAACCTATTTCAAAGATAAAATAGGGGACTTATATTTTTAAAATATAAAGGAACAAGAAAAAAGACCATATTATAATAGGTCTCTTTTTTAAGCTCTTCTTGATTGAATTTCAGCAATTTTTTCAAATACTTCTGCAGCATTGCTTGTGTTAATTTCTGTATAACCAAGTTCTCTTAATGCTTGTAGTCTAACAGTATTTAATTGTTGTGTTCTAGATAATCTTTCTTCATTACGTATTTCAATTTCTTGTACAAATCTTTTATGGGATTCAATAACCTTATTCTTACTAGCTCCCCCACTGCTATATAAAGTGAAAGCAGAGTGGATTATACCTTCAAACATAAATTGTTTTTCTTCATTAAATTTAAAATCATTTGGTTTAATAAACCCAGTAGCTTTAGACATATATGCTAATAGATATTTAATTTCCTGTACATTGTCCAGTGATTGTAATAAATGATATGTATAAAGTAAAGAGTAATAATTTTCTTCATGATTAGGATTTTCAACAAGTTTATCCTTAATTAAATAGGTAATATCCCCTACTAATTGTTGTTCTTCTTTTTTTAGACCTTTTAAATCTAAATATTCGCCTTGAGAAGTTACTTTTAATCCTTTATTTAATCTTTCACCGACAGTCAATAAATACTCTGTATTAACTTTGATATTATCTAAAGTATCTTCATCACCATCTTCGATATCTAATAATTTAAATAAAGCAATTTTTTTCTCCTTCGGCCACTTATTTAAACTTGGTAATTCTAAGTAATTATATACCATTTGTCTTGAAACGCCTAAATATTTAGCTAGTTTTACTTTAGAAATACCTAATTCCTGTAATATATTATTTAGTTTATCCATATTTTATACATCTCCTCTACTATCTTTTACATCTATATTTTAGCCTACTTAACACTTGCTTGTCAAGAGATTTGGTCCTTTTTATATAAAAAGAATACTATAAGTATTCTAATTTTTGATTATTTTTATAAATTTCTTTAATAATCCCTGATCCGAGACATTGTTCACCTAAATATAAGACGCAAGCTTGTCCAGGTGTGACTGCTTTAACTTTAGAAGGATATTTAACTAGAATTTCGTTGTTATCAAGATATTCTAAAATTACTTCAATGTCATGACCACGATAGCGGAATTTTGCTGTACAGAAAGCAGGTCTAGTTGGACTTATGAAATTAACTTGATCTATTAAACAAGCGTCGCTATAAAGATATTCATTTTCATCACCAAAGGCTACATATAGAATATTATCTTTAACATTTTTACCAACGACAAAATGTCTCTTTTGATTACCACTTATACCAACATTACGTCTTTGACCTATCGTATAGTTCATAAGGCCGGTATGCTCACCAATTACTTCGTTTGTTTCAATATCAACTATGTTACCAGGGTTTGGTTTTAAATAGTTTGATATAAATTTTTGATAATTTCTTTCACCGATGAAACATATCCCAGTTGAATCTTTCTTTTTAGCTGTAACTAAATTTAATTCTTCTGCTATCTCTCTTACTTCGGGTTTGTTTATTGCTCCTAACGGGAAGATGATATTTTTTAATTGATCTGGTGTTAATTGGGCTAAAAAGTAGGTTTGATCTTTATTTAGATCAATAGCTCGGCATAAACGATTACCAACTATTCTAGCATAATGACCAGTTGCTATATAATCTGCGCCTAATTTTAATGCTTCTTTAATGAATAAATCAAATTTAATATATTTATTACACATCAAATCTGGATTAGGAGTTCTCCCCTTCTCTAATTCATCTAAAAAGTATTTAAAAACATAATCCCAATACTCTTTAACAAAATCTACTCTATATAAAGGTATGTTTAATTTTTTACATACTGCTTCAGCATCATTATAATCTTGTTCCTGAGGGCAAATTGGTGCATCTAGATTAGGATTACCAAGCATATCATTATTAATAGTAGAATCCCAGTTACGCATAAAAAGACCTATTACTTCATAACCTTCTTTTTGAAGTAAATAAGCCGCAACTGATGAATCAACTCCACCACTCATTCCTACAACAACTTTTTTCATATAAATCACAAATGTATTATAACAGTTTACAGTAAAAAAATAAAGTAAGCGAGAATTTTATTACCTAAATAGTAAATAAAAACATCATAAATCATAATGATAATAAATACAAAAAAAATTTTAATTAGATGATTTAAAAGATATTCGGACATTTGATAATCTTTATTCTTTATATTGATAATAATCTTTTTGCTATAATTGATACTGGTTATTAAAAGATATATGAGGGCAGCAAATAATAATAGTTTATTAATAATAAAAAAAGTTGTACCAAATAATAGTCCTGATATTTTTTTATAATTGATAAAAGAAGCTAAAAGGAAACCCATACTTATTCCTTCATAAAACATATAAAATACAATGATAGGTAAACCAATAACAAAAGTAGAAAGAAAGGCAATAATTGATAAAAGAATAATATGATATAAAAAATTATTTTGTCTACTACTTTTTAATACATCTTCAAGTGATTTTAATTCATTAATAATACTAGCTTTAACTAAAGATGGTTGTCTGATATAAATGTAAATACCAATTAAAATACCGATAATTAGTAGTGAAATTAAAAACCTAATTAAAAATTTATTATAGCTTGTCCATTTAAGTTTCATAATATCACCATTAAATTATATTTTAGACTTTCAAATTTATGATTTATTTTGTATAATATTAAATAGATATATGAGGTGATCATAAATGGTATATAAAACTAAAAAGAAAAAAAAGCTTGGTCAAAAAATCTTTGTATGGATTTTATTAATAGCCATGATAGGTAGTGTCATTGCACCAATAGTTTATTATATTTTAAATTAAAAAACATCTTTTTTTAGAAAGATGTTTTTATTTACTTAATCTTTTTAGATATATAGCATCACGATGATGTTTTAATCTAGAAAATAATTTATAACGTGGAATGTTGTCTAAGATGGCATGTTTTTTCTTTAATAAGAAATCATAATAATCTTTATTCGCATACATTAAGATTGGTCCATATTTTAATTCTTTCATTGAGTATTTTCTTTTACCTCTTAAAAAAACAATATTGATATAATAATGACCATTTTCATACACAAGACATTCATGTCCTATGTAAAATCCTTTTAAAGTCATATATGTTCTAAGTAAAAAATGATCATTGTTAGATTGAATAATTAATTTATTAATTTGTTTTAAATTAGGATGAGATAATATTTTAATAATAGTATTTGCACCCATACCACTGATAACTACAGTATCAATATGAACATCTATAACTTCTAAACCATTGCCTAAACGAGCATCTATTTTTTTTTCAAGTTTATGTTTTTTAATATTTTTAAGTCCGCTACCAATGGCATTAGCATTAATGTCACTGACAATTAGATGATCTAAAATTTTGTTTTTAACTAAATAGATTCCTAATAAGGCATGGTCGCAACCAATATCAATTACATTATCTGTTTCATAAATTAAACCAGCAATCGATTTTAATCTACGACTAATTATCATACTATTCCACCATAAAATCCTTTAATTTTTTGGCTCTGGACGGATGTCTTAGTTTTCTTAACGCTTTAGCTTCAATTTGACGAATTCTTTCTCTAGTTACATTAAATCTTTTTCCAACTTCTTCTAAAGTATAGCTTGTCCCGTCAATTAGACCAAAACGAAGTTCTAATACTTGTTGTTCTCTTGGTTGTAATGTTTCAAGAACAGCTTTTATTTCTTCTTTTAAAATTTCATTAGTAGCATACTCTTCCGGTGTCATAGCTCTTTCATCAGGAACAAAATCACCTAAATGAGAATCTTCTTCTTCCCCGATTGGAGTTTCTAGACTGACTGGATCTTGACTAATTTTGATTACTTCTCGAACTTTTTCTTCAGTAATTCCCATTTTTTCAGCAAGTTCTGCTTCAATTGGTTCACGGTTTAATTCAAGCGTTAGTTGTCTTTGAATTCGGGCCATTTTATTAATTGTTTCAACCATATGAACTGGAAC
>CAYQDO010000001.1:0-71875 GCA_964416365.1 uncultured Muribaculaceae bacterium | reverse complement strand
TGGTGCAGGTAAAGGGACTTGAACCCCCACGGATTAATCCACTAGATCCTAAGTCTAGCGCGTCTGCCAATTCCGCCATACCTGCAAATTGGTGGATCTTGTAGGACTCGAACCTACGACCGCCCGGTTATGAGCCGGATGCTCTAACCGACTGAGCTAAAGATCCATTCGTACATAACTAATAATAACATATTCGGTTAACTATCGCAATATTTTTTGTGAAATTCAGGTTGATTTTTTAAAATATGATTATTTTGGCTTATAAGAAATATACTATATAATAAAAAAATAAAATTAAGTTATAACATATTTAATAATTTAATCTAAATATCAATTTAATAATTAGGTTTTTTTTGTTAAAATATAGATTATAAGTTGTATAATAGTATTAGGAGTAATAATATGAAGAAACGAAGTAGCACAATAATTTATTTATATATCATAGCTATTGTGACTTTTTGTCTCATTTGTATTAATCTGTTTCTTTTTTTTAATAAAGGATTAACTAAATTATATAAAGAAAAATATTTAAGAGTAGAAAATAGTATCTTATATTATCCATATTTCAGTGATGAAAAAGATAATTATATAGCAGAGTATTTAAATATTATTAATCCATCTAAAGTAAAAAAATTAAAATATACAGTTAATTATATAGGTGAATTTACTAATATTTTATTTAAATCATATAATGATAATGTGATAATCGATTATTATAGTTTAATTTTTGATAAAAAGAATAAAATAGCTTCTATTAATGATTTGGTTACGAATGAACAACTACTTCTTGATAAGGTTAATTTATATATGGCTACTAATAAGTTAAATTTCGATTATAAAGCCTATGAATATGCTAAAAAAAGTTATTTATTTAAAGAAAATGAACTAGAAATATATGTATCTAACTATAACGAAAACTCTGTGACTTTAATTGCGCTGAATTATTGGGAATTAAAAGATAATTTAAGTTTTCCATGCAAATTGGATGAAAAATATGTTTTAATGACACCAATCAATGATAGAGAAGAAATACCAACAACTAAACCTCCAGAAAATGAAAATAAGAAACTTATAGCTTTTACATTTGATGATGGTCCTAGTAAATATACTCTAGAGTTATTAAATATATTAGATGAATTTAATGCTAAAGCAACTTTCTTTTTAGTAGGTTATAATATTAAAATTCGTAATGAAATAGTCCAAGAGATGTTTAATAGGGGTGTTGAAATAGGTAATCATACTATTGATCATTCAAGATTAACCGCATTTAATTGTGAAAAAGCTAATAGTAAAATAAATCAAAACAATGAATTATTCATTAATTTGACTAGCAATGAGATGAAACTATTAAGGCCTCCTTATGGAAGTATTAATAAAAAATTAAGAGAATGCATCAATCATCCTATAATATTGTGGAGTGTTGATTCAAGAGATTGGGAAAGTCGCAATACGGAAGCAATTGTTTATGAAGTTTTAAGCCATGTTAAAGATGGCGATATAGTTTTATTTCATGATCTTTATCCAACGACCATCGATGCTATAAAATTTCTTTTACCAATTTTGTATGCTGATGGATTTAAAGTGGTAACTGTTAGTGAATTATTTGCGGCTAAAAATATGCCTTTAGAGAATAATCAAATTTATCGAAAAGCAAGCTAAATATTGCATTTTTAATGGTATTATGCTAGAATAGAGCCAATTCAAAGGAAGAGGGTTTTGAAAATGAAGAAGAAAATTTTATGGTTGATATCAGCTATTATGTGTGCCTTTGGTTTTACACTAGTTGTAGAAGCAGCAGCACCAACATCAATTCAAGCTGGTAAGTCAACAGCTATTACACAATATGTAAATGGCTACCAAGCTTATTTTAAAACAACATATGATGGATCTCGTTATTTGTATTGTGAAGTAGCAAAATTGAAATTCCCATCAAATTTAACATTAACTCAAAATAGTGAAATTGATAAGGGATTTGTCTATATTTTAAATAATACCCCAAATACAGGTGACACTCATAAGAATTATTACATCATGCAAATGGCTATTTGGTGGTACAGAGATTATTTAAGTAACAATAATTATAATCTAGATAGTAATTTTAAAAATTATTGTACTAATAATCGTACAACTGATAGTGTTTGCAAAGCAATTTATAATTTAGTAGAAGGTGCTAAGGCTTATAAAGAACCAAGAGGCGATATGAGCTTTAGTTCAGCAAATATAAATTTTGCTTTAGTAAATGGTTATTATGTATCAGATTACATATCTTTTACTTCAGAAAATTTAGCTACAATGAAAGATTTAAAACTAGTTGGAGCGCCAACTGGAGCACAAATTATTAATAGTAGTATTACAACATCAACTAAAAAAGGAACTTTTCAAGTAAGAATTCCAGTTTCATCAATAACACCTGGTAGCACTATAAGCTTTAATGTTGAAGTTGAAGGAACTTATAATACTTATTCGGCTTATGATTATTTCTATAGCTCAGAATATCAAAAAGTAATCTATGATTGGGTTTATACTGTGGAGCGCCCTATTCATATGGCGAAATCTTTAAAAGTAACTAGACCCTTAGATAATACTAATTCGTTAGTTATTTATAAAGAAGATCAAGATGGCAATAATTTAAAAGACGCACGATTAACTTTATATTCAGGAAACTGTGAGAAAAGTAAGTGTTATTCACTTGATATCTATGATACATGGACATCTACAAAAAGTCCTGAAATATTCTATAATTTACCTATCGGATATTACACCGTTGTAGAAGATGAAGCACCAGAAGGATATAAATTAGCAGATAAAGGTTTAATTTATATTGGAAGTAATAATTATAGTTATTATTACACAGTTGTTAATGTTAGAGAAGATATTAAATCAGTTAAGATTAGTAAAATAGATCTTGCTAATTCTAAAGAAATTGCTGGGGCAACTTTAGTTGTTAAAAAATCTAATGGAACAGAAGTAGTTTCTTGGGTATCTGCAAATAAACCAAAATATCTTACTTTAGAAGAGGGATATTATACTTTAAGTGAAACAATAGCGCCTGAAGGATACAAATTAAATAAAAATGTTATTTATTTTTATGTTGATTCAGAAGGCAATGTTAAAACTAAAAATGACAATGATAAATATGTTGCAGCTGAGGAAATAAAGTTTACCAATGAAAGCAATGATATTGTTAATATTAGTAAATTAGATGTAAGTACTAATGCTTATTTACAAGATGCAACATTAGTTATTAAGAATGCAAAGGGAGAAGTAGTAACCACTTGGACTACAGGTGATGCTAGTTATAATGTGGCTTTAAGTGCTGGCGATTATACTTTAGAAGAAACTGTTGTACCAAACGGATACAAAAAGACTGAGGAAGTTATTCGTTTTAGAGTAATGGAAGACGGAAGCCTAATGATTGCTAATAAATCTGGGGTTTATGAAATAGCTAGTGGAATTATTATGTATAATGAGCCACTTCCAGAAGAAGAGGTAATAGTAGTTCCTAAAACTGGTCTATCAAGTATCGTCACTTATACTTTAGGGGGATTAACCTTATTAAGTGGTGCCTACTTATTAAAGAAAAATGGCGAATTCCATATCTAAAAGAAAAATAAAAATAATAATTGGTGTCTTAATAGTTTTCATCGGTATTTGTTTATTATCAAGTACTTATTTCAAACAAAAGAAATTTGAAGTATTTGATGAAATGAACGAATTGTATTATGAGCAACTAGTAGAACTTGAAGATATTCCTGAAGAACTAGGAGAAGACATGCTAACTCCTGAAGTGGTCCCAACTGCTCCGGTAGAAGAAGCTCCGGTAATAGAAACTCCTAAAGTTACGGCACCACCAATTGACTATACAAAATATTATGTTGGATATTTGTCTATTCCTAAATTAAATTTAAGAAAAGGTTTTACCGAAATAGACCATAAATATAATAATGTCAATCGCAATATTCAAGTTATAAAACCTTCTAATTATCCAGATATTGAGAAAGGTAATTTTATTATTGCTGGGCATTCTGGAAGTAGTGCGGTTTCTTTCTTCAAGGATTTATATAAATTAGCACTTGGTGATGAGATATTTATTACATACAAGGAAAAAGAATATAAATACATTATTAAGAATATTTATACTGATTTAAAAGATGGTGATGTTGTGGTTAGAAGAAATAAAAATGCGACAACATTAACCTTAATAACATGTACAAAAGGAGATAAGGCTACACAAACAATTTATATTAGTGAAAAAGTGAATTGATAAAAAGGGGAAGAGGTGATTCATATGGTAGAGTATACTCTATTGGACAAGATTAAAACTGTTTTTAATCTTGTTATTGAATCGCCTCTTTTTTTGATTCTTTTATTAGGTATTATTCTTATGGTAGTTGATATCTTATTAATATCAAAGAAAGATCGTAAGACCAAAATTATATATGCTATAGTTTCTTTTATTTTAATAATATTTTTTATGAATTCATATGTTGAATCTTTATTAAAAATATTTGATACTATTGCCAAGAACATTGTTGCTATTGTTTATTTTCCTACCGTCTTACAATATATTTTAATGCTTATTATCAGTATCATTATCTTAATCGTAAGTATTGTTAGTAAGAAAATGAATAAAATAATTAAAAGAATTAATGCTTTTGTTTTAATTGCCAACAGTTTTCTTTTCTTTTTAATCTTAGATGAGATAGCAAATAGTAATGTAGATTTATCAAATAAGGTAAGTATATATACTAACAGTAGTTTAATGATGCTATTAGAACTGAGTTTAATTATTTTTTTTATTTGGATTATTGGATTAATTCTATATAAAATAATCAAAATTGTATCTCCTAAGGAAAAACTAGAAGAAGTAAAATTACAAACAGGCACTTTCTATGATGAAATAGTATTACCAAAAAGAATTAGGGATTTAAAAAAACCGAATTTAAAAATAGAAAATGAAATAATGGCCAAACAAAAGGAAGAAGAAATATTCTCGCTAGAGGATTATCGTCAAATGCGTGCCTTGTTAGAACTTTTAAAAAGCAAAAAAAAGGATTAGAAAATCCTTTTTTTATTCAACTATTAATTTAGCATGAATGACTAATCTTTCATCACCACGATTTTGACAAGTAGAAAGGGTTAATATTTTATCACTGGTAGTAACGGGTTGTTTAAAGTTATAAATACTTCTACCAACAATCATATCTAGGAAAGTTTGATATTCTTCTTTACTAAAAAATGAAGTAGTTAAATAATCAGTTGTATTAGGAATCTTATATATGGAAATAATTTGCCACTTCATTGCAGCGTTTAAAGTATTAAAAGTAATAATCTGATTAGCAGTTTTAGTATACCACGAACTATTTAAGGCATATCTTAAAGTTCCAAACATAATCCCATCTTTTATATTATGACCATAAATTATTGTATTTTGATTTAAAATATCAATTCTATTACGATAATCCATAAAAATCCAACCCATAGAATTACGATATTTATTATAGTCTCTTTTCAAATAGTAATCATTATCTTTAGCTTTAACTATAGGATAATCAATTCTTGTATTATTTACCGTAAGCCAGCCAACTGTATCAGCATTGATTTTTAAAAGGGTATCAAATACTTTTTCATAATTTTTATAATATGAACTTACATAAGTACTTTTTGTGGTAGTAGGGACAGTATAATCTGGTGTACCTCCTATAATTTCAATATCTTCATCTTGATTATCTATGGAGTATTCTTTGTCAATTTGATTAATAATTTGTTTTAATTCCTTTTCTATATTTTTAATATCACGAGTTTGCGTATAATTCTTATAATAATTAAGACTCATTAAGAATATTATTAAAACTATTACAGAACAAATGCATATTTTAATAAAATTTAAATTTAATTGTTTGACTAAATTTTTTCTTTTATATTCAAGGCTATAATTCACTTTAAATTGGATATTCAGTTCTTTAAAAATTCTATCATTTTTGTTTTTAAGTTTATTAATTGCTTGATATATCTCTGTTAAGTTATTTCCTTCTTCAGTGATCATAATTTTAATGTCGGATTTGTTCACCTCAATTAATTGGTCAATAATATAATCCAAAACTGAACGAGAAAATTTATTAATAGTAATTACTTTCAAATAACGATTAATATTTATAAAAGTGTTAAAATCTTCAATGTCTTCCTTTGTAAATAAATGATTGATTTGAATATTTTTTTTATAGTAAAGATCACTATAAGTATTGAAATTGTTATCTGTCATAAAATTACTAATAAAAAACATTTCAGCGCGCATTTTGATTTCTAAGTTTTTATTAATGTCTAAACGTTCTAATAAATATATAGGAATATCATATACTTCTAAAAATTTTAAGTGTTTGTTTTCCAATAATTGTAAAAAAATTTTGTAATTTATTTGTTTATCTGGCTTTAAATAAAGTTCTTCAATAGAGGGGATATGATTTATAATCTTAATAGTTAGTGGAATGATGTCATAATCTTTGACACTAATCTTTTTGATTTCTCTTTTGATAATAACGACATTCAAAAAAGAAGATACCAGTTCTATATTTTCTAAAATATAATCTTTACTAAATACTAATTCTTTAGTATCGATTATATTAGTGTTGTTTAAATCTTCTTTTAGGGTATCTTTTTTTAAGATCGAAACACTTAATATATTTTTAGTTATTTTAAAAATTAACTTGTCCATCATTATCACTTACTCTAATATAATTTTATCATAAATATAATTAATTTGAAATATAATGATTTTGTATTGTCTTGCAAATTCATATAATATATGATAAAATCTGTTTAAATCAAAGAGAAGGACATGATTATTAAATAATTATTTACAGAGAGTTAGCATTAGGTGGAAGCTAATAATAAAATCTAATAATTACTACCTTGGAGAGAAACCAATCATTTCCGTGTAACTTGCGTTAAAAGTTAAGAGAAAATATTAGGATGGTACCGTGTTTTAAGCACTCCTTGGTACACGTCCTTTTTATTTTAGGAAGGATTATATATGAATGAAGATATACGTAAAAAACTATATCAATTAAGATATAAATTAACGATACTAGGCAAGAATTTAAAGCCGGAAGAAATTGAAGAAATAAATAAGCAAATTAAAGATGTTAAAGCTCAAATGACAAAAAAAATGTTAGAAGATAAAAGAGAAGGAAGAGGAAAATGAAAAATATAAAAGAAGACGCTAGATTAAATGTTATAAATCATAGTTGTGCCCATTTACTTGCTAGTGCGGTAAAACATTTATACCCACATGCTTTATTTTGGGTTGGACCAGTTATTGATGATGGTTTTTACTATGATATCGATTTAGGCAATGACGTTATTAAAGAAGATGATTTAGAAAAAATTGAAAGAGAAATGAAGAAAATTGCTAAAGATGGCAAGAGAATGATCAGAAATGAAATTTCTAAAGATGAAGCTTCCAAAATGTTTGAAAACGATTCATATAAAATTGATTTAATTGAAAACATGGATGAAAACACAGTTATCAGTACTTATACGCATGGAGATTTTACTGATCTTTGTCGTGGA
Organism: uncultured Muribaculaceae bacterium; assembly: GCA_964416365.1. GTDB lineage: Bacteria > Bacillota_I > Bacilli_A > RF39 > UBA660 > DUUS01. Next base: position 64,306 of record CAYQDO010000001.1, on the reverse strand, counting down.
CCTCATGTCGAATCAGTTAAGGAATTAAAATATTTTAAACTACTTAAGGTTTCCGGAGCATATTGGAAAGGTGATGCCGATAACAAGATGCTCCAAAGAATCTATGGCATCTCTTTTGAAACAGAAGAAGAATTAAAAGAATATTTAAATTTCTTAGAAGAAGCACAAAAAAGAGATCATCGTAAATTAGGTAGAGATTTAGAATTATTCATGATTAGTGAATATGCTCCTGGGATGCCATTCTTCTTACCAAATGGGATGACTGTTCGTAATATACTTGAAAACTTCTGGTATGAAGAACATATTAAAGAAGGATATACTTTTGTTAAAACACCAATCTTAATGGATAAAAAATTATGGGAAGTATCAGGACACTGGGAAAACTATAAAGAAAATATGTATATTACTAATGTTGATGAAAGTGTATATGCTATTAAACCTATGAATTGTCCGGGTGGAATGCTTGTTTATAAAAATGGTTTACATTCTTATAAAGATTTACCAATTAGATGTGGAGAACTTGGTTTAGTTCATCGTCACGAAGCTAGCGGAGCTTTATCAGGATTGTTTAGAGTAAGACAATTTACTCAAGATGATGCTCATATCTTTATGAGAGAAGATCAAATCGAAGATGAAATTATTCGTTTAATTAATTTTATTGATCGTATTTATAGTATTTTTGGTTTTGATTATCGTATTGAATTATCTACAAGACCTGTAGAAAAATTTATTGGTGATATAGCTGCTTGGGAAAAAAGCGAAGTTATCCTAGAGGAAATTTGTAAGAAGACTGGTAAAGAATTTAAAATTAATCCAGGAGATGGAGCATTCTATGGACCTAAACTGGATTTCCACATTAAAGATGCTTTAGGAAGAAGCTGGCAATGTGGTACTATTCAACTTGATATGAATTTACCAGAAAGATTTGATTTAACTTATGTTGATAAAGATGGTTTTAAGAAAAGACCAATTATGGTCCATAGAGTTATCTTTGGTTCGATTGAAAGATTCTTTGGTATTTTAATTGAACATTTTGCTGGAGCATTCCCTTTATGGCTTGCCCCAGTTCAAATAAATATTATTCCGGTTAATAATGAATATCATATGGAATATGCTAAACAACTAGAACAAGTCTTTAAGGAACATGGATTAAGAATTAATTTTGATTCTCGTGAGGAGAAACTATCATATAAAATTAGAGAGAGTCAAACTAAGAAAGTTCCATTAACTATTATCCTTGGTGATCGCGAAAAAGAAAGTAAAGTAGTGACTTATCGCCTTTATGGTCAAGAAAAATCTTATACTATAGTAGTAGATGAATTTATTTCAAAAATTCAAAACAATATCAATAATAAAACTTTAAAGTTTTAATGATTAAAAAAATAAAAGAATAGCCATAATATACTTAGGTGAAGATAATGGATTTATTTACCGTAGTATTAAGGACCATATTCTTTTATTTTTTTGTTACCTTATGTTACCGACTAATGGGTAAAAGAGAAGTGGGACAGTTAGGAATAATTGACCTGATTGTTTCCATTTTAATTGCTGAATTATGCGCTATTAGTATAGAAAACATAGAAGATTCCATTTTTTTAACGATTATTCCCATTTGCATTTTAGTAGTTTTTGAAATTGTTTTTGCTTGTTTTAGTATGAAATCACGAACATTTCGAACTTTATTTAGTGGCAAGGCTAGTTTAATTATTAATAAAGGTGTTATAAACTATAAGGAAATGATTAAACAAAGATATACTATTGACGATCTTTTAATAAGTTTAAGACAGGCAGGTATTAAAAGTATTGAGGAAGTAGAATTTGCCTTTTTAGAAAGTAACGGCAAACTATCTATATTTAAATATAATTTCTTTAAATTGCCGGGTAGTTATCCTTTACCGGTTATTGTTGATGGTGTTATCCAAAAAGAAACTTTAAAAAATATAAAAAAAACTACTTTATGGCTCAAATTATATCTGCAAAGTAGGCAACTACAACCAAGCGATGTGTTCTGTGCTTTTTATAAAAATAAACAAGTATATATTATTCGCCGCTCAGATGTCAACGCCTAACAAATGTATACAAAAAGTGTAAAATATACAAGTATTTACACTTTTTAATTTGTTTCAAAAGAGGATTTGCTATATTATTAAAATAGGAGAAGAGAGTATGAAAAGTAGTTTATCACAATTAATTAAAATTCTTTTGGGTATATTACTAATAAATTATGGTGAAAAATATTTCTTTTCAATATTACCTTGGATTGGTATAAATTCTTCCGTTTTGAGTAATTTAACTAAAGAAATATTAACAGTTGTATATTATTTAATAGTATTAATTATTATGTTGTATTTGTGTAGAGAAGATTTAACTGATTTAAGAAGATTTAAAAGAAATTTTTTTCCTAATACGTTAATGTCTATTGTCTTTTTTGTAGTATTAACTTTAGTTATTTTTGTAACTAATTATATAGGAGAGCAAATAGCAGCAACTTTTGAAGTTAATTATACTAGTGTGGGAACTTATAATATTTTTACAAAATCTATTAGTGTTTATTGGGTTTTGCAATCTCTCAAAAATGTTTTAATTATTCCGATAACCCAAGTAATAGTTTATGTTTTAGGAATAAACAATTTAATTTATTCTAAGAAAAAAGCCATGCTATTTAGTGGATTAGTAGCAGCTTTAATAGCTGGACTTCAAATGTCTTCTTCATATATCGAAATAATTATTAATATAATACCTTATTTTGCTATTTATTTTGCTTTAAGTTATATATATCGCAAGAATAACACAAATATATGTTATAGCATTATGACTTTTGTTTTATTCAATTTATTTGGTAGTATTTTACTAGCTAAGCTACTTGGAGGTTAATGTGCAAAAAAAAGTTTACAATATAATAAAGTTAATTATGTTACTAGTAATATTTTTTAATATTGGTAACATATTTACTTATCTTTTTGTTAAGTTCGGATTTGATATCAGTTTATTTAGTTCTAAAGATACCGCTTATGCCGATACTTTAATTGAACTATGTTTAACCTTCATCGTAATTATTTTCTATTATCGAAAATTTATTGTCGATTGGAATGAATTTAAAAAGAATTCAAAAAATAATTGGAAAGAATGTCTCATTAATTTTGGCTTGCTTTTCATTGTTAAGATAGCTGCTTCAGTAATAACATCAGTCATTTGTTTATTTCTCGGCATTGAATTTGCTGAGAGTAATAATCAAAAGATTATAGAGCTTTTAATTCATAATGCACCTTTGATGATGCTAATATCCTCAGTAATTTTAGCACCCATAGTTGAAGAAGGAATTTTCAGGTTAGGTTTTAAAAAAGTTATTGATAATAAAAAAGTGTATATCTTAATAAGCGGATTAATATTCGGATTAATGCATGTATTCCCAACTGATTTAGGTATAGCTTTAGCGATTGCTCAATCCATTGTTTATGTGGCTCTAGGAGTGACATTAGCTTACATATATGAAAGAAAAAATAATATATATTTTGTTATAGTGCCTCATGCATTAAACAATCTATTGGGAATACTTGCAGCTTTAATTTTAGTATAGTATAATAGAAAGAAATTTTGGTGGAGAAAATGAAAGAAGTAATCAAAAATTTATTAGGTTTTATTTATTCGTTTAGTATGGGAGACTATTTGTTCTTTATAGGGACTTTTTTACTTGTAGTTTTATTTATTTATGTTTTATATTTAATTAAGCTAAGTGATGCAGAAGAAGATTCTAAAAAAGAAAAAGAATTTGTTTTAAAGGATGACTTTGATCTAGAAGCAGTTACCAAAGCTATTGAAAAAGATTATAAACCTGAAACTATAAGGTTAACACCTTATGAAGTTGAACAAGAACAAAGTGCAATTATTAGCTATGAAGAATTAGTGAATAAAAAAAATACCGTCGGAATTGATTATGATGATGAGTATTCCTCTGAAATTCCGGAAATAAGTATTAAAAAGATTAATTTAACTAGTGATTTAACTAAAATATCAGAAGAACCAAAATTAGAAGTTAAATTAATGCCATATGATACCGAAGAGGCGTTTTTAAAAGCTTTAAAGGAATTACAAGAAAAACTAAGCCACTAAATGGCTTTTTTTAAGGAGTAAAAATATGAAATTTTGTATAGAAACATTGGGATGTAAAGTTAATACTTATGAAAGTGAATTTATGAAAAGTCTTTTTACAGAAAAAGGCTATGAAACGGTGGAAATTCATAATTATCCTGATATAGTCATTATAAATACTTGCAGTGTTACTAATCAAAGTGATAGTAAAAGTCGTAAAATAATTAGACAAGCAAGGAGATTAAATCCGAACTGCACAGTAATAGTGACCGGTTGTATGTCTCAACTTCATCAAGCTGAAATAAAGGATTTAGGTATTGATATTTTAATTGGTAATAAAGATAAGAGTAAGATTTTAGAATTATTAAATGAATTTCTTATTTCTAAAAACACGATAACCAGATTTTATGATTTAAATGAGGTTGATTTTGAAGATATGCGTATTCATAATTTTATGGGAAGAACGAGAGCCTTCGTTAAAATTCAAGATGGATGTAATAATTTTTGCTCTTATTGTATTATTCCTTACGTTAGAGGCAGGATTCGTAATAAAGATCTTGATATAGCGGTTAAAGAAATCGAAGACTTAACTAACAATGGTTATAAAGAAATCGTATTAACTGGTATTCATACTGGAAGTTATGGATCAGGAACTACTTATAATCTAGTGACTTTAATAAAAAGAATAAGTAATATTAAAAATTTAGAAAGAATTAGAATAAGCAGTATTGAAATTACGGAACTAACTGAAGAATTTTTAAATGAACTAAAAATCAATCCTAAAATTTGTGATCATTTGCATATTCCAATACAAAGTGGTAGTGATCCTGTATTAAAAAAGATGAACCGTAAGTATGATGTGGAATATTTTAAAAATAAAATCAAGGTAATTCGCTTAATTAGACCTAATATCAATATTACAACTGATATTATAGTTGGTTTTCCAACTGAAACTGAAGAGGATTTTGAAAATACTATTAGAACATCTACTGAGATTGGTTTTGGGAAAATCCATGTTTTTCCATATTCTAAAAGAGATGGCACTGTAGCAGCAACTTTTCAAGATATCGTATCAAGTAAAATTAAAAAAGAAAGAAGTAAAAGACTTATTGCTATTTCTAATGAACTAGAACAAAATTACTATAAGAAGTTCTTAGATCAAAAATTAAGTGTTTTAATTGAAGAAGTAAATGATAATCACTCGGTAGGGCATACTTCAAATTATATTAAGATAATGATTAATAAAAGATTAAATAACAATGAATTTTATGATTCTCTTATTACAAAAATTGACAAAGATCATGTTAAGGCTGTATAATTAATTTAATAATAGGAGAGAGAAAATGAGAGCAATAGAAGAATTCAATTATAAAGGATCAATTGAAGAAGAACCAGTTAGTGGAATGGTCACGGGATATGTAAAGAATATTGAAAAAGCTATACCTAAAGGTTTAAAAAAATCGATTCTTCAAAACTGGGAAATTATTAAAAATAAATTAGAAAATATACCAGAAAATGTTGTTTTATATCTTAAAAAAAATCCTGATTTATACCGTAGAATAATTGCCGGGTCATTTGTCATCTTAATGGCAACTTCTTTTACCGGTTGTAAAGGCCATTTTGAAGCTTTAGAAAATGATCAGATAGCTATCGAAAATGTGATGAATCAAGAAGAAAAACCAGAAGAAAGAGCTACTATTCAATATAAAATTAAATTTGGTGATACTTTAGAAGGAATTGTTAGATCATATACTGATTCCAATATTCAAAAGGAAATAAATAGAATATGTAGTAATAATGGCATTGAAAATGCAAGTATTATTTTTGAAGGACAAGTAATAAAAATAGATGTACCAGAATCTGCCCTTGAACGATTTGGTTATACAGCATCTTATGGTGAAGTAAATGAATGGGATGCTATGGATTATTTTGTCAGTCAAACTTTTGATATACCAGCTTCAGAAATTAATCCGCAAAATATCTCATACTGGCGTGATAAAAAATATGTTGTAGGATATTTAGGAGAAGGAGCTCCTAGTGATATTGATTTTGGCAATGAAAAACCATTATTAATGAAAGCAGCTGGAGCTATTGAAGACTTAAAGATAATGACTAGTGATCAGTATGGTTTTTATAGTGATCAAGATATTAAAAATATGGAAGCTAAAATTAATGGTTATTACAATGAAGCCATTGAAATAGCGGAAAGACATACTGGGAAAAAATATGGAAAAGATTATATCTTAGAACCACCGATAATTGCTGTTTCTAAAGATCAAACTTTAAATAAATAATTTTAATAACCTAAAATAATGTGGTACAATCAATTTATGAATTACATAAAAGGCAAATTTAAATCATTAATTTACGAATCAGAAACTGGCTATAAAGTCGGTCTTTTTCGTGTTCAAGAGACTAATCATGAAGAGATTGAAACTAACAAGACGATAACCTTTACGGGATATTTTTCTGAACTTTCTAAAGATATTACTTATTGTTTTGAAGGAGAATATATTTTTCACAATCGCTACGGTTATCAGTTTCAAGTCAGTCATTATGAAATCGTAACTCCTGAAGAAAAAGATGCTATTATGGAGTTTTTAACTAGTAGTTTTGTTAAAGGCTGTGGAGAAAAAACTGCTGGAAAAATAATTGAACTTTTTGGAAATGAAGCATTAAGTAAAATAAAAGAAAATAAACAAAACTTACTTTTAGTACCAAAGATGACCGAAAAAAGAGCTTGTATAATATATGAATCAATACTTAAGTATTATAATGCTAATGAGAATATCAAATATTTGCAAAGCTTAGGTTTTACAATAAAAGAAGCAATGAAATTATTAAATATTTATGATACGGGCATTAAAGATGTTATCGAAGAAAATATTTATCTTTTATCAGACTTAATCGATTTTAAGAAATTAGATCAAATATTTCTTACAGATCAAAATTATGAAGATGAAAGAAGAATAGAAGCGTGCACTATTCAGGCTATGAAAAATTCAACTTTTAATAGTGGCGATATTTATTTAGATAAAATTGAAATAGTGGAATATTTAGCCAAAAACTATAAAATATATACATTAATTGATGAAACATTAGAGAAACTGTATTTGAATAAAAAAATAATAATTGTTAATAACGATTATTATTTAATCGAAGACTATTTAGATGAAATTAATAATGCTACTTCTTTAGGTAGTTTAATAAATAGTAAACCAAAAAAAATTGTAGATTTTGATAAACATTTAAAAATGATTTCCACTAAGTATATTATTAAATATAATGATGAACAAATTACAGCTATTAGAAGGGCATTAACTAATAATATTTCGATTATTACGGGAGGTCCTGGGACCGGAAAGACCACAATTATTAATGGCATTATTAATATTTACGCAGCATTAAATAATATTTCTTTTAAAGATTTACCAAATGATATTTTATTACTTGCCCCAACGGGAAGAGCAGCTAAGAGAATGGCGGAAACTACGGCAATGCCGGCTAGTACGATTCATCGTTTTTTAAAATGGGACCAAGAACGTAATATTTTCGGAGTAAATGAATTTAATAAATTATATTATAAATTAATTATAATTGATGAAACATCAATGATTGATAATCATTTGTTATCATCACTTTTTAAAGGTTTAGATTTGCATAATACGCAAATTGTATTTGTGGGTGATGAGTATCAACTTCCCAGTGTTGGACCAGGTTTAGTTTTACATGATATGATTAACAGTGATGCTATTACTCATACAAGACTTGAATTTATTTATCGCCAAAGTGAGAACTCATTTATTCCGATTTTAGCTAAAGAAATCAAAGAAGTAAATTTAACTTCTGATCTTTTATCAAAAAAGGATGATTATAATTTTATTGAAACAGTTAGTGGTGACATAAAAAATGTAATCAAACAGATATTAGATAAATGCCAGAAAAAAAAGATTGATGCCACTAAACTTCAAGTTCTTGCGCCAATGTATAAGGGAGAAAATGGTATAGATAATTTAAATGCCCTTTTGCAGAATGTTTTTAATCCATCAAAGAAAAATAAAGCGGAATTATCTTATTTTGGTATTAGCTATAGAGAAGGGGATAAAGTTTTAAATTTAGTCAATAATATTGATGATAATATATACAATGGTGATATCGGATATATTAAAGAAATCGATTTAGATAATAAAGAAATAATAATTCGTTATGATGATAATTTAGTTTCTTATAAAAAGGAAGATTTGAGTACTATAACCCACGCTTATGCTATTAGTATACATAAAAGTCAAGGTAGTGAATTTGATCATGTAATTATGCCAATTACATTTAATTATAATCGCATGCTTTATAATAAACTGTTATATACTGGTGTTTCTAGGGCTAAGAAAAGTCTGGTATTAATTGGTAGTATAAAAGCTTTAGAAAAAGCTGTTGCTAATAATTATAGTGAAATAAGAAAGACATCTTTAAAACAAAGAATTTTGTATAATTTAAATATTCCTGGTTAAAATATAATTAAGGAGTTGAATATATGAAAGCGTTTTCAAATGTTATGTTATTTGCTTTGGGAGCTGCTTGTGGAGCAGGCGCTTATATGGGTATGGAGTCATTAAATAAAAATAAGTATCAAGTGAAAAAGAAAATCAATGATACTTTAGGTCAAATGCAAAGTACCTTAAAATAAGGAGTTGTATAAACTTCTTTTTTTTGGCAAAAATATAATATGAAATTTAAGAATAAAAAACTTATCAATCTTTTTTTAATATTAGCTAATACTTTACTCGCTATTTTTATTATTAAAGAATTTAAAGTATTAGATTTTTGTCATACCATTTTAACTTTAATATCTCCGCTTTTTTGGGGATATGCTATTGCTTGGCTTGTTAAACCTGTTATGCTTTATTTTAATAAATATTTTAAAACTTTACTCAGTACTATTATGACTTATGCTTTGCTAGCTATAATAATTGGTGTAGTAAGTTACTTAAGTATACCTGTTATTATTCATGAAGTTAAAACTTTAATTCCCCAAATTATTAATATGTATGAAAACTTAGACCCAAGAATTTTAAATCGGATTGATTTAAGTATGATAGGGACTAAAATTTTAGAAGTATTAAATAAATATACTAATAATTTAAAAGATATTTTAGCAACTATATTTTATTCTTTATTTATTAGTTTCTTTTTTTTAACTAATCATGAATCTGTTAGTAGATTTTTTGCTAAAAGGGTTCCTCCTAAACTCATATACCGATTAAGTATCAATTTAAAAGCTTTTGTAAGAGGAACATTATTAGATACAATAATTTTGCTTTTCTTATGTCTAATTAGTTTTTGGATTGCTAAGCTTCCATATGCTCTCTTATTTGCGGTTTTAATATCAATTACTAATATAATTCCATATGTTGGTCCTTACATTGGGGGAATACCATCGGTAATCGTGGCTTTTAATGTTAGCTATAAATTAGGGATAGCTATTTTAATTATTATCGTTGTTTTTCAACTGATTGAAAGTTCTTTCATCCATCCATACATAATGAGTAAATCTGTTAAAATCAATCCGATATTAATAATGATAAGTCTTATATTTTTCGGTTATTTTTTCGGTATATTTGGCATGGTTATTTCGACACCAATTGCTAGTATAATAAAAACTCTTTATTTATATAATAAAGAGTTTAAGATTATTAATTGGCCAGCTCTCGGTAAATCAATTTATCGAAATCGTGATCCGTAATTTTATATTCTTCTAAAGTTTTAGTATCTATTAAATAAAATTTGTGGAGTAGGTTATTAATTGAACGATCTTCACTTACTGGATCATCCCAAGTTAAGTCTAAATGCAACCATTTTTCATTAATATAAACAGCATTCCAAACATGTGTGCTTGATGAGACTTTAAAGTTTGGAACATTCCATTTATTTAAAAAGAGTGCCATTGAATCAGCATATCCACCACAGATACCATAGTTTTCCATTAATGGTCCATAGGCAATATTAGATTTATATTTAATAATATCATTAATTCTGTCTTCATCGTATTTAGTGTGAGAAATAACGTAATCATGAATTTTTAAGATTTTATCTTCAATACTCATTTCACCTTGTAGTTCTTCGGCAATAATTTTTTCGATTTTATTATTGATAGCGTTAATTTCTTCAGATGTGTATAATTTATTAATTTTTATTGTTACTTCTCCAGTTTCATCAGATATTACTTTTAAGTCAGAAAAGTTATTAAAAGGACTTACAAAATTATTAATATGAGTAAGAATATTACTTTCAGAATTGAATGAACTGACATCTTTTAAGCATTCTGTATATTCTGATGGACAATAGAAAGTAAATGTTTCATATCCACTATTTAATATTGAATAAAATATATTTAATAAATCTTGTTTACCATAAGGAATATAATCTCCAGTTTCTTGAACAAATTTATAATTATGTTTTTTATAGTAACTGTTAGGTTTAGAAACAATTATTTTAGGTTCTCTTCTTAGAAGAGTAGCTATTTTATCCGTAAGGGGATCTATTTGAAAAGCCATTAAAATAGTGACTGCTAAAAAAAAGATGATGGTTAAAGCTTTTTTCATTATTTTCACCTAGGATAATCATAACAAAATATCAAAAAAAAAGAAATGATTATTCCATTTCTTTGACAATTTTATTTAATCTGGTTTTTTGACGATTACAAGTGTTTTCTTTCATAATACCTTTACTTGCACATTTATCAATATTAGAAACAGCAATTTTTAATTCAGCGGTTGCTTTTTCTTTATCTTTATTTTTAACTGCTTTTTCTATTTTTTTAATAGAATTTTTTACTTTAGATAAAAATGCAGTATTATTATCCGCAGTTTTGCTACTAGTTATAACGCTCTTTTTAGAACTTTTAATATTAGGCATTTTTACGCTCCTTCCTTAAATTACAATACTGATTGTATCAAAAAAAAAATCAAAAAGCAAATAAAATATTGCGTATAAATTACTTTGATGATAGAATGATTATGTACAATAGTAATAGCAAGAAAGGGATAACATGTATATAAGGAATCAATTAAGAAAGCGTTTTATTATTTCTGCTATAACTGTTATGGTTATGGTAATTACAATCTTGGGTTCTTCCTATGCTTTGTTTATGGATATTGAAACAGACGTAAATGCTCAGGTTTTAACAGTGGGTGATTTACAAATTACTTTCACAGGCGGATCGAGCATTAATATCGAAGATATAGAACCGATGAGTGATGTAGAAGCTGAATTGCTAACTGATAATGAATATACTTTTGCTATTCAAAATACTGGTACAGTTCCTTATAGCTATACAATTTATGTAGCTGACAATCCGGATTATACGGATAGAACGTTATTAAATCATGCCTATATTCGTGTGGATTTTAATAATACGGGTCCTAGAACTTTGAGTGAAATTACGGATGGGGAAGTGTTTCAAGGTAATTTGGCAGCTGGTCAGTCCAAAGCTTTTGAATTAAAAGTATGGGTTGCTGATCCAGATATATATAATTTACCCAATGATACCTTGGGTAGTGAAATTCATTTAAATATAGTTGTAGATGGAAAAGCCGGCGTAAGTTAAAAAAAGAATAAAAAGGGAGAGATAAAAATGGATAACGATATTTTATTTGACAGTGTTGAAGAGAAAGAAGCAACAGAGAGAGTTTTGGCTACCGTAAGAGTTATGACATTAAGTAAAGAATTAGATCAACTTATTAGTGAAATTATTAAAATCAGTAGTAAAATCGACAGTATTTTAGAAGAAAATAATTTTGATCCTAGATATTTAGAAAGATTAGGAGTTTTAGAAAATTTAGCTCCGGTCTATATAGATGATGATCTTAAGGATATTGATTTTAGAATTAGAGAAGTAATAGAAGATTTTATTAAAAGAATCAATACGAGAGTTAATTTAATTAAGAACAATGAAATACTAATTGATGAATTAAAAGAAACTTACGCAATTAATGAAGATAAAATAGTTGAAGATATTAATAAAGCAAAGTTAAACGTTAAGGATTTTTTAGAAACACAATAAAAAAGTAAGAACTAAGGTGGTGCTATGAAAAAGATATATTTGCAGTATAAAAAATATATTCTCGAGAGTTTTTTGACTACCATATTTAGTTCTTTTTTTATGACTAGCGCAGTACAAATATTACTCAATAGTAATCAGTTTTATTGGTTAGATTATGGAGAAGAAGTAAATATAGCAGGATTCATTTTAATGTGGTTGTTATTTTTTTTAGGAATTATCTTTTTTGGTAAAAAAGAACAATTAAAAAAAAGATCGGCTTGGGCATTAGTTTTAAGTGTTTGTGTCTTTTCTGTAACATTAATGCTCAATTATAATGATAATTTATATTTTACGCTTGGAATTATTATTTTCAATGCCATTGTGATCTTTTATGCATTTAATAATGTAATTTCTATTCAAAAGATAAAAATTAGTGACAAATTATTGCTAACTCTAATCAGTATAGGTTTTCTAATATTTACTTATTTTTTAGCTCGTCATACGATTATGCGTTATCAAGGATTTGGTGCTTCAACCTATGATTTCGGGATTTTTGCGCAAATGTTTGAATATCTGGCTAAAGTGGGAAGACCTTTAACTACTTTAGAAAGAGATGGGCTTTTGTCCCACTTTGCCGTGCATTTTTCTCCAATATATTATTTATTGTTGCCGGGGTACTTTCTATTCAGATGTCCGGAATATCTTTTGGTAATTCAAGCAGCATTTATTTTTTCTGGTGTTTATCCCATTTACTTATTAGCAAAACAAAAGAAATTAAATAATGTCTATATTTTGTTAATAGCATTTATCTATTTATTATATCCATCACTTACGGCAGGGGGATTCTTTGATTTTCATGAGAATAAGTTTTTAACAGCTTTATTGTTATGGTTCGGGTATTTTTTAGAAACCAAACAAAAAATACCGATGCTAATTTTTATGTTTTTATCTCTAATGGTTAAAGAGGATGCGGCATTATATATAATGTTTATTGGTTTATATAAAACATTTTATGATCGAAAGACTATCAAAAAAGGGTTATTTATCTTTTTAGTGGGAGCTATGTATTTCTTATTTGCTACAAGTGTAATTAAACTTTACGGTGGAGAAATTATGACCGATCGTTTTAATAATTATTTTTCTGGGGGATCATCTGGTTTCTTAGGACTAATTAAAACTTTAATGTTAAACTTTGGTTTTATGTTTACGCAAATATTAAGTGTGAGAAAATTTGAATTTTTATTATGGATGCTATTACCAGTTTTTTTCATTCCATTTATGAACAAGAAAATTTCCAATCTATTACTTTTAGCACCGATTCTGGTAATTAATTTAATGCCAGGTTATGTCTATCAATATAATCCTGATTTTCAATATACTTATGGAATAGTGGCTTTGATATTTTACGCCATGATTATGAATATTTCTAATATGAATCATAAGAACAAAACTATTTTGCTAATGTTAAGTTTTGTTTCGGCACTTTATTTAGACATAAATTTAAATTATTATAAGTTTGTTACTTATCAAATTAAGAATCCCGAACCACATAATCAAACTAGGGCATGTTTAGATTTACTTCCCAAAAATGCGACAATAACTGCAACGACATATTTAACACCATATTTAAGTAAATATGAAACTGTTTATATGTATCCATCCAAGCATAAAACTGATTATATGGTTGTAGATTTAAGAAATTTTGATAATATGACTTTGATGACTGAATTAGAAAATACCGGTTATTATGAAAAGCATCGATGCGGATATGTGTCGATATATTTAAAAACTAATAACGAGACTTAAAAATATTTGCATTTTATTTATACGCATGATAAAATTAACATAGTGTAAGGGCGTAAAAGGAGAGGTTGAAAAATGACCACAGAAGAAATTAATAAATCAAATGAAAATCCAGGTATGGATCAAATACTGAAATTTATCAATACGATTGAAAAAGATGGCTATATTGTTACTAATTTTAAGATTCTTAGAGAACAAACTGAAAAGATTGCTCGCGGCAGTCTAGAACCAATCAAGGTGTATGAAAATTTAAGAGTTTTAGAAGCAAAATTAGGCAATATGGAAGAACTAACAATCAAGCTTAGAATGGACGTACGCGTTTTTTTAGATAAAATAACTAATATTGTTTCTAGAGATTCTCATTTTAATTTAAATGATACCCGTTTCAAAACAATGTTAAATGATATTAAAGGAAAATTAGGTATATTACAAGCTGTCGATCGTGTAGCAGAAGCTGAAGCATTTAGAGCTGAGACAAAAGCGGCTATAGATGCCTTAGATGATAATACTACATTAACTCCTGAACAAAAAATGGAAAAAGCAATAGATTTATTAAAAAAATATAACGGTCCTAATGTAGAAGCAATCAGAAATGCTAAAAAAGTTGCGGCTACTCAAGAGAATAGATTTAATCAAAATTTTGATGCCAACTTTATAGATAAACTTGGCCAAGATTTTAAAGGTGTCTATGATTATTTAATGATGTCTGATTTAACATCTGAAACCAAGAAAACTTTAATAGATGAATTTAACAATATATTAAAGACTCGTAATGAGTTTAAAGCTAATCATAATAAATTTTTATCTAATACTAAAAATTATAACAATGCTTTAGAGGCATTGGGGCTAAGACGTAAAGATAATATAGATATTTCAGTAAAGAAAGACATTAAACCAGAGACTACTCCTAAAATAAATGAAGGTGTTCCAAGATTTGATTCAAAAATAGATATTCCTCCTCTACCAAAACCAATACAAATACCAGAAGATATTAGAAAATACGATGATGTTGTTGTTTATAATGGTGGTCCTGGAGTAGATAGAAATTCTAACATCACTAGAGGAGATTTAGAATTTGATAAAGAATATAAAATTGCTGATGTTGTAATTAAGGATGGCATAACTTATTATAAATTGAACAATATGGGTGATAATCTATATGAAGCATCATTATTTGATGCTAAAAAGGTAGATTTAAACCAAAATCAAGAAGCCAAAAAAGAAGAAAATAAAGAAATGAGTGAAGACTCAGTAACTACTACTGTGTCAGAACAGACATTACCTCAAGATAATATAGTTGATCAACAACAAAATGATATTAAACCAGCAACAAAACGTGGTAAATATGTCAAAGATCAAAAACCAGCTAATTTACATATGGATAAACTAGGAATATTATTTAGAACTGTTGGTACTATAGCAGTTATATCCCAAGTAATAGCTATCCCTGGAATTGGATTGCCGCTTGGACTATATCAAGCTGCTTCATATATTTATCTAGAATATACTAAATATGCTAATGTCAAACGAAATTTAAATGAACCTACCATTTTACAGCGTATGGGTAATCGAGCTCAAAATACATTAAAAAATGTATTTAGAGTATTTAATAGAAAAGTAAAAGAAAAAGCTAATGATCCGGCATTATCGCCAGAGGATAGAAATGAAGTTATGAATGAAGGCGATATTTCAGATCAAGTAATAGCCGAAGAAGATCAAGAAATGGTTGCTAATAATGAAGTGGACAATATTATAACTGATGATATTGATAATAGTGTATTAAGAGTTCAAAGAATGTTATTAGATCAAGGCTTAAATCCTAATAATAAAGAACAAATGATAAATACTCCTAATTATTCTAAGGAATCACAAACGAGAATGGGAGGAAGATAAAATGAAATTAGATACTATTGTAACTTTGGAAGGTAACGAAAAATACTATTTGGCTGATGAAACAGTTCAAAACGGTATTAAATATTTTCTAGCTAATAAATTAGATGAAAACGAAGAAATAACTACAGAAGCTTGTATTTTTGAAGAAATCAAAGATGGCGAAGATTTTTATTTAGATGAAGTAACTGATGCTGAAAAAATGAAATATTTAACTGCGGTATTTACTTCTAATTTAATAAATGATATTGAAGAAATAAAGGAAGAAGCTTAAGCTTCTTTTTTATTGTCAAAAAAAAGGAAGCTTAATATCTTCCTACACCTAGTTTTTGATAAACTTCTATAGCTTTTTTCTTAGCTATTTCTTCAGCTCTTTGTAGCCCTTGGTTTAAAACTTCATCAATATAATTGCCTTTAATTATTTCATTATATCTTTCTTGAATCTTTTGTAATAGTTTTATAACCTCATCAGCAACTTTGCTTTTGAAAGTACCATAGTTATCATTTTGAAAAATCTCTTCAACTTCTGAAATGCTTTTATTAGTTAGACATGTATAAATAGTTATTAAATTAGCAATACCAGGTTTGTTTTCCGAATCATATTTAATTATATTATCTGAATCAGTAACAGCGCTCATAATTTTCTTGCGAGCTGATTCTAAATCTTCTAATAAGAATACAACTCCTTTAGGATTCTCGGTGGATTTACTCATTTTTTTAGTAGGATTTTGTAAATCCATAATTCTTGCCCCAGTTTCTGCAATAATCGGTTCAGGAATCTTAAAAGTTTGACCATAACGATTATTAAATCTTTCCGCAATATTTCTTGTTAATTCCACATGCTGTTTTTGATCTTCACCAACTGGAACAACATCGGCATCATAAATCAATATATCGGCTGCCATTAAAATAGGATAGGTAAATAAACCACAAGTAATAGCCTCATTACTTTTATTGCGACTTTTTTCCTTGAATTGAGTCATACGATTCATTTCGCCCATATAACTGTGACACTCTAGAGCCCATGAAAGCATAGGATGATAAATATTTTCTGATTGATTAAATAAATAAGTGTGTTCAGGATCAAGTCCACAAGCCAAATAAAGTCCGACCATCTCTTTAATGTTATTCTTCAATTCTTTAGGATCTGGATTAACTGTTAAAGAATGTAGATCAGCTACAAAAACAAAAGATTCATAATCTTTTTGCATCTTAATGAAATGAGTTAAGGCTCCGATATAATGTCCTATATGTAATTCACCATTGGGTTTTATTCCTGATAGTAATCTTTTCATGTATATCACCTAAGTTTAATTGTATCACAAGATGCATAATTTTAAAATATTTATCCATATTATAAAAAAAAGGAGATTAGTATGAAAAAAAGTTTTTGGTTAATAGGTTTACTGTTTTTATTTTTGGTAACTGGATGTGGGATGGGGAACACACCTTCTACTAAAGTTGAAGAATTATTAAAAAGGTATAATAATAATGCTGATGTTGTCAAAACGGAATTAGGTGATTATTTAAGTTCTCTTGATTTAGATGAAGATAATCAAAAGGGTTATGAAAATGTCTATTTAAGACAATATTCAGACATGACATATAAAATTACTGATGAAAAGATTAATGGTGCTAATGCCGTAGTAACTGTTCAAGTAAAAGTTTATGACTATTATACTGCCGAAAAAGATATTAATGATTATATCAGTACCCATCAAACTGAATTTTATGAAGATAACGTTTATAGTGCTAATGCAGCTTTAAAATATCGTATAGGTGAACTTAAAAAAGCAAATGACCGGGTAGAATATAACATAGATTTTACTCTAACCAAAGTAAATAATGTCTGGACTGTAGATACTTTGTCCAATGAACAACTTGAAAAGATTCATGGAACATATGCCTACTAAAAAGGAATAGAAATATTCCTTTTTTGACTTTTTTACTAAAAAATGGTAAAATACCAGAACTTAAAAGAGGGGGTTACTATGCAAAAGGCAATAATAACATTATTTTTTGAGTATTCTAAAAAAGGTAAGCTAATTGATAACTCTTTTATTAATAAAATATTAAATATCATTATGGAAAATGAAGATTTAAAAGATTATCTAAAAAAAATTGAATTTGATAGAAATTTAAATAGTAATGATGATTTATCTATCTCTTATAATGCAGTTAATAATAACTTGAAATTCAATTTAAATACGTCATATCATTACCAATATGATCCATATTATAACCATTTCAATGGTTTTGAAAGACCTTTTTATATTAATGCTCGAATTTTAAAAAGAGTTTTAAGAGAGATCGAAAATGTCAATGTAAATAAGATAATTTTATCTAAAGATGAGGGGTTTGAAGCTAAATTGTTAAAAGTATGCTTTTCCGATTATTTAACCCCCCAAGAACTAAGAGAAATGCTGCGAAATAAAAAAATATCTAATCCCGATTTAGTATATAGAATTTTTGTTAATTATCAAGAACACATCAACTTAAATCCTTTGGAACGTTACACGAAAATTAATGCTACTAAAAAAATAATTAAGTTAATGGAATTAATTGATGTAGCTGTACCAAATCTAATTCAGTTTGAACTTGCTTCGCTACTTGAAGAACTATTAAGCGGTTATACTTACCGAAGTCCAAAAGTAGAAGCACCAACACCAACGTATTTACATAATTTTCATCATGATGATTTCTGGAAAAAACAAAATTTCTATGATGATAATCAATTTTATTTAGAAGACAAAGTGTCAGATGAATATGGTTTAACGAAAAAATTAGAATTAGGTTTACCAGTCAGAAACTATGAATATCGAGAAACATTAGATAAACTACATCAGTCATTTAAGTATAAAAAGAACAATTAGTTCTTTTTTTTTAATAAAAAATATTCCTTTAGAATAATATTTTATAGGTGAAGTTATGAAAAAAATTATATTGGCCTTATTAATCCTTTTAATACCAGTAATGGTAAAGGCTGAAGAGTTCTCGCCAACAGCTGTATCGAGTATATTGATGGAAGCTAGTACTGGTAAAATTCTTTATGAAAAACAAAGTAATGAACAACTTGCTCCAGCTAGTATGACCAAATTAATGACCATGTTATTAATTATGGAAACATTAGAATCAGGAAAACTAACTCTAAATGAAGAAGTATTAATATCCCATAATGCAACTAGTATGGGTGGAAGTCAGGTATTTTTGGAAGCAGGTAGTAAAATGAAAGTAGAAGATCTCATAAAAAGTATTGCTATTGCGAGTGCTAATGATGCATCAGTGGCAATGGCAGAGCATATTGCCGGTACAGAAGGTGCTTTCTTAGCTAAAATGAATAATCGCTGCAAAGAACTAGGGTGCTCTAATACTAATTTCATGAATGTTCATGGGTTAGATGAAAACAATCATTTTTCTTCAGCAAAAGATATGGCTTTAATTGCTAGAGAACTAGTTAAACATGAAAAGATTTTTGAGTATACCACTATCTATGAAGAATATTTAAAGAAACCAGATGGAACATCAACTTGGATGGTTAATACCAATAAGTTAATCAAATATTATAATGGTTTGGATGGCTTAAAAACCGGATTTACTGATAATGCTGGATATTGCTTAACATCTACGGCTAAAAGAAATAATATGCGTTTAATCAGTGTTGTTATGAAAGAACCTACATCTAAGTCAAGAAACAATGATACTATTAATCTATTAAACTATGGATTTAGTAATTATAAAGTAAAAACAATCTTGGATACTAAAAAGATTTTAGGAAAAGTTGAAGTAATTAAAGGTAAAGTTAAAAATGTGGATATAGTTTTAAAGCAAGATGCTACCAATTTAGAAAATATCAATGAAGAAAAAAAATATACTTATAATATAATTGTTAAACCTATTAAAGCACCTGTCAAAGTAGGAGATATAGTTGGTAAACTGGAAATAGTTGAATCAGGAAAGATTATTACTAATTTTGATATTACGGTTAAAAACAACGTAGCTAAAGCAAATATCTGGGATTTATATAAAAGAAATTTAAATAGTATCTTAATAGGGGGATAGATGTTTACTTTTCATCACTTTTAGGTTAGAGTAATTACCTAGGTGATGACATGTCTAAGTTTACAGAATATTATGATAATTTAAATCCGGAGATAAAAAAATATTTTAAAATATTAAGTCCTGTCTTTCCATCTTTCTTAATTCCTTTTATTGAAACAACCACTATGATGAGACTAAAGGCCATTGGTTATTTTTGTGGAATGGATCATGGCAATCCGGATTATTACCATTTTAAATATTATTTATCTACTTTAGATCATTCAATAAGCACAGCTTTAATGGTTTGGAATATGACTCATGATGTAAAGAAGACCTTAGCAGCTTTATTTCATGATGCGAGTAGTCCGGCTTTTAGACACGCAATAGATTATTATAATAAAGATTTTAAAAATCAGGAAAGTACCGAAATAGATCTTGAGGAGTTTTTAGTAAATGATAAAGGATTAATGAGATTACTAGATACTTATCATATTAGTTTAAAAGATATTGCTAATTATAAAAATATTCCGATAATCGATTGTAAAAGACCGCGTATGTGTGCAGACAGATTAGATGGCATATTTTTAACTAGTTTAGTATGGACTCAAAAAACCAATTTGTCCGAAATCAAAAAATTATATCAAAATACGATTTTAGTAGTTAATGAAGATAATGAAGAGGAGTTAAGTTTTATTGATCTAGTTGATGCCGACCAAATTGTAGAATTAAATGAACTAATAAACGAGGAAACTCATAGTGATAAAGATTATTTTTCAATGCTTTATTTGTCTGATTTAGTTGGGGTATTAATAAATAAAAAAATCATAAATTATAAAGATTTATATATACTCACAGATTTGGATGTTTTTAAAATAGTTGAAAACAATTTAAAAGACTTAGAAGTAAAATCGAAGTATGACAGATTCATTAATTTAAGTTATAATCCAAACGAAGAAAGAGAACCAGTTAAAGTAAGAAAAATAGACCCATTTATATTAAAAATAAGATACTCTAAGATATAGAATATCTTTTTTTATTATGATATATTAATAACAAGGTGATAATATGAAAATAATTTCTTGGAATGTAGCAGGATTTAGAGCAGCTTTAAAAAAAGGTTTTAAAGATTTTTTCTATGAAATAAATGCCGATATTTTTTGCTTGCAAGAGGTAAAAGCTGAAAAAAATCAGATAGAATTTGATGCGGAAAATTATTATGAATATTTAAACCCCGCCGAAAGAAAAGGATATTCGGGAACACTTGTTTATACTAAACAAAAACCAATAAAAGTCAGTTTTGGGCTAGATGGTTTTATGGAAGATAATGAAGGCAGAGTTATTACTTTAGAATTTGCATATTTTTATTTAATTACGGTTTATACCCCAAATGTTAAAAGTGATTTGGCTCGTCTTCCTTACCGAATGATGTGGGAAGAACAGTTTCTAAAATATCTAAAATATTTAGAAGAATCAAAACCAGTAATAATTTGTGGGGATTTAAATGTTGCCCATAATGAAATTGACCTTAAGAATGCTAAGGCTAATATAGGTAATGCGGGATTTACATATGAAGAAAGAGAGAAATTTACCAATTTATTAAATCATGGCTTTATTGATACATTTAGATACTTATATCCAGATATAATTAAATATAGTTGGTGGAGTTATATGGGAATGGCAAGACCAAATAATATTGGATGGCGGATTGATTATTTCTTAATATCAGAAAATTTAAAGGATAAATTAAAAGATGCTGTCATATATGATTATGTACACGGCAGTGATCATTGTCCGGTAAGTATTGATATAGACTTATAAAGAAATTTAAAATTTGTCATATATTTATTGTAAATAAAGGAATAGTTTGCTACAATAATAATGGTTTTTTAACCAAATATGCACATTTACTGATTAGATTGTTCTAGTGGCCATACGGTTGAGCAATTTAAGAAGAGGTAAATGGATGAATAACAAAAGGAGAGTGTATTTATGGCTGTAGTTTCAATGAACTACTTATTAGAAGCAGGTGTACATTTTGGACACCAAACAAAAAGATGGAATCCTAAAATGAAGGAATACATCTTTACAGCTAGAGATGATATTTATATTATCAATCTAGAAAAGACTGCAGAATGTATTGAAAAATCTTATGCAGAAATTAAGAAGATTGCTGACAATGGAGGAACATTCCTATATGTTGGTACAAAAAAACAAGCTCAAGAAGCATCAAAGGATGAAGCAGGTCGAAGTAATTCTTACTATGTAACTGAAAGATGGTTGGGTGGAACTTTAACTAACTTCAGAACTATCAGAAGAAGAGTTAAAAGACTAGAAGAAATTGAAAAAATGGAAGCTGATGGTCTATTTGATGTTTTACCTAAAAAAGAAGTTATTGGTTTAAAGAAGGAATATGAAAAATTAAATAGAGTACTTTGTGGTATCCGTAGTATGGAAAAATTACCAAACGCTTTAATTATTACCGATCCTAAAAAAGAGTTAAATGCTGTTAAAGAAGCAAGAATTTTAGATATTCCAATCTTCGGAATTGTTGACACAAATTGTGACCCTGATGATGTAGATTTTGTTATTCCAGGAAATGATGATGCTGTTCGTTCAGTAAAAGTTATTTTAGGAGTATTAACAAATGCTATCTGTGAATCACGTGGTCTAGATATGATTGACTATGTAACTGAAGAAGAAAAACCAAAGAAAGAAAAATTTCAACCTAAGACCGTTAAAGAAGTAGTTATAGAATCATTAAATGAAGAAACTACTAAAGCTGCAATTGCTGAAGAAAAAGCAGTGGAAGAAGCTGATTTAACTTTAAAAACTGTTGCCGAACTTAAAAATTTAGCTAAAGCAGCAAGCGTCAAAGGATATAGTACAATGAAAAAAGATGAGCTAATTAAAGCTTTAAATAGAAAATAGAAAGGCTGGTTCAAGTGATAGATTCAAAATTAGTTGCAGAGTTACGTAGTATTACCGGAGCTGGAATTCTTGATTGTCGTAATGCTTTAGTAGAAAATAATGGTAATCTTGATGCGGCAATTGACTATTTAAGAGAAAAAGGAATTGCAAAAGCTAGTAAGAAAGCTGAAAGAATTGCTGCAGAAGGTTTAGCTAATATTTTTGTAGAAGGTAATAAGGCAGTTATTATGGAAGTAAATAGTGAAACCGATTTCGTAAGTAAAAACGAAGAATTTACTTCAATGATTGAACTTATTGGTAAAACAATCTTAAAATCAGATGTTACAACTATGGAAGAAGCTATGAATTTAGTTTGTGGTGCAGGAACTATAAATGATTTTATAATTGCTAAAACAGCTAAAATTGGCGAGAAATTATTATTCAGAAGATTTGAAGTAGTTATTAAAAATGACAATGAAAATTTTGGTGCTTACTTACATTTAGGTGGTAAAATAGCAGTATTAACTGTTCTTGAAGGTGGCAGTGAAGAAGTTGCT
This sequence comes from uncultured Muribaculaceae bacterium, assembly GCA_964416365.1. Taxonomy (GTDB): domain Bacteria; phylum Bacillota_I; class Bacilli_A; order RF39; family UBA660; genus DUUS01. Next base: position 40,984 of record CAYQDO010000001.1, on the reverse strand, counting down.
AAAGATGTGGCAATGCAAGCAGCTGCTATGAAACCGGAATATGTATCAAAAGAAGACGTACCTGCAGAGGTTGTAGAAAAAGAAAAGAAAATCTTGACTGAAGAAGCTATTAATGAAGGAAAACCTAAAGATATAGCTGAAAAAATGGTTCAAGGTAGAATTAATAAGTTTTATAAAGAAATATGCTTAATTCATCAACCGTTCATTAAAGATGGCGAAATTGACGTTGAAACATATGTAAAAAATAATAATGGTAAAGTATTAAGAATGATTCGTTATGAAGTTGGCGAAGGTATGGAAAAAAGAAATGATAACTTTGCTGAAGAAGTAATGAAACAAATAGCATAGGAGATAATAATATGGACAAAAAAACTAAAATATTAATAGGAGCATTAATCATCTTAGTAATTTGCGGACCTATTGTGTATAATTTTATAAAAAATAAATCTGATGAAAACGAAAAAAAATATGTAATTACTAATGATTCATTAAATTTTGAACAAGAATATGAAAAATTAAATAAAACCGTTAATAGTAATAATGATAAGGAATATCTTACAGTTGAGCTTCCTTCTTATGTTCCGGTAAATTATTCATCATATGAAGAAATTTTTGAAATTATTGAAGAAGGTACTGGGGTAATATATTTTGGATTTCCAGAATGTCCTTGGTGTCGTAATTTAGTTACAATTCTTGCTAAATCAGCTACTGATTACGGAATAGATACAATTTATTATTTTAATAATCGTGAAGATCGTGACACTAAATCTTTAAATAAAAAAGGCAAAGTTGTTACTGAGAAAAAAGGTACTGATAATTATAATAAATTATTGGAAATGCTAAAAGATTATTTACCTGAATATAAAGGATTAAATAATCCAAAAATTAAGAGATTATATTTTCCAACAGTTTTATTTGTCAAAGATGGAAAAATACTTGGTTTAGAACAATCTTTATCTAGTTATAGTGTAAGAGTAGATGGTGATTCATATATTCCAATGAATAGTGAAGAAAAGACTGAGTTAGCTAATATTTTTACTGAATACTATAAACAAATTCAACCTAAGTAATAAAAAAAATAGAGATTACATTTCTAAGAAATCGTAATCTCTATTTTCATTATTGATTATACTATCTTCAATTGTTTCTTCTAATCCTAAATTAGTATCAGTACCTAAATCATCTTCTAAATCAATTAATTTTATTATTTCTTCAAAAGTGGTTTCACCTTCAATAACTTTGGCTAAACCATCTTGAAGCATCGTAATTGTTCCGGAAGAGTAAACCAGTTTTCTTAAAGTTGTTTTGTCTGTATCTCTAGTAATGGCATCCTGAATTTCTTGATTAATTCTTAAGACTTCATGAATAGCTAATCTTCCTTTATAGCCATTATGACATTCCGGACATCCAACCGGCACGTAAATTTTATCTACATCAATATTTAATGCTTTTTTAAAAACATTTTTTTCATATTCATTGGTAAGTCTGGAACCACGACATTTCTTACAAAGTCTTCTAGCTAGTTTTTGAGAAATAATACCAGTTAAAGCAGATCCTAACAGATAACGTTCAACTTCCATATCTAATAATCTTTCTATGGTATTTAATGAATTATTGGTATGAATAGTTGATAGTACCAAGTGTCCGGTTATTGAAGCACGAACGGCGATTCTAGCAGTTTCATCATCTCGAACCTCACCAATCATGATAATATCGGGGTCTTGTCTTAACATACTTCTTAAAACATTGGCAAAAGTTAAACCAATATCAGAAATAACTTGAACTTGATTGATTCCCCCAATATTCATTTCAATTGGATCTTCAACGGTAATAATATTACGATCTTCCGTATTCAGTCTTTGTAATATTGCATATACTGTAGTAGATTTACCAGTACCTGTAGCACCAGTAACTAAAATAATACCATTTGGTTCAGCAATCATTTTATACACTTTATCAAGGTTAGCTTTGTTGAAATCAAGTTGTTCAATTCCCGCTGAACTCATGGAATAGTCTAAAATACGAATAACGATTTTTTCTCCAAGGTTCGTTGGTAAACTCGAAACACGAAGATCGACATTGGTATTTTCAAGATTATTTTTAATAGCACCATCTTGAGGAGTTCTTGATTCAGTAATATTCATACCAGCTATAATTTTGATTCTGGTAATCATATTTTTTTGAACATATAATGGAACATAACTGTAGTCATAAAGTGTTCCATCTATTCTAATTCTAATTCGTAGTTCATTCCCGGTGGGATCAAAATGAATATCAGATGCATTATTCTTAATAGCATCCAAAATAATCATATTAACGATTTCAGTAATAGGGGTTTCTTCATAGTTGAAACTAACTAAGTTTGAATTTGTTGTGTTAGTTAGTTGTTCAGCATCGAAAATGACTTCTTCATTCGAAAAATCTTGAACCATAAAGCAAACCTCCTATTTTATTCTCACTTAATTATAACCCAAACGACAGGGTTAATCAACTTAAAACTTGATTATTTTTATTTATTCTTATATAATTATGGTAGTTTTCAGTGAAGCTGAGGAGTATTATATAATAGTTTAAAGAGAGTTAGTATTTGGTGGGAGCTAATAGCTAGATTATAAGAAGGTTGCAGTGGAGAAAAATCGTTTATATGCGTTAAATATAAGCAATAAGTTATAAAGGTAAGGTGGTACCGCGATTCTTCGCCCTTACATTTATAACTTTTTTTAAAAGAAAGAAGGCTTTTTATGTTAGACAAAAAATATAATGCCCAGGAAAAAGAACCAAAATGGTTAAAGTACTGGCAAGATAATAAAATTTATGAATTTAAGGAAGATGGTAAAGAAGTATATTCTATAGACACACCTCCCCCAACAGTTAATGGTAAAATCCATATTGGCCATATTTTTTCATATTCTCAAACCGAAATGATGGCTAGATACAAAAGATTAAGAGGATACAATGTCTTTTATCCGTTTGGTTTTGATGATAATGGTCTTCCTAGCGAAAGACTGGTTGAAAAAGAAATTGGTAAGAAAGCTCATGAAATTGGTCGTGAAGAGTTTTCGCGTTACTGCTATGAAACAACCGATAAGTATGAAGCTGACTTTAAAGAATTATTTAGTAAAATCGGGGTAAGTTGTGATTGGAATCATGCTTATAAAACAATTAGTCCTAGTACTATCAAAATTAGTCAAGCTTCATTCTTAGATTTGGTTGAAAAGGAAAGAGTTTATCAATCTAAAAGTCCGGCTTTATGGTGTAATGAATGTTTAACATCAATTGCTCAAGCCGAATTAGAAACTAAAAGTATTGATACGACTTTTAATTATATTAAATTTAAAACCAAAGAAGACAATGAAGAATTTATTATCGCGACAACAAGACCGGAATTATTACCAGCTATTGTCTGTGTATTTGTTAATCCGAATGATGAAAAAAATAAACATTTAATTGGTAAAACTGCTATTATTCCGGTTATTAATGTCGAAGTTCAAATTAAGGCTGATGAAAAAGTTGCGATGGATAAAGGGACTGGTATTGTAATGTGCTGTACCTTTGGTGATCAAACTGATATTGAATGGTGGAGTAAATATAAATTACCTTTAAAACATATTTTAACTCCTGATGGTAAGATTAAAGAAGAAGTACCAACTTACGGCGGATTAAAAATTAAAGAAGCTCGCAGAGCTATTATTGGTGATTTAGAAACAGGTGGCTTTGTAATAAAGAAAGATTCGCTTACTCATGAAGTTCAAGTTCATGAAAGATGTGGTACGGAAGTTGAATATAGTATTTTAAAACAATGGTTCATTGATATTATGAACTATAAAGATGATTTTTTACGAATTGGTGAAGAAATAAAATGGCATCCTGAATATATGCATGCCAGATATGTTGAATGGGTTAAAACCGTAGCTTGGGACTGGTGTATTTCCAGACAAAGATATTTTGGAGTACCATTTCCAGTTTGGTATTGTGAAAAATGTGGAAAGCCAATTTTTGCTAAAGTAGAAGATTTACCAGTTAATCCTTTAGTAGATAAACCGAAAGAAAATTGTTCAAAATGTGGTCATGATAAGTTTATTTCTGAAAAAGATGTTATGGATACTTGGGCTACTTCTTCAGTAACACCCCTTATTAATATGAAATATGGAGAAAAGAATAACCTTGAGCATATTTTAAAACCGATGAGTTTAAGACCTAATGCTCATGATATTATTCGTACTTGGGACTTCTATACCATCGTTAAGAGTTTCCATCATTTTGGGGAAAGACCTTGGGATAATATTATGATCTCTGGCTTTGTTATGGCTGGTAAAGGTGAAAAAATAAGTAAAAGTAAAAGTAATAGTAAGTCTGAACCAATTGAATTAATTAATCAATATTCTGCTGATGTAGTAAGATATTTAGCAGGTTCTGGTCGTCTAGGGACTGATATGACTTTAAATGAAGAAACCTTTCAAAGAGGCCAAAAACTTGTTAATAAAATCTTTAATGCTGCAAAGTTTATTGAGATGCATTTAACTGACTATCAAGAACAAGAATTTACTGATTTTGAATTCTTTGATAGATGGATTTTGGCTCGTTATGAGGAAATGGAACAAGCTTTTCTTAAATACTTAGATGACTATGAAGTTGGTTTAAGTTTAAATATTCTAGAAAAATTCTTTTGGAATTTCTGTGATAATTATTTAGAAATCGTTAAACATCGTTTATATCGTCCAGAAGAGTTTGGAAAAATAGCTAGATTAAGTGGGCAAAAAACTATTTATATTATTCTTTATAAGTTACTTCAAAAATTCAGTATTTTCTTCCCATTTGTTACAGAAGAAATTTTCCAAGAAATTTATCATAATGCTTCATCAATTCATATGACTTTAATTGAAGAACTAAATTATAATTTTGAGGAAGTAAAACTAGGGGATTCTTTAGTTGAAATCATAAGTATAGCTAGAGGTGCTAAAACTGAAGCTAATGTATCTTTGAAAACCCCAATTAAAGATTTAGAATTAGCCTTATCTGAAAAGTTAGAAAAAGCTTTGAACGAAGCGATGCCAGATTTTAAAGCAACTTTATTTATTGAACATTTAAAGATAAGTAATATTACTCAAAATTATGAGGTTGTTAAATTAGAATTAGACAATTAGTTTTATTTGATTTTTAGTAAATAATTGGTATAATATAATCAGAAGGAAGATAAATAATGTTAAAAAACAGAAAGAAAAATTTCTTTTACGATCCAGTTTTAACACCAATGGACTTTTTAGGTTTATTTCTCAGTGTGTCAGATATTAATGAATTTAATTCTAATGATTTAGAAAGGTTTATTATCGAATGCCAGGAAAAAAATTTGTTTACTGAATTGCTAAAGGAATTTGATGTTCTTAATGCAGCTGATTCAAAATATTCTTTAGAATATCGTAAAGCTGCTATTGAAGCTACTTTTGAAAATATAGTATTTGAGTTGGATTCAGACTCTAAAGATAAAATTTTAATATCAAATGTAAATGATTTTAAATATTTAGTGGGAAAAGAAGATTATGTTGAATCGATGGAAGAGTTTATAGCATCCTTTCTTAAAATGTATCCAATAAAAGTAGCAACAAACAATGCTAATTCTATGAAAAGATAAAAACAGTTTTCTAATAACTGTTTTTTTAAATATAATTTTAAAAAGGTGATAGTATGTTAGAAGAATATGGAATAGTTACAAATAACGCTGATTTAGAGAAATACAATACTTATCATTTGAAGTCTAAATGTAAAAGTTTAATTACTGTAAATGATAACAACAAACTCAAATCTTTAATCAAATATTTAAATGATATTAATGAAAAATACTTCATTATCGGTAATGGGTCAAACATTATATTACCTGAATATTATGATGGCGTAGTTATTAAGCTTAATATCAATGAACTTACCATAAAAGATAATATTATTGAAGTTGAGGCTTCTTATATGATTAATAAGCTAGCTTTAGTTACCATAAATAATAATCTTAAAGGATTAGAATGGGCTAGTGGTATTCCAGGAACAATTGGAGGAAGTATAGTAAATAATGCTACCTGCTTTAAAGGAGAATTAATGCCTCTAATAATTAAAATAGATGTTCTAGATAATAATGAATTTAAAACCATTACCATAAAAGACTTTGATTATTCTTATCACTATACTTCTTTAAAAGCAAAAAAAATGATTGTATTAAAAGCATATTTAAAATTAGAATATGGTAATAAAGTAGAATTGTTACAAATAATTAAAGACAGAACTTTGAAAAGAAGAGAAACTCAGCCACTTGAATATCCATCGGCAGGAAGTGTATTTCGTAATCCAGAAAATGCTAATCCAGCAGGTAAACTAATTGATGATGCTGGTCTTAAAGGTTTAAGTATTGGGGGAGCAGAGGTTTCTTTAAAACACGGAAATTTTATAATCAATAAAAATAATGCTACTAGTGAAGACATAAAAAAACTAATTTTAAAAATTCACGAGGAAGTTTTAACTAAATATAAAATAGATTTAATTCTTGAACAAGAAATAATAAATTGATATACTAAACATAGAAATGAAGGGAAGTTTATGGAAAAAAACAACAAAAATATTACCAGTCGTGATGTAGATTTTGCTAAATGGTATAATGACATTATTAGTGAAGCAGACTTAGTAGATTATTCATCAGTTAAAGGCAGTATGATAATTCGTCCCTATGGTTATGCTATTTGGGAAAATATGGTGGCTGTTTTGGATAAAATGTTTAAAGAAACCGGCCATGTCAATGTTCAGATGCCAATGTTTATTCCAGAAAGTCTCTTTAATATTGAAAAAGAACATGTAGAGGGATTTGCCCCTGAAGTAGCATGGGTTACTCATGGTGGATCTGAAAAGTTAGAAGAAAGAATGCTTGTTAGACCTACTAGTGAAGTATTGTTCTGTGATCATTATAAAAAAATAATTAAATCATATCGTGATTTACCTCTTTTATATAATCAGTGGTGTACTATCGTTAGATGGGAAAAAACTACCAGACCTTTCTTACGTTCAAGAGAAATACTGTGGCAAGAAGGGCATACCATGCATGCTACAGAAAAAGAGGCCCGCGAAGAAACTTTAAGAATGCTTAAAGTCTATGAAAAATTCCAAAGAGAGTATTTAGCTTTACCAGTAATTGTAGGTCAAAAAACTGATAAAGAAAAATTTGCTGGAGCCGAAGAAACTTATACTATTGAAGCAATGATGTATGATGGAGTAGCTCTTCAAAATGGGACATCTCATTATTTTGGCCAAGGTTTTGCTAAAGCATTTGATATAAAATTTTTAAATAAAGATAATGCTTGGGAGTATCCATATCAAACTAGTTGGGGTTGTACTACGAGAATGATTGGTGGGCTGATTATGGCTCATAGTGATGATTTGGGATTAGTGTTACCTCCTAATATTGCTCCAACTAAAGTAGCTATAATTCCAATAGGGAATTCAGATTTAGTTAATGGATGTCTTCTAGATTTAGAAGAATCTTTAAAGAAAGAAAATATTACTTACTTTGTAGACCGTAGTGATAAATCTCCGGGCTTTAAATTTGCTGAAGCAGAAGTCAAAGGCTATCCAATGAGAATTGAAGTAGGAGAAAGAGATTTAAAAGAAAATAAACTTACTTTAGTAAGAAGAGATACTTTAGAAAAAAATATAGTTAATAACAATATTGATGAAATCATTATAGAAGTAAAAAATAAATTAATTGATATCCAAAATAATTTATATAAAAGAGCTGAAGAAAGACGTAATTCAATGCTATATAAAGCTGCTACTTTAGAAGAGTTTAAAAACTATGTTCAAAAACCAGGCTTTATTTTAACTTCTTGGTGTGGTAATGAGGATTGTGAAAATCTTGTGAAAGAACAATTTGGTCTAAAGAGTAGATGTATTCCTCTAGAGAATCAAATCAGTGATAAACCTTGTACCATATGTGGAAAACCAGGAAAATATAAATTATATTACGGGAAACAATATTAAAATTAACCACACGAGTAGTGTGGTTTTTAAATGTTTAAAAAAATTGATATAATAAATTAACTTAATATATAGTATAATGTTGTAAATGTAAGTCATTTAGCTTGTGCCGTCTTTAATGGATTAAAGTGCAACAGCTTTATCAAGTTTATCCCAAGATAGAACACAGTGGAGTTGCTCATAAATTATGGAATAATCCCATTATTTTTTTATTATGTATTGTTTATCAAAATAAAATTTGGTATTATATAAATAATAGGAAGGTGAAGATGATGAAGAAAAATGGCTTTACTTTAATTGAAGTAGTAATTTCCTTAGTAATACTAGTTGCCATTGGTTTAGTAGTGGGTGTTGGTCTTAATAAGGTTTTTGATAAAAACAAAAATGAAGACTATGACACTTTAATAAATAAAATTGTCAGTTCGGCTGATGCTTATTTATCAGGTAATACCACACTTTTAAATCAATTACAAACTGATCGAGGATATTTGGTTATTAAAGTTGCCGATTTAATTGAAGAGGGACTATTAGATGAAAATTTAGTAAATCCTCAAACTGGAGAAAAAATTGGAGCAACTAGTGAAGAAGACTTTGTCAAAGCCACTTTAGATGCAAGTGGTATAGTTAGATTTGATTATCCAGCTGAAACTGTAACTGAGTCATATTTGGAAACTCAAAATAAGATTATTGATTATAATCAAAGTTTTGCATGTGATCAGATATCTAGTTATGCATCTGATTGGGGGACACCAGCATTAAGATTAGTAAATACTGATGGTACAGTAAATACAAGTGTAAGTATTAATGAAGTTATCCTTAGTGCGACATGTAATGTTGATATTACAAGACCAGGAACTTATACAATAACCTATACTTATAAGTTGCCAGAAAGTTCTATTAATAAAGAGCTTAATAGATCATTAATAGTTTCACCCTCAATGAACGATATTGTTACAATAACAGCTACAGTATCTCCTACTAAAGTAGTTATTAATAGTCCAATAACTGTTACTGTACAAGGAATAAACAGATATGGTCAAACGACTAATTTATCTACTGCAGATTATTCAATTGATAGTGTTGCGACAAATACAGCTAGTACTTTTACAAGAACAGTTACTTATACTAGACAAAATAGTGATGGTTCAGTTCCAACAACTACATTTAGTTATCAAGTTATGGACAATGTCGCTCAAGTAATTAGTGATGATAATAATTGTACTGATCAATCTGATAATTCTTGTTATTATATAGGACCGCAAACAGGTAATTATGTTTCGTATTCCAATAAAACTTGGCGTATATTTAAGCTATATCCAGATAACAGTATTGGTTTAATTTTAAATACTTCTATTGGCAATTATGCATTTTCAAATCATACTGAAAGATGGTATTGTAGTCCATCATCTTGTTGTAATTCAGGTTATGGATTGAGTAGTGAAAATACATATTATTTGTTAACCCAAAATCCTAATGGTTTATTAACTTTTTTAAATACTTATTTAACAACCCTAGCTAATTATAGTACTTATCTTAAAAATGCAACTTATGATCTTAAAGGATATGGTAGTTCAGTAAACGATACTATGACTAGTAGAATTGGTTTATTGTCATATGCTGATTATAGTAAAATAGCTAATTGTTCTACATTTTCTTGTAATTCCAATTATCTAAATTTTGGTGCAACTTGGGGCTTAGGGACATATTATCGTAAAAAAGTATTATCTACAAGCAGTGTCAGTGTAGCAGGTAGTAGCAGTTTTAACAGAAGGGCATACCCACACTATAATACTACTTTATATGTTGACGGTAACGGTAATGTTGCAGAAGCTATAGGAGCATATAGCTTGTATACTACAGGAGGAGTTACTAAAGTTGATAATAGTGGTCAAAAGACAGGAGTTAGACCGGTAATAGTTTTAAATTCTAACACGAAAATTACTGGCGGAACAGGTACAACATCTGATCCATTTAGAGTAGGATAAGGGGTGAAAAAATGAAGAGAAAGAATTTAGTGATACTAGTTACCGTTGTTCTTATTTTAATAACTGTCATTTTAGCTTTTATTTTCAAAGACAAGGTAATTTCACAAAAAGAAAAACTATATTCCTTTGATGAATACAACTTATTAAAAAATAATATTAATCTAGTTTCTAATCAAGATGATATGGATACAGAATTTCTAACTAAAATAGAAAATGGCGATTATACAATATCTAATCCACTTATTGTTGTTAATCCTTATGAGATATCTCCGCTTACTGCGTTAGTAGGATTTAAAACGTCTACTAAAACAAATGTTAAAATAACTGTTAAAGGTAAAGACGAAGGAAAAGATTTGATTTATTATACTAAAGAACAAACTGTTCATTACATTCCTATTTATGGTTTATATATGGACTATAATAATCAAATTATATTAGAATTAAATGATGGAACTAATAACACGATTAGTATTCCGATAGAAAGTCCAAGTTTATATAATTCAATTTATTTTCCGGATATTGAAATTATTACTAGTAAATTAGATGCAAACGACAATGATTTTTACTTCCTTTCAACACCAGTTGGGCACACTGCTGCTGCTTTTGATCAAAAAGGTGAAATAAGATGGTTATTAACTAATCAAGTGTATAAACAATTAACTAGATTAGAAAATGGTCATTTATTACTTGCTAGTCCAGAAGCATTGGAAGATAAAGCTTTAGGTTTATTGGAAATTGATTTATTAGGAAAAGTGTATAACTCATATGAACTAGCAAATCCATATTTTCATAATTATACAGAAATTCCAAATAATAAAATTTTATATTCTACAGCAGATGAAAAGGTTATACAGTTCAATCTAAAAACTGGTGAAGTAGAAAAGACATATGATATATTTGCGATGTTATCAGAAATAGATTCTGCTCATATGAATAGTGTAAAAGATAATTTTGGATATATTAATGCTTTATATTACGATGAATCAAGTGAGAGTGTTTTAGTAGGAATTTATTATTCCAGTACTTTAATTAATATGGATTTGAATGGTAAAATTAATTGGATTTTAGCTAATCCAGATTACTATTCAGCAAAATTTAATAAATATTTATTAAAATCAACTGATGCTAATTTTGTTTATCCAAAAGGAAATTTCAATGCTAAATTAAATAATAATAAATTAACTTTAATGAATAATGGTTGGGATTTAACAAATACTTGGTCTTGCGCTAAAGCAGCTGATTTAAAATCTACTGCTAATGATTATACAATAGATTCTAGTAAAAAAACTATTATTGAAGATTGGCGTTATGGAGATAATTTCTTTAGTTTCACTTTTGGTGATTATTATACTAAAGAAAATGAAAAAACTATTATGTTTGGTCGTGATTTCAGAGGATTCCATACAGATATGAGTGAATGCATTTTAAGTGATGAAGGTGACTTCTATTCAACAATCATTACTTTAAAAGGTGATGAAGAAATATTTAAAATGACTGTTTCTAATACTTACAACTATGTAAGTAAAATGCCAATATTTGATGAAGATTACACTTTTGAAAAAGTAATGCCGAATAGCTTCTCAGCAGAGCAATTAAGTGATTCTTATACAGAAACAGATTATGCCGCTAAATTTGAAAAGGCTATTTTATACTCAATTCCGTTTGAATTATCCGGTAATAAATTAAAAATCATGTTCTATGAAGAAGATTATAATGTTGTCTTACTTGATGAATATGGTAAAGGTTATGTTTACGAAGTAAATGATTGTTCTGTTAATTTAAAGAAAGGTACTGGAAAAAATTTAATTCTAATTGAGTGGGAGGGCAATTTATATAATACAGGATATTATATAAATAACTAATAATGGATGAAATAGAAAAAAGACAGAGAAAACAAACTGTTTTCGCCCTTGGTGTTACAGTTATTACGATTATAGTAGGTATATTAATTGCATATTTAATCTATAACGTTGTAATGTTTTAAAATTAAAGTAGAAGAAATTCTACTTTTTTTTATTTTAAAGGAAAGAATATTATTATTTATAATAAGTTATTATGAAAAACATAAACAGACATTATTTGACATAATTTAAGAATATAATAAATTTGGTGATAGCATGAAAAGAATTATCCCATATTTACTATCTTTAATATTAGGTGTATCTTTTGGTTATCTTTTATTTCAAGATGCTGATTTTGATTTGAAAGAAGTTTTTGCTAATACTATAAATGCCAAAGCATTTCAAATAGGTGTTTTTAATAACGAAGATGGAGCTAAAAAATTAAAGGAAAAATATGAAGATTCAATCATAGTTACAGATGAGGATGTCTATCGGGTTTATTATAGTATTTTAACCAATGATAAAGTTATTAGTAAAATGGAAAAATATTTAACTACCCAAAATATTAATTACTATATGAGAAATATTACAATTAATGATGAAGCTCTAATTAAAGCTTTAATAGAATACGAAGAAGCTATGCTTAATGGTTCAGAAAAAGTTTTAATTAGTCTTAATAATTTAATAATGTCAAGCTATTAAGGAGGTTAAATGAACATTAAAGATTTACCTAATAACGAAAAACCTAGAGAAAGATTATTAAAATATGGTCCAGATAATTTAAGTAATGAAGATTTATTAGCAATTATTTTAAGAACAGGTACTAAAAATCATAATGTTAAGAATTTAAGTAACTTAATTTTAACTAAAATTAAATCGATCAATAATTTAGATGATTTATCAGTTAGAGAGTTAACTGAAATAAAAGGGGTTGGAGAGGTTAAGGCAGTAACTCTGCTGGCTGCTATTGAATTAGGCAAGCGAGTTGCTAATAAAGAAATAAACGAAAGAATTTTGATAAATAATACCGATTTAGTTCATAAATATTTTTCCTATTTGATCGGTCATAAAGCGCAGGAAGAAATGATTGTTATATTGCTTGATCATAAAAAAAGATTAATTAATTATGAAATTATGTATAAAGGTACTAAAAATAGTTCCCTTGCATCCCCCAAAGAAATTTATAACTATGCTATTAAAGAAAAAGCAGATGCTTTAATTATTATGCATAATCATCCATCTGGGATTGTAAACCCTTCCTCAGAAGATAAGGAATTTACTAATAGTATGATTACGATCGGTAATATAATTGGTATTCCGCTTCTTGATCATCTTATTACTAATGGTAAAGAATACTATAGTTTTTTTAAAGAGATGACGACTAGTGAAACATAATTATTTAATTTATTTAATACTTATTTTAGCAATTATCTTTCGCAGCACTATTTTAAATATTATTAATAATTTTAACCAGATACTTTTTATCAGAAATAATAATTTGGAAATTAAACTTTTAAAAAATGAAAAAGTATATCTGTTAAATGAATACCAAGAATTATTAGATTTTAAAAACAATATTAAAATAAATAATCAATATATCATTACTAATGTTATTAAAAATAGTTATGGTTTTAATAATTTAGTTATTAGTGGCAGTAATTATAATTTAGGAGATGAAGTTATTAATGATGAAGGGTTGGTAGGAATAATAACTAAATTAAATCAAAATACTAGTGAAATTAAGTTTATTTATAATACCAACTTAATTGTTCGCATTAATGACGAGACGGGCAAGATAGCTGGACATGATGAAGAAAATAATATAGTGGTAAAAGAAATATCTAATTATAATAATATTAAAATTAATGATCTCGTGCATAGTTTGTATGGAACTTACATCGGTAAAGTTATTAAAATAAAATATGATATCTTGGATAGCTATTTAACAATCAGACCAGTTAATTTATATAACTTAAATTATATTGCTGTTTTAAGCAGGCAAATATGATATTAGATTTTTTAATTATTAATAGTACCAATTTATTTGTGACTTCTATATTATTAAATACTATCTATTTAACTGATCAGAAACTATATTTAATTTTAATAATAGATATTGTTTTAAATAAAATACCCATAATCACTATAATTCTTATTTTGCTTTATATAATTAGAATTGTAATTTTTAAATATATAAAGGAAACCACATTTACTTTGTTATTTCTCTTAGTAATATATTATTTTATATTTGGTTTGCTTATATATGGAATTTATAATGGATTAAGTAGTTATATATGGCATTATTTAATTGAGAATTTTATATTAAATTTAATTATATATGTTGTAGGTCTTAAATATTTGCTTAGTAAATATAATTTAATAGGTGAAATCGATGAATAATAATCAAAGAAAATATATTAAATCGCTTTTTATTAGAGTCTTACTTAGTATTATTTTGTTTTTAGTGTTATCTATTTTTGTTAATTATAGCGATAAAAATCTTTTGTATTTTAAAAAACATTTTTATGACAAAACTTTTAATTTCAGTGGTTTTACCAAATTATATAATAAATATTTTGGTAAAGTTTTACCAAAAGCTGACGAATTAGTGGTTAACAAATCTGAAATGCAATACACTGAAGCAAATACTTATCTTGATGGAGCTTTATTAAATGGAGTAACAACGGTTTCACCATTTAAAAGTGGTATAGTAGTTTATATTGGTGAAAAAGAAAACTATGGCAATACTATTATTATTCAGGGGATGGATGGTATTGATTATTGGTATGGTAATGTCGAAGATATAAATATAAAACTTTATGATTATATAGAAGCAAACACTGTTATAGCTAATGCCAAAGAAAATAAATTGTATGTCTTGTTTATGAAAAATGGGGAAATACTAGATTTTGAAGAATTCATTTAAAATCCATCCTATCACTTATTTAATATTAATAAGTGTTTTATTTTCCGGTTATTTTAATTACTTTCTAATTATTAGTTTAATTTTATTAATTCATGATTTAGGACATATTATCTTCTTAAAATTTTATAAATATCAAATATATAATATAACTATTTTGCCTTTCGGAAGTATGATTAATAGTAATATGAATTCTAACAGCACAACTAAAGAAACACTAATTATTAGCTTGGCAGGAGTTATTTTTCAGATGTTATTGTTTCCCATTTTTAAAGTCTTGAATATGTATTTCATTAATGATATTAGTTATAATATTTTTCTGAATTATAACCAGATGATTATCTTATTTAATTTACTTCCTATTATTCCTTTAGATGGATCTAAAGTGCTATTATGCTTTTTAGAAAATCTTATTAGTTATAAAAAAGCTTTAAAGTTAACTAATTTAATCAGTATTTTGGGTATAATTATCTTTGTAATTTACCTTTCTTTTAATGGTTTGAATTCTTATCTAATAATTATCTTTCTTCTTTATAAAACATATGAAGAAATAAGAAATCATAAGTATGTCTTTAATCAGTTTCTTCTTAATAGGTATTTAAGTAATAATAGTTATATCAAAACAAAGTATATAAAGAGAATTGTCGATATTTTTAAAAATCGCTTTAATTTTATTAAAAATCAAAGTGAGGGAAAGTTTTTAAAAGCCTATTATAATAGGTGATTTTCTTGACTTTACCCATTTTTTTTGATAATATTCTTATGTTTGTAATTAATTTATAAACCGCACTAAAGAGGTACAAGAGGATGATATCCCACCTTTCGGGCGAGTCTTCATTGATAAGGAGGAGGAATTAGATTAATGAAAGCTGTATTTATAACAGGTGGAAAACAATATTATGTAGCTGAAGGCGATGAAATCTACGTAGAAAAATTAGATATTGAGCCAGGAAAATCAGTTGATTTTACTGAAGTATTATCAGTAGGAGAAAAAACTGGAACACCATATGTAAATGGTGCTAAAGTTACATGTGAAGTAGTTAAGACTGGTAAACAAAAAAAGATTATTGTTTTCAAGTATAAACCAAAGAAAAAATATCGTCGTACTCAAGGTCATAGACAACCATATACTAAGTTAATTGTTAAAAAGATTGTTGGATAATATGATTAGAGTCAAATATTCTAATAATAGAATTATGATTAGTGGACATGCTAATTTTGATGATTATGGTAAAGATATTGTCTGTGCCAGTGTTTCATCAATAGTTACGACAAGCGTAAATGATATGTACGTTGTGGATAATAAATCAGTTGTTTATACCGATAATGGTCAAGAGTTAATAATCGAAATCATTAAAGAAAATGAACTTTTAAATAAATTGTTTAATAATCTTATCAGTTTGCTTAAAAACTTAGCTGAAGATTATCCTAAAAATATCAAAGTAGAGAGTGAGGAATAATTAATGTTATTTATAAAATTAAATATTCAACGTTTTGCTCAAAAAAAGGGACAATCATCTACTCAAAATAACCGAGACTCTATTGGACGTAGATTAGGTGCTAAATTAGCCGATGGTCAAACTGCTACAGCAGGAGCTATCATCTATCGTCAAAGAGGTACAAAGATCTATCCTGGAACAAACGTTGGAATGGGTAAAGATCATACTTTATTTGCTAAAATTGATGGCACAGTAAGATATGAAAAATTTGGTAAAGATAAGAAAAAAGTAAGTGTTTACGCTGAGTAATACTTACTTTTTTTAACTTTTATGATATACTTTTAATAGGTGATAGACAGTGAAAGAAGTACTTAAGAAGATTCACGATTACAGTTTAGAAGAAATAATGAGTGAAAGATTTGCTCGTTATTCTAAATATATTATTCAAGATAGGGCTATACCAGATGTTAGAGATGGATTAAAACCCGTGCAAAGAAGAATAATATATGCAATGTATAAAGATAAGAATACCTTCGATAAACAGTTTAAAAAATGTGCCAATGCAGTTGGTAATGTTTTAGGTAAATATCATCCTCATGGCGATTCTTCAGTATATGATGCTTTAATTAGAATGAGTCAAAGCTGGAAGCAAAGTCATATTTTGATTGAAGTAGATGGTAATAATGGGTCAATAGATGGTGATTCACCCGCGGCCTATCGTTATACTGAAACAAGACTAGCTAAAATATCAGAAGAATTATTAAAAGATATTGATAAAGATACAGTTATAATGGTTCCAAATTATTCGGATACATTACTAGAGCCAACGGTTCTTCCTGCTAAGTTTCCTAATCTTCTAGTTAATGGTTCAAGTGGTATAAGTGCTGGTTATGCTACTAATATACCTACCCACAATTTAGGAGAAGTAATCGATGCGGTAATTAAAAGAATAGAAAGTCCTAACTCTTATTTAGATACAATTTTGGATACTGTAAAAGGTCCGGATTTTCCAACTGGTGGTATTATTCAAGGAACTGATGGTATTAGAGACGCTTTTACCAAAGGGAAAGGTAAAATTGTTATCAGATCACGTTATGAATTTGCTAAAAACAAAGGTAAAGATCAAATTATTATTTCGGAAATTCCATTTGAGGTTAATAAGGCTGTACTTATCAAACAAATAGATGAAATTAGAATTGATAAAAAATTAGATGGTATTGCCGAAGTTCGTGATGAATCAGATAAAGATGCTAATTTAAGAATTGTTATTGATTTAAAACAAGGTGTAGATAAAGATTTAATCATTAATTATTTATTAAAGAATACAGGTTTACAAGCCAATTATAATTATAATATGACAGTTATAGTTAATCGTCGTCCTAAATTACTTGGTTTACTTCCAATTATTGATGCCTATATTGCTCATCAAAAAGAAATTGTTACCAAAAGTACAGAATTTGATTTAGCTTTTGCTAAAAAAGAAATGCATATTACCGAAGGCTTGGTTAAAGCTATTAGTATCCTTGATGAAGTAATTGCTACAATCAGAGCAAGCAAAAATAAAACCGATGCGATTGGGAATTTAGTTAAAAAATATGCATTTACCGAAGAACAAGCAACTGCTATAGTAATGCTCCAATTATATCGTTTAACTAATACGGATATTACGATTTTAGAAGAAAAATTAGAGAATTTAAGAAAAACGATTGAATTACTAGAATCAATTCTTTCTACTCCCGATAAATTAAATAGTGTTATTAAAATGGAATTAAGAAATATTAAGAAAGAATATGCTGTTCCTCGTCGTACAGCAATCAGTGCAACTTATGAAGAAATAAAAATTGACGAAACGGATTTAATAACAAAAGAAGATGTTATTTTAGTATTAACAAATGACGGATATTTAAAACGCGTAAGTAAAAAATCTTATGCGGCCAGTGAGGAAGAGACTGCTCTAAAACCTGGTGATTATGTCATAAGTTATTTGCAAACTAATACTATAAATAAACTAGCTATCTTTACTTCATTAGGGAATTACTTATATTTACCAATTCATGAAATACCTAGTTGTCGTTGGAAAGATTTAGGGCTTCATGTTAGTAATATTGTAACTATGAATCCTGATGATAAAGTAGTAGCTGCTTATGTAGTTACTGAAAATGCTGACAATTCCGACGTTACTATTTTTACCAAAGATGGTATGGTTAAACGCACTAATTTAGAGGACTTCATTGTAAGTAGATATTCCAAGGTTTATACAGCAATTAAATTAAAAGAAAGTGATCAAGTAGTTAATGTTGTTATTTCAAAACCAAATACTTTGATTGTGACTAAAACAGGTTATTATTTAAATTATAAAACTGAAGAAATTCCCGTATTAGGTGCTAAAGCTAGTGGAGTTAAAGGTATTAATTTAAAAGATGATGAAGTTATTGTCGGAGATTGTTACAGCAGTGATGAATATTTAAATATCTTTACTAATAAATCCACTGGTAAGAGAATTAAAATCAGTGAATTAAATATTTCTTCTCGTGCTAAAAGAGGAACCACTTTACTTAAAAAAGTTAAGACAACTAATTATTTTGTTCAAAATGCTTACTTAACTAACAGTAAAGACATAATTGGTATTAGAGAAGATGAAGAAATTAAATTTATAAAAAATAGTGAAATACCTATCATGGATTTAATAAGTACCGGTTCAGTTCTTTCTAAAAAAGAAGTATTATTCTTTATACAAAAAGAATTATATATCTTAAAAGAACAAGAAGAAAAATCCATTGAAGAAGACCCTAAGGATACAGAACCTAAAGAATTTACGATAGATGATTTTATTGAAGATTTTAAATTATAACACATATATAACCCCCTATGAGAATAAAATATCATAGGGGGTTTTTATGTCTAAGAAAGAAGAATTTAGAAGCTTTATTGCCAGACATCCTGAATTATTAAATTATGTTATAAATAAAGAATATAATTGGCAAGACTTTTATGAAATCTATGATATATATGGAGAAAATAATGAAGTATGGAGTAAATACTATCAAAGTGATAGGGAAGAGGAACGAGCTAGTGGTCCAATAAATGAACTGACAAATTTAGTAAAAGGGATCAATTTAGAAAATGTCCAAAAGTACATTAATAATGCTCAAAAAGCCATTGGGGTAATCCAAGAATTAACTACTAAAAATCCTATTAATAAAAATCCTTTGCCGTCTAAAACTCCTCGACCTATTACAAAGTTTTTTGGTGATTAATATGGATTATGAATTACAATTTAAAATTTATAAAGATAAAAAAATGGGGAAATATTTAAAAGAAAATTCTGAATGGTATAAATATTTAAATCGTTCTATAGATAATTATAAAATGTTTCAAAGTGGTTTTAAAAAGCATAATCAGGAAATGAGAAATGTTAAATTTAATAATGTAGTTGGTACCTTAGATACTGTAAATTCTATTTTTAAGATTATCAATTAGTATTGACAAGAATTGTCAATTCAATTATAATAAAGCAGAAGATAGGAGTATATATGGTAAGGTTAAATAATAAAGGTTTTACCCTCGTAGAATTATTAGCAGTTATGGTTGTTCTAGCAATAATTATGATTATTGCCATTCCTTCTGTCATGAGCACTATGAGCGATGCTCAAAGAGGCACATTTAAAATCTATGCCGAAAAAGTACTAAATAAAGCTCAAGAATCATACCAAGCTGATATATTATTAGGTACAACTAGTGAGCGTTCAAAAACTTACGGATACTGTTACAGTTTAAGAAGCGATTTAGAGATGGGTGAATCATCACAATATCATGGTTATGTTATCGTAACTATAGATGCAAAACTTAAACCAACATTTTATGTTTCTTTAACTGATACATATTTTAGTGTTAAAGATTATACTTATGCTAAATTATCAACTCCAGCGAATTTTTCCGGAGCAAGTACGACTATTAACGATACTTGCCCAACATCATTTACAACGCCAACGCCATAAATCAAGATTATTTCTTGATTTTTTTTTGCTTACCAACTATACTCAAATAGGTGAAGTAAATGTTATTAATTGGATCACACGTTAGTTTCAATAAATCGCAGTTATTAGGTTGTGTTAAACAAATTATATCTTATGGTGGTAATTCCTTTATGTTTTATACTGGTGCACCACAAAATACGATTAGAAGAAATATTGATTACAACTTAGTTCAGGAAGCTATTAAATTAGTGAAAGAGAATAATATTTATTATAACAATATTATTTGTCATGCTCCATATATTATTAATTTAGCAAATAACATAGACTTAAATAAATATGAGTTTAGTATTAAATTTTTAAGAAATGAAATTGATCGTTGTGAAGCATTAGGTGTAAAATACTTAGTAATTCATCCGGGTTCAGCTTTAAGTTTAGATAGAAGCAATGCCATAAATAATATTATTAATGCTTTAAATAAGGTATTAAATAAAGAAGATGATTTTATGATTCTATTAGAAACTATGGCTGGAAAAGGTACGGAATGTGGTATTAACAATGCAGAATTAAAAGCTATCATAACTGGAGTTCATTACCCAGAAAAAATAGGTGTTTGTCTTGATACTTGTCATTTAAATGATTCAGGAGTAGACATATCAGATTTTGATAATTATTTAGAAAAATTTGATCAAGAAATAGGTTTAGAAAAAGTAAAATGTATTCATATTAATGATAGTAAAAATTTAATATCTACTAAAAAAGATCGTCATGCCAACCTTGGTTACGGTACTATAGGTTTTGAAAATCTCATGAATATTATCTATCATGAAAAATTAAAAGATATTCCGAAAATTTTAGAAACACCTTTTGTTAATGATAAACCACCATATAAGCATGAAATAGATATGATTAAGAAAAGAGAGTTTAACCCTAATTTAATTAATGATATCTTTAATTCATAAGGAGAATGAAATGAAAAAAATTGTGGCCATGAGTGGAAGTTTGCGTAAAAACTCTTATAATACTTTATGTTTAAAAGAAATTGAAAAATTAATAGCTAAAGAGGCAGAATTAGGTATTATTGATATAACAGAGATTCCTTTATTCAATGAGGATATAGAACAAAGTGATTTTCCAGAAATAATTAAAGAATTAAATGGAAAATTATTTAATGCAGATTTAATTATCATAGCTACTCCGAAATATAACTATTCAATAAGTGGGGCCTTAAAAAATGCTTTAGACTGGTTCTCGAGAGGAGAAAATCCTGTTTTTACTAATAAAAAAGTAGCCATTATCAGTGCTTCTATGTCAAGATTTGGGGGAGTAAGAGCTCAAAATCATTTAAGACAGATTTTATTCTGTATGGATGCCAGTATCATTTCTCATCCTGAAGTTTATATATCATCGGTTCATACTTTATTTAAAAATAATATTTTAATAGATGAAAAAACAAAAGACATATTACAAAAATTTACGGAATGTGTTATAAATAATATGTAGGAGGCAATATGGAAAATCAAAAAAAATATCTTATTATTGGGATAGTATTAATTAGTTTAGGATTATTATATTTAGGATCTAATATAAATTTATGGGAATTTACGATCTTTTTTGAAGGTTGGTGGACTTTATTTATTATTGTTCCATCGGTCATATCTTTAATAAAAAAAGAAAATATAATGACGGCATCTTTAGGAACTATTATTGGCATATTATTTTTAATGGCAGCAAGAGATTATATTTCATGGGGATTTATAGGTAAATCATTATTTCCATTATTACTAGTTTCAATTGGGATTTATTTAGTATTTAAACCAAAAATTAAATTTTGTAAGAAAACTAGTTATGATAGTCCTAATTATATAGGCGTGTTCTCTGGCTGTGAAGAAAATATTAATGATCAGTTTAAAGGAGCAAGTTGTATAGCTGTTTTTGGTGGAGTGGATTTAGATTTAACTAATGCAGTAATCAAAGAAGATGTTATTATTGATTGTATAGCCGTTTTTGGTGGGATTGATCTTAAATTACCAAAAGATGTTAATTTAAAATCAGAAGGAGTATCTATTTTCGGAGGAACATCTAATAAATATTCTTATAAGGAAAACAAAAAGAATCCAACGGTCTATATAAATCATATTAGTATCTTTGGTGGCACAGATTTAAAATAAAAATATTCAGTTTAAATAAACCGAATATTTTTTTATTAAAGTAATTATCTTTTCATAATTAGCACTCGAATAACGTTCTTTATATTTTCTATAATCGAAAGCTTCAGGATTATTTAGTATTTTCTGATAATTATTTTTGATAAAACTATATGTAAAATCTAATTCATTATTATTTAAATATATGGCGTTTTTTAAAGCAAAGTTATTAATATCTTCCTTAGTTAGATTTCTGATATAGTTTTCAATTAAAAATTTCATCTTATCACCTAATATTATTGTATGTTTAAGTATATAAAAATTACTTATACTAAAAATATGAAAAAGAATTTAATAAGATGTCTAATTGTCATAAATATGATAATTATTGGTAGACTATCATATTTATGTATTTATAAAAAAGCTTTTTATGCAAATATTATATATAAAAATAGTCATGCTTATTTAGAAGGAATGACTGCTCCTCGTGGGAGAATTCTAGATATTAACGGTAATATTCTGGTTGATAATATTGGTGTAAAATCCATCATATATAATAAATTAAATATAAGTACAAAGAAAGAATTGGAGATTGCCGCTATATTAGCAAATAATATTGATATTAACGAAAATATAAGTGATTATTATTTTAAAAAATATTTTTATTTAACAAATCAAGAAAGCGTAGATAATTTACTAAATCAAAGTATTTTAAAAGATTATGAAGAAAGAAAAATGACCAGTGACGAATTATTTGCTAAAAAACTAGAACTAATTACTGATGAGATGTTAAAAACAGTTAATCATAAAGCAGCTAGTTTTTATTATTTAATGAATAATGGTTATTCTTATGAAGATAAAATAATTAAAACTAACATTACTAATGAAGAATATGTTTTAATTAATGAACTGAGTTTAGAGGGAATTAGAACTGATATTACGTGGGAAAGAGTTTATCCCTATAAAGATATCTTGAGAGATGTTTTTGGGACTGTATCAACATATAAACAAGGAATTCCTGAAGAACTAAAAAAAGAATATTTAAACAAAAATTATAAATTAAATGACCGGGTTGGTATAAACAACCTAGAATATATATATGATGAAATCTTAAGAGGAGAAAAGGCTAAATATCAAGTTAAAAATAATAGATTAACTTTAATTAGTAATTATAAAAGAGGTAAAGATTTAGTTTTATCAATCGACATTAATTTGCAAATTGCTATTGAAGAAATATTAAAAAAAGAAATGATTAATGCCAAAAAAGCTTTAAACTCAAAATATTATGGTGAAAGTTATATTATGGTCAGTAATCCTCAGGATGGATCTATTCTGTCTTTGATAGGCAAAAAAATCAAAGAAAATGAAACATTTTTGGATTATTCTTATTATAATGTTTTAAATTCCTATAATTTAGGTAGTGTTGTTAAAGGAGCAACCATTAGTGTTGGATATAAAAATAACCTTATTAATGAAAATACTAAAATCCAAGATCGTTGTATTAGATTATACGGGGGAAAAGATAAATGTTCTTGGACTAAAATAGGAGTTATCAATGATATTAATGCTTTGAAAATGTCTAGTAATACCTTTCAATATTTAATTGCTATTGGTTTAACCGGTGAAAAATATAAACCAGGTATTAAACTTAACGTAACAAAGGATTATTTTGAAGAATATCGCAAAGTATTAGCAGCCTATGGCTTAGGAGTTTTAACTGGTATTGATTTATCTAAAGAAATATCCGGTCAAAAAGGTACTGAATATACGCCAGATCAACTATTAAATATCTCGGTCGGACATTTTGACACTTATACACCAATATCATTAATTCAATATATTAATACCATCGCTACTGGTAAAAGAAAAGAAACATCCTTATTAAAATATGTATTAAATGAAGATGGCAGTATCTATTATGAAAAACAAAGTAAAGTATTAAATAAGGCCCCAATAGATTTAAAATATTTAAACCGCATAAGAGAAGGTTTTAGAGTTGTTAATGCTACTGGGACTGCTTATAGTTATACCAATCATAAATTTACATCAGCTGGTAAGACTGGTACTGCTGATTCTTATTTAGATACTGATTTAGATGGTAATGTCGATACAGAAACTTTCACAACTTCTTATGTTATGTATGCTCCTTTTGAAAATCCCCAAATATCAATAGCGATAGTAAGTCCCAATATAAGTTATAAAAATGACAATAATAATAATTATAGATACCCCATAAATTCAAGAGTATCAAAAGAAATTACTAATTTGTTTGTAGACTATTTTGATTGAAAAATACTCAAAATTTTAGTATAGTTAGGGTGGTGATAAAATGAATAGCAAAACTTTTTTAAGCATTCTAATTATGATATTTCTAGTATTTAGTATGATTACATACTATAAAATGAAAGATTTTCCTTATAACGATAATTGTTGCAAAGATATTAAGAATCCAGGTAGTACAATTTGCCTAAAATGTAATGATTATAATTTACTAGAGAAAATCGTTTATGTCTGGAAATATTCTTGATATTAGGTGGTTTACTGTGCTATAATACTAAGGTCAAAAGAAGGAGGAAGAACTGAAATGGGTAAGAAAAAAACTGAAAATAGAAATGATTTAGAATTAAAATGTTCAGTATGTGGTTTTTTTATCAGACCAACTGAAAAGAACAAATCTAAAACTCCAGATCGTTTGGAAATAAAAAAATTCTGTAAAAATTGTAATAAAACACAAACTTTTATTGAAAAGAAATAGGTGATAACTTATGAATATAAATATTAATGATGTAAAAAATGGCATGACTGTTATTATCGAAGGTAATTTATGTTTAATCCTTGAATTTCAACATGTTAAACCAGGTAAAGGACCAGCTTTTGTTCGTATGAAGTATAAAAATTTAAGAACAGGATCAATAGTTGAGGATACTTTTAATACTAATATTAAATTAGAAAAGGCTCATGTTGATAAATTAAATATGCAATATTTATATAATCAAGGAAATATGTATGTATTTATGAATACTGAAGATTATTCGCAATTAGAAATACCTAAAGAAACTTTAGAAGATCAAATTTCTTATTTAAAAGAAAGTTTAGAACTTGAAATTCAAATGTATAATAATGCAATAATTGGCATAAATCTACCAGAAAAAATCGAATACGAAATAATAGAAACATCTGATGCTGTAAAAGGTAATACGACAAGTAATGCCATGAAAGATGCTACCATTGAAACAGGATTAGTAGTTAAAGTTCCACTATTTATAAATAATGGTGAAAAGATAATTGTAACTACTAGAGATGGTAAATATTATAGTAGAGCGTAAGCTCTTTTTTTATTGTTTTTGAGTTTGAAAAATGATATGATTATACTAGTGGTAAATATGAAAAATAAAATTATTTTATATTTGTTAGGTTTGATTTTAATACTGATAGTATCTATCTCAATTTCTTATGCTTATTTTACAGCTAATTTTGAAGATGCTGAAACAATAGATACGATTACTATTTCTGGCGGTAAAATGAAAATTGCTTATAATGGTGGGGCAAATATCAAAGTAAATAACATAATTCCTACTAATGATCCAGTAAGCATTAAAATATTTACTATAACCGGAGATAATACAACACCTTTTGATATGAATTATCAAGTTAATCTAGTAGTAGAATCTAATACTTTCAGTGAATCAGCTATAAAATATAAATTAATAAGTGAGAACACTAGTAATAATGGAGCTGTAATTCCCGATACCGATAATTTAAATAATATCGGAACTGGAGCTAAAATAATAAGTCTAGGTCATGGTATATTTACTTCACCAACGGGTGGAAGTAAAATTCATACTTATACCTTAGAGATTTATTTTTTAAATGCCCCATATATTCAAGATGATGATAAAGAAAAAGAAATCAATGCTTATATTACAGTTGAAACATATGTCGATCCATGCAAAGAAGAAAACTGTTTAAAAAACAAAATATTATCTCAAGATGGTGGAGAAATAACCATCAGAGCAAAAGGTAATCCTGATTTTTCAAAGGTAGCTGTTTCTCAAAGCACATATGTTTTATTGCCGGAAACTGGTGAAGAAGGAAGTCTTATAAAATCGGTAGCTACTGTAGAAAATGGTCTATATGCAACAGTTGACGACTATGGAGTAAGTTATTATTATCGTGGAGATAAAGAATATTTAAATAACAATCTTTTATTTGGTGGCTTTCAATGGAAAATCATTCGTATTAATGGTGATAGTTCAATCAGACTTATTTATAATGGCACAGAAGAGGAATTTAATCAAAATGAAACAATGAATGATGTTGGTGAAAATACTCAAATAGATTTATCAGCTTGGAATGTTACTTATAATAATGATGCTAAATATGTGGGATATATGTATGGCGGAGCAAATGGCGTAGCATCAACAGTAAGAAATGGTACAACCTCAGTAGTTGCAACATATAATGAAACATCAACAAATGTCAAAACTGTCTTAGACAACTGGTATCAAACAAATATATCTGATAAATCATTTGAATCACAAGTGGTAAATAACTTATTTTGTAACGATCGTCAACTTGAAAGTGAAGTAGGAGGCGTAGCAACTGGCCCAGGACATGGTAATACAGGAGTATATATAAATTATGCGGCGTATTATCGTTTAATTGATTATAAAACTCCAACTTTAAAATGTGGCTTAAAAAATGATCGATTTACAACCTCAGCAGATACAACAATAGGAAATGGAGCATTAACCTATCCAATCGGATTAATAACTGCTGATGAAGCCGCCTTGGCGGGATTAGTGAATGGTAAAACTAATACAACAAATTATTTATATACAAGCAAAAACTGGTGGCTTTTATCACCGGGCAGTTCAGGTGGCAATGCATACGTTTTCTTTGTTTACTTGCCTGGATATTTAGGCAATAACGCCGTGAATTACTCCAACGGAGTTCGCGCCAGTATTTCACTAACCTCTGATACTATAGTATCAGGAACAGGGACAACGACTGATCCATTTCGAGTAATTTAAGTTTGAATTAAAATTCAAAACTTTTTTATTGTAATAAAAATTTAAAAATGCTAGACTTATAATAGGGATGTATATGATTAAAAAAACAGTTATAATTTTATTAGGAATTTTTATTGTTTTATTAGTGTCAATTGGGATTTCTTATGCTTATTTTACAGCTAATTTTGAAGATGCTGAAACAATAGATACGATTACTATTTCTGGCGGTAAAATGAAAATTGCTTATAATGGTGGGGCAAATATCAAAGTAAATAACATAATTCCTACTAATGATCCAGTAAGCATTAAAATATTTACTATAACCGGAGATAATAC
Organism: uncultured Muribaculaceae bacterium; assembly: GCA_964416365.1. Lineage (GTDB taxonomy): Bacteria > Bacillota_I > Bacilli_A > RF39 > UBA660 > DUUS01. Next base: position 13,320 of record CAYQDO010000001.1, on the reverse strand, counting down.
AACACCTTTTGATATGAATTATCAAGTTAATCTAGTAGTAGAATCTAATACTTTCAGTGAATCAGCTATAAAATATAAATTAATAAGTGAGAACACTAGTAATAATGGAGCTGTAATTCCCGATACCGATAATTTAAATAATATCGGAACTGGAGCTAAAATAATAAGTCTAGGTCATGGTATATTTACTTCACCAACGGGTGGAAGTAAAATTCATACTTATACCTTAGAGATTTATTTTTTAAATGCCCCATATATTCAAGATGATGATAAAGAAAAAGAAATCAATGCTTATATTACAGTTGAAACATATGTCGATCCATGCAAAGAAGAAAACTGTTTAAAAAACAAAATATTATCTCAAGATGGTGGAGAAATAACCATCAGAGCAAAAGGTAATCCTGATTTTTCAAAGGTAGCTGTTTCTCAAAGCACATATGTTTTATTGCCGGAAACTGGTGAAGAAGGAAGTCTTATAAAATCGGTAGCTACTGTAGAAAATGGTCTATATGCAACAGTTGACGACTATGGAGTAAGTTATTATTATCGTGGAGATAAAGAATATTTAAATAACAATCTTTTATTTGGTGGCTTTCAATGGAAAATCATTCGTATTAATGGTGATGGCTCTATTAGATTAATATATAATGGTACAGAAGAAGAATTCAATCAATATGAAACTATGAATGATGTTGGAACAAATCCTAAGCTTTATGATAAATTTTCTTGGAGTGATTATAATGATGATGTTAAATATTTGGGCTATATGTATGGTGGAGAGAACGGAAGTGCATCAACGTCAAGAGAAGAAGCAGTAAGAAATGAAACTTCAAGTAATACTAAAATACAATTAGATACATGGTATGAGACAAATATATTAAATCAATCTTTTGAAAATGAAATAGTTGATACTTTGTTTTGTAATGATCGCCAACTACAAAGTGAAATAGGAGGAGAAGCAACTGGTCCTGGGTATGGTGCAGAAATTGATACTAGATATGCTGCTCATTTTAGACTATCGTTTTATACTGTAAAACCTACTCTACATTGTGGTTTCAAAAATGATCGTTTTACGGTAAATGATGAGAGTAAAGGTAATGGCGCATTAATATATCCAGTAGGATTATTAACGGCAGATGAAGCATTGATGGCAGGATTAGTTTATGATATAGATAATTCATATAATTATTTATATATTAATAGATACAATTGGACTATGACATCTTACGTCATGTATGATGATGATTTTTTACCAAATATTTTTTATGTAGGAGACAGTGGAAAACTATATAGTAATCGAATAGATCGATTAACATATTTAAGACCAGTAATTAATATTTCATCATCGACTATCGTTACCGGAGAAGGTTCATTAACTAATCCTTTTAGGGTTAGTTAAGAATAGCTTTAATTCTAAAAAAAGATATGATATAATTCATTTTAGAATAGGTAGGAAGTATTAAAGATGCATAAGTATAAGGTTAATCAATGGATTTTTGTTATATTGATTCCAATTTTTATGCTGATTATAGCATTTATCTTTGATTTTGCCCTAATGTTTATTCAAAATACTAGAGTAGAATTAACTACTAAGAAAATTATCAAAGATACTTTAACATATTCTAAAGATGATTATTATGAGGATATTAAAGAATTTTTTGAAAAAAATAAAATATCAACAGACGTACTAACCGTACAATATAATGAAGAGGATGGAGATTTAACAATTTCTAATAGCCATCCTTATACCAGTTTTTTTGGAAAATTAATTGGAGTAAATTATTATCGATGTGATGTTAATTTTATTGGCCACAAAGATGGTGAAAATATAATAATAAAAGAGGTACAAGATGAGTAAAGTAGCAAGTGTATTTTCAGGTAAAGGTGGCGTTGGTAAAACTACTTTTATATTAAATTTAGCAGGAACAATTTCTAATCAAAAGAAAAAGGTTTTAATTGTAGATACTGATTTATTTAATGGTGGAATAGCCGTAGCTTTAAATAAAAAGTCTCGAAAAACAATTTATGATTATTATAAAGAATTTAGTAAAGAAAAGTTTCCAGATATAAAGGATTATATAGTTAAATATAACAATTACATTGATTTTCTTTCTGCTCCAGATAGTATTGAGGAAGCTAAAGAAATAACTTTTTCTTGTATAGATGGACTTATATCAGAAGCTTATTTACTTTATGATGTGATTCTTTTTGATACTAATCATGTCTTAAATAGTTTTAATGAATCTTTACTAAAAAAAATGAATACAGTATTTTATATTATTACTAATGATGCCTTGGATTTAAAAAATTCTCGTATTAATTTAGAGTATTTAAAGAAGTTTTGTAAAGATATAAATGTTATATTAAATTATAGTATCCATTTTAATAGAGAATATTATTTTTTATATGATATTAAAAATATTTTACAAAATAATATTGATTATACGATTAGTAATCGTTTTAATTATAATGATATCGATAATACCACTTTTAAGGGAGAAGTTTTAACTATCAACAATCAAAAATGGCCTGATTATAAAATATTTAATTTAATTGCGAAGTCTTTAATTAATAAGGAGGAGTAATGAAAGAAAAACTAATAATTGTAATTATAGTATTAGTTGTAGTACTCATATTAGTCTTTACTACTTATTATTTATTAAAATTTAGAAGAAGTAATAAATTAGAAAAAAGAATAGCGCAATTTACCAAAGATTAATTGACATATTTAAAAAACAAATATTTTAAATATGTTTTTTATATGGTATTATTATAATTAGGTGGAATTATGAAGGCTAAATTAAAAAAGATTGACAAAACGCTTTTTTTTCTAATGGTACTTTTTACTATTTTTGGTCTGATTATGATTTTTAGTGCTTCTAGTATTACCGCAGTGCTTTATAATGGAGTATCAGAACGACATTATTTTATTAAACATTTATATGCTATTATTGCTAGTTGGATATTTGGTTTTTTTGTATTATTTTATCCTACGCAAAAATATAAATTTTGGGGTCCGGTAGGAATTATCTTTATTGTCCTTGCCTTGATAGGTTTATTTCCATATGGAACTATTACTAATAGTGCAAGTAGTTGGTATGACTTGGGATTCTTTTCTTTTCAGCCAAGTGAGTTTGCTAAATCAATTATTATCGTTTTTTTAGCAGTAAGTCTTGATAAAATATCTCGCAGTGAGAGCTTTTCTGTCAATAAAATTATTGTGCCTTTTATTTTTATTTTATTAATTTGTGGATTAACTATTTTACAGCCTGATTTAGGAACAGCTTGTATAATAGGGGGAATAGCATTTTTAATATTTATGGCTTTACCTTTTAATAACAAAAAAGTTCGAGGTCTAAAAATTGCGGGAGTTATTACCGTAATTGCTTGTTTTGCAATTCTAGTATTTGGTGGGCATCTAACAGCTGAACAAAATAGCCGTTTAACTTATCGAAATCCATGTACTAGATACACGGAAAAAACTGGGTATCAAGTATGTAACGGTTTTATTGCAATCAGTAATGGTGGTTTAACCGGTGCTGGATTAGGAAATTCTACGCAAAAATATTTATACTTACCAGAAGCTTATACGGATTTCATTTTTCCGGTTGTTGTTGAAGAATGGGGTGCCATTGGTGGAATCATTATTCTAATATTATATTTAATTATGTTATATCGTATTTTAAAAATTGCTAAAAACGCTAATAGTCTTCGGGGCTCAATTATTGCTTATGGAACTTTTGCATTTATTTTATTACATTTATTAGTCAATTTTTTAGGAATCATGGCTTTTATTCCTTTAACTGGAGTACCAGTACCATTCTTAAGTTATGGTGGTTCATTTTATATCAATATTATCTTTATGCTATTTTTAACTCAAAGAGTTCAAATTGAGATTCATGAACAAAAAGTCAAAGAGGTATTAAAATGATAAAGAATAATAAGGGAATGACTTTAGTGGAAATTATTGTCGGAGTTACTTTAATTTCAATCATTTTAATATTTTTAATATCGGTTTTAATTACGGTCCGTAATGAAGATGAAAGAAGTAGAATTACTTCGACATTACTTATGAATCAAGCTAATATAATTAAAGAAATTGAAAATGATTTTATTGATTTAGGTTTAGTAGGAATAGCTTCATGTAATGATGGCGCGACGATGCCAGATCGTAAAGATACGGTTTTATCGGTTATACCTGCATCTTCTTCACTGCGAAATGGAGAAGGGCATTGCTTAAAGCTGATATACGATTCTTTAAATACTAGCGAAAATATTGGCTATTTACTATATTATTCTTATGGATACTCTGATACTGAACAAGTCAATATTGTTGGTTATCGTAGGGGTAGTAAGAGATATTTAAGAGAGACACCATTTTTATATGAAGGTTATGGAACCTATAAACAAAATTGTGGTACTGATCATTGTTCTTTAAGAATTGATTTACCGGTTTTAAATGAAGATGGCGAAGATTTTGGTATTCATTTAAGCTATGTTTATAAGAAAAATATTAACTTTCAGATTACGAATTTAACTAATGATACTAAATATCACTTTCAGGTACAAAGTTAATATAAATAAAGCTAGATGAATAATTCTTGATTTATAAAATAAACTGTATTCTAAGTTATAATCTTTTAGAATACTTTTTATTTGGGTTTGAATACTGAAGCCCCCAAAAGACATAAGGATGCCGGTAAATAATAGTTGATAGTTATAGTTTTCAATAAAGACTATTTCTTTAATGCCATTGGTTATTTCAAATATTCCATCTAGCAAAGGATGACTATAAGGAATAATAGATGATAGAGCAATAAATAATGCTAAAGAGCCTAATACTAACATTAATGTATCTATAGATTTAGATATAGAAGAAATTAGATTAAAATTTCGGTTTAACATTTTTTCATTGTGTTTAACTTGACAATAAAACTTGCGATTTATAATCCCAATAATTATGTTTATTATTATATTGGCTATAATGATAAAGCAAGAGTCTTCTTTATTTAAATAACTGGTAATAGTTAAAATTAATATTGGATTGTATAAAAGAGACATAGATAATACTTTAATAGCTTCTTCTTTACTAATTAAATTATAATCTAATAAATCCTTAGTATATTTAGCATTGCTAGGGCAACCGCTTAACAGACTCATTATAAATACATAGGAGCTATATTTACTAACTTTAAATAATTTAGAAAAAAAAGGTCCGATAATATTAGTAATAATATTAATTAGATCAGTGCTGATAATTAGATCACTTATTATTAGAATTGGAAATAAAGATGGAAATATATTAGTAATCCATATATTAATTGCTTCGATAATTGCGGTAGTTATTGTTGGTCTTTTTATGATAGTTAAAATTATAAGTAAAATTATTGACACATTTTTTAAGAACTTTATCATATATCTCCTTCTATTTGCTATAATTTAAATAGAGGTGCAAGCAACCAATGACTGATAAACTTTATGAAAAAATTAAACAATATATTAAAAACAATTTATCTTTTTTAATATTTTTAACTATTCTTTTAGTAAGTTTTAATATTGAAACAAATTACAGTATTTATAAACCGGGTGGAAGTATCAATATTACGAAAAGAATTCATGTTGAAAATGTTAATAATGATCAAGCTAAGGGTTCATTTAATATGGCCTATGTTGGCATGGTTAAAGGTAAACTACCTTTTTATTTAATTGCTAAAATTGTTCCGAGTTGGGAACTGGTTAAAAATGAAGATATAACTTATAATGATTCAGAAACAATTCAAGATTCGATGAAAAGAGATAAGCTATATTATGAAGAATCAATTAACAGTGCTACGTATTTAGCTTACAAAGCTAGTAATACCCCTTTTACGGTAAAAAATATTAAAAATTATATCATCTATGTTGATGAAAAATGTACAGGAGATATTAAAATTGGTGATGAAATTCTAAAATACGATGATATTACTTATCAGGATATTAAAACTTTAAAAGAATATATTAATACTAAAAAGGAAAATGAAGAAATAACATTAGATATTAAAAGAGAAAATAAAGAAATTAAAACTAGTGCAAAAATCTATCAAGAAGAAGAAACACTTTTAATTGGTTTAGCGGCTACAACATTTTATGAAATAGATTCTGATGTTAAAATAACGATTGATTCGAAAGCCTCGGAAAGTGGTCCTTCAGGAGGATTATTACTAAGTTTAGCTATTTATGATGCTTTAGTTAAAGAAGATATTACTAAAGGATACAAAATAGTTGGGACTGGAACGATTGCTCTAGATGGAACAGTAGGAGAAATTGGTGGCGTAAAATATAAATTAGCAGGAGCTGTTAAAAATAAAGCCGATATTTTTATAGTTCCTAATGAAAATTATCAAGAAGCTGTCATGTATGCTAAAGAACAAAAATATGATATAATTATAAGAGGAGTATCCAGTTTTGAAGAAACACTACAAATATTAGAAAATTTGGAGGCGAGAAAATGAATGAAAAATCAACTCGATATTTTATATCAATATCTGATGCTAAAAAAATATTTATAAAAGACTTTACTTTATATGATAACGAGTTCGTTATTAAGTCTAAAAATGATGGGGAAACGGTAGCTTTAGAACCTATTTTAACCATTGGATCGTTTAAGAAAACATCTGTTGATGAATATGCCGGTTATTGTAATTCAAAACATAAAGAATTATTGTATGAAGTTGACCCAGCTATAGTTGCTAATGTTGATTTTACTAAAATTGAAATCAGAACTTTTCATTTATTAGAAAATGGCAAATACTATGAAGAACAGCCAGACTTTGAGCCAAGGTTCTTACAACTATTAGAATATGATTTAATTCGTAAATTAAATAAAAAAAACTACAATGTTATTAGTATATTACCAAGTAGTGTTGATAGAGAAAGCCTATTTTTATCAGAAAAAAGTATTTTAATAATTGGTGATAGTTTTAGCGAACGTCGTGATGCGTTATTTGAATCACGTTTAGGTTGTGATTACTATTTGTTGCCACAAACCTCAGAAATGTTAGAATTATATCCCACTTGGGTTGTTGAACTTGAAGAAGTAAGTAAAAATGTTTTTAAAATGCGTAAGCGTAATTATTTCTTTATTAAACTTTTAACAAAAGAAGAATTGTCCGATTTAAATCCTGTAGAATCAAGTATGTACCAAATTATTACTAAAAATAAGAAATCAATATTAATGGATATTGATAATAATAAAATATTAGAGAATGACGAAACTGTTAGTTGGCAAGAGTTATATAAAATCAGTCGTTTAGATTTAGAAGTATTATTAACAAGAGGTATAAATAATTTATCTTTAAAAGATTATATTTATGTATATCAACAACAAGAAATGGATTTAATTCCAATTTCAGTAGAAGAAGCTTTAAATATTCAAAGAAAAAAAACTTTATAAACCGATAAATACTCGGTTTTTTCTTTTATTATGATATAATAATCTTAGGTGTTTTTAATGAAAAAATCAGAAGTAATCTACAATGAATTAAGTCCGATGATGCAACAATACTTAAATATTAAAAAGAATTATGAAGAAGAATTTCTTTTTTATCGCGTTGGGGATTTTTATGAATTATTTTTTGAAGATGCGATAAATGCTTCTAGAGAATTAGAACTTACTTTAACTGGTAAGAATGCGGGATTAAAAGAAAGAATACCTATGGCCGGAGTTCCGCATCATTCTGTTAAAATGTATATTGAAAAATTAATTAATAAGGGATATAAAGTAGCGATTTGTGATCAAGTAGAAGATCCTCGTTTTGCCAAAGGTATGGTAAAAAGGGAAGTCACTCAGGTAATAAGTAAAGGAACTATGGTTGATTTAGAATTTTTAGATTCTAGTGACTTTAACTATCTAGGCAGTATTCTTGATTTACAATATGCTTATCTTTTAACATATGCTGATATTTCAACTGGTAATATCAACAGTGAATTAGTTACCCATGAAGAAACTAAATTATTAAATAGAGTTTTAAATTTAAATTTAAAAGAAATTATTTTAGAAAACACTTTTAATTTAGAATTATTAAATGTTATAAGAAACAATTATCAAATAAATATTACAATTAATGATAAATTCTACGATAAAGAAATATCATTAGTACAAAACATTAGTGATGAAAAAGTCATTAAAGGGATACAACATCTATTTTATTATTTAATTGCGATGCAATTAAAAGACATATCTCATTTTAGTGATATTAATATAAAAAATAATAACGAATATCTATTAATGGATGCCCATACGATTCGTAATTTAGAATTATTTGAAACTTTAAGATTAAAAGAAAGACAATATAGTTTAATTTGGTTGCTAGATAAATGTAAGACAGCGATGGGTTCAAGAACTTTGAAAGATTTTTTAATGAATCCTTTAAAAGATAAAAATGAGATAAAAAAACGTTTAGACTACATAGAAATCTTAAATAATGAGTTTATTTTAAAATCAGAAATTCAAGAATTACTTTATGAAGTATATGACTTAGAAAGACTATGTGGCAAAGTTGTCTGTGGGTCTTTGAATGCTCGTGATGTTTTACAGATTAAGAAATCCTTAAAAGTATTACCAGAATTGAAAGATAAAGTAGAGCAAACTGGTCTTGTTTTGAATTTTGATATTCATAAAGAATTATATGATCTATTAGAAAAAGCTATTTATGAAGAACCACCTGTCGGTCTTAAAGAAGGATATTTAATAAAAAGGGGTTATAACTTTGAATTAGATGAATTAAAAAATATACGGAGTGGTGGAAAACAATTTATTTCTTCACTAGAAAAAGAAGAAAGAGAAAGAACCGGTATCGCAAACTTAAAGGTAGGATTTAACAAAGTATTTGGTTACTATATTGAAGTTAGTAAAGGTAATCTTGATAAAGTCAAACCAGAATTTGGTTGGGAAAGAAGACAAACTTTAACAACTGGTGAGCGTTTTATAACCCCATTACTTAAAGAAAAAGAAGCTCTAGTATTAAATGCTGAAGAAAAAATAATTGATTTAGAGTATGAACTATTCAGTGCCATAAGAGAAACATTAAAAGCAAACACTATAAGTTTAAAAAATACCGCCAAAGTACTTGGTTATTTAGATGCTATCGTGTCTCTATCAGTTGTAAGTGAACAAAACAAATTTATAAGACCAACTTTTAATGATGAACATATAGTGGACATTAAAAATGGATTTCATCCAGTCATTAGTATTGTTGGAAATACTGTATACGTAAAAAATGATTGTTTAATGGACAAAAATATCAGTACATTATTAATTACTGGACCCAATATGAGTGGTAAAAGTACTTATATGAGACAACTAGCAATTACTATAATCTTAGCCCAAATAGGATCTTTTGTTCCTGCTGATTATGCAAGCTTGCCCATTTTTGATCAAATATTTACTAGAATAGGAGCTTCAGATGATTTAGTAAGCGGAGAATCTACTTTTATGGTAGAAATGCTTGAAGCTCGCAATGCGGTTACTAATGCTACTGAAAATAGTTTAATCCTTTTTGATGAATTAGGTAGAGGTACTGCTACTTATGACGGTATGAGTTTAGCGGAAGCTATTCTAGAATATGTTAATATTCGTATTGGTTGTAAAACATTATTTAGCACTCACTATCACGAAATTACCGAAATTGGCAAAAAAATAGCAAGTGTTAAAAATATTCACGTTAGTGCTACAGAAGAAAATGGTAAACTTATTTTCTTACATAAAATTAAAGATGGGGCTGTTGATAAAAGTTATGGCGTTAATGTTGCCGCCTTAGCTAAAATGCCAAAAGAGATTATTGATAGAGCAAATGATATTTTAAGAACTTATGAAAGCAATTCAAATAATAAGAAAAAAGTAGCAGAAGAACAGCTATTCTTTGCTTTACCTGTTAAAGATGAATTAAGAGAATATTTAAAAACTATTGACCCTTTAAATATTACTCCTATAGAGGCTTTAAAGATTTTAGTAGAACTTAAAGAAAAATAATAAAAAAGTGTTGACATATATATTATAATTTGTTATATTAAGTTTACCCAAAGAAATGATTCGTTATTTCCTTGGGTACTGAACCAAACATGATTCGTTATGTTTGGTTCATTTTTTTTGTCTTAAAAAAGTTATAGCATAATAACTATTGTTTTGTTATAATGATATAAGGTGATATTGATGACTTTAACAAGAAGTGAACTTAGAGAAAAAATAATGACTATTGTATACCAAATATCTTTATATAAGAATAATAATGTAGAATATACTATCGATGATGTTATTAAAGAAAACGTGGAAATCGAAAATGAATTCGTTAAAGAAATGGTTTATGGGGTAGTTACTTATGGCGATGAATTAGATTCTATAGCTAATAAGTACTTACAGAACTGGACTATTAATCGTTTAGATGCTACCGGTGCAGCTATTTTAAGAATGGCTATCTACGAAATTAAATATACTGATACTCCTGCGGTAGTAGTAATTAATGAAGCTATTGAGCTTGCTAAAAAATACAGTGATGATTCTGTCCGAAAAATGATTAATGCTGTATTGGATAGGATAATTAATGAGTAATGGAAAAAAGATATATTACGGTTACAACTTTAAATCGTTATTTAAAAAATAAATTTGATACCGATTCAAATATTCAAAGTGTATTATTAAAAGGTGAAATATCAAATTATAAAGGACCTAATCGGGGACATCTATATTTTACTTTGAAAGATGAAGAAAGTAGAATTAATGCGGTGATGTTTCAGCATTATACGAAAAGTCTTACCTTTGTACCAGAAGATGGAATGAAGGTTCTAGTAGAAGGACGCATAAGTATCTATGAAGCCACTGGTTCATATCAGATTTATGTAGAAAGCATGCAAGAAGATGGAGTAGGCAACTTATATTTAAAATATGAAGCCTTAAAGAAAGAACTAGCAGCTAAAGGTTTATTTAACGAAGAACACAAGAAATCCATTCCAAAATATCCAACAAAAATTGGCATTGTTACAGCTTCTACTGGAGCAGCCATAAAAGATATTTTAAGTACCATAAAAAGAAGATATCCATTATGTGAAACATATTTATTTCCTTGTCAGGTGCAAGGAGAACTAGCCAAATTTGAGATAACTAAACAAATTGAAGAAGCTAATAAACATGATTTAGATGTATTAATAGTTGGTCGTGGTGGAGGATCAATTGAAGATTTATGGGCCTTTAATGAAGAAATAGTAGCTTATGCTATATTTAATTCTAGCATCCCAGTTATTAGCGCTGTAGGTCATGAAATTGATTTTACTATTGCTGATTTTGTGGCCGATTTAAGAGCCCCAACTCCAACCGGTGCAGCAGAAATAGCTGTTCCGAATATTGCGGATTTAAAAGTACTTATTAATCAATACCAGATAAGAACAACGAATTTAATAAATCATTTATTAAAAGCCAATAAAAGTAAATTAGATAATTTAAAAAGCAGCTATGTTTTAAAAAGTCCGCTAGCTGTCTATGAACAAAAAGAAGAAAAACTAACTAATTTAGTTAATTTACTTAATACCATAATTACCAATAATTTACAGTATAATTTAAATAAATTAGAATATATAAAACAAAATTACACATTAAATAATCCAGGAAGCTTGCTTGATGATTCCAAAAATAAATTTAACTTATTATTAAGTAAACTTGAACTATTAAATCCGATTAGTATTTTAAGTAAAGGATACAGTGTTGTAAAATCTCAAGATAAGATTATAAAAAGTGCTAAAGATATAAATAAAGGCGATATAGTTAATATCAAATTACATCAAGGGGAACTAGAAGCAAAAATAGAAAAGGTGGTAAAAAATGGAAAAAAAGAAGTTTGAAGAACTTATGACGGATTTGGAAAAAATTGTCAAAGAATTAGAAAATGGCGATATTGATTTAGAAGCTTCCATTGCAAAGTATACTGAAGCTATGAAACTAGTTAAGGTATGTGAAGATAAACTAAATCAAGCTTTAGAATCAGTTAATAAAATCAGAACCGAAAATGGTGAATTTGAAGATTTTAAACCAGAAGAAAACCAATAATTGGTTCTTTTTTTATTTATAAATAAACCACACTAATATTAGGGTGAATATTGTGAAAAAGATTTTAATACTTTTAATGTTGTTATTAGTTCCCCTAAATGTTTTTGCGTACTCAGAATATGTCATACCGGGTGGTAAAACTTTAGGAATTGAAATCCAAAACGATGGCATAATCGTTATTGGATTTTATAAAATTGATAATAGATTTAATCGAAATAGCATCAAAGTAGGAGACAGTATTATTAAAGTAAATAACACAGAAGTTAATACTATTGATGAACTAGTGGCGGCCATTGAAGAGAACGTCCAAAATAATAAAGTAAATCTTACGATTAGAAGAAACCGAAAAATTTATAAAATACCTTTTGAACTAATATACGCTGATAATACTTACAAAACCGGATTATATGTTAAGGATACTGTGACAGGTATTGGAACACTGACTTATATAGATCCTGAAACAAAAATCTATGGAGCTTTAGGCCATGAAATAATCGAAAGTAATAGTAGTCATATGATCGAAGTAAAAAGTGGTAAAATATTCAAAAGCTTAGTTACTAAAATTGAACGAAGCAGCATCGGAGTGGCCGGAACAAAGAATGCCAAGTTTTATTCAAATACCATATATGGCAATGTTATTAAGAATACTAGCAAGGGAATATATGGTATTTATACAGACAATTTATCCGAATATCAAACCATGGAAGTAGGTACGGCAGATACTTTAACAATTGGACCAGCTTTAATATATACTGTTTTAGAAAAAGAAGAAGTAAAACCATATGAAATATATATTGATGGTATTGAAAAGAATAACAGTGTTAAAAATATTCATTTTAGAATTACTAGTGAAGGATTAATTAGAGCAGCTGGTGGCATCGTTCAAGGTATGAGTGGTAGTCCAATAATCCAAGATAACAAAATATATGGAGCAGTTACGCATGTAATTCTTGATAATCCTACCACCGGATATGGAATTTTCATTACAACAATGTTAAAAGAAGGAGAAAGCTAGAATACTTTCTCTTTTGTTTTAGTAAAAATAATGTTATAATATTAAGGAATTAATGTAGTAGGTGAAGTTTTAATGATAGGTATTTATGATTATACGGTAATCTTAACGTATTTAAGCGTCTGCTCAGCAGTTACTGGAATAGGCTTTGCTTTTAGTGGCCATTCTTTTTTAGCTTTAATGTGTTTAATGATATCTGGATTATTAGATATGTTTGATGGTAAAGTAGCAAGAA